>DATARX010000110.1:0-6647 GCA_036263955.1 Rhodopila sp.
AGCGTGTCGCCCAGGAAGAACACATTGTCCGGGAACAGATCCGCATGAATATGCCCGACCGGAAGCCCGACCGGCCATCGCGCCAGGATCGACCCCAGCGCCGTATCCAGCTCCTGGATCAATCCACACGGCACCTCGTCCGCCTGCGCCCGGCAGCGGTCAAGCAGCGGCATCCAGCTTGCCGGCCCCAGCGCGTTGCTGCGAACCGGGGCGTAGTCTGCACCCGCCGAATGCAACCGAGCCAGCGCCGTGCCCACCGGCCCGCAATGTGCCTGCCGCACCCGCCGCGGCCACACCCCCGGCAGGAACGTGGTGATCGCCGCATGCTTGCCGAACAGCTGCCGCAACGCCGACCCATCCCGCCCGCGCACCGGCTGCGGGCAAACCACGCCGCGCTGCGCCAGGTGTTCCATCAGTCCCAGAAACCAGGGCAGGTCGTTCGGGTCGACGCGTTTTTCGTACAGCGTCAGGATAAAGTCGCCGCCGCTGGTGCGGAGCGAAAAATTGGAGTTCTCGACGCCCTCGGCAATGCCGCGATAGGCGACCATCGTGCCGATGTCGTAGCCGCGCAGGAAATCCGCCAGGGCCTCGTCGGTGACCTCGGTATAAACCGCCATCAGAACCCGCTCAGTGGGTCCAGTTTTCGATGCGGCCCCATCTGAAGTTGTCGGCATAGGCCTTCGGCTTGATCCGGCGGGCCTGCGGCAACTCCACATCGTATTGGATGCCGGCGCGTTCGGCGTAGGCGATCGCTTCGTCACGTGTATCGAAGAACAGCTTCACCTGCGTTTGCGTATCGCCGCCGCCGCTCCAGCCCATCAACGGGTCGGCGTGCTTGCCATGCGACGGCACGAATTCCAGCGCCCAATCCTGGGTCTTGGCCCAACCGGACTGCATGGCGGTCTTCGGCGGCTGGAAAATGCGGGCACGCATGGAAAGAGTCTCCGTAAGCAAATGGTCGGGGCGGCGGGACTCGAACCCACGACCTCCTGTACCCAAAACAGGCGCGCTACCAGGCTGCGCCACACCCCGACGAACGGCCGGACCCTATTGGCGCCGGCGTTCCGATGCAAGGATCAAGTCGCCCGCTTCCCGAGATTCTACCGGCGTCTGGTCGTCGCGCCGAATCGCCGTTTCACCCGCTCCCGCGTCGTCTGGAATACGACATACAGCATCGGAATCAGGAACACGCCGATCGAACTCGCCACGATCATGCCGGCGAACACCGCCGTGCCGACCGCCCGCCGGCTCAGCATCGCCGCCCCGGTCGCCCAAACGAGCGGGATCAACCCGAAAATGAACGCGATCGACGTCATCAGCACGGCACGGATTCGCATCCGCGCGCCCATTGCCGCTGCCTCCCGGATCGGCAGCCCGGCTTCGCGTTGTTCCTTGGCGAACTCCACGATCAGGATCCCGTTCTTCGCCGCCAGCGCGATCAGCACCACCATGCCGATCTGCGCGTACAGATCCAGCGGCAGGCCCGAGATCGCCAATCCGATGAACGCTCCCAGCACACCCACGGTGACCGACAGCAGCACCGGGATCGGGATCATCCAGCTCTCATACAGCGCCACCAGGAACAGGTATGCGAACAGCACCGCCAGCGCCAGGATCGTACCGGTCTGGCCGGACGCTTCGCGTTCCTGGTACGCCGTGCCGGTCCATTCGTAGGTATAGCCTGGCGGCAGGGTGGTACGGGACAGCTGATCCATCGCCACCAGCGCATCGCCCGACGAGACACCTGGCTTCGGCGTGCCGTTGATCGTCACGCTGCGATAGTTGTTGTAGCGGCTGATGACCTGTGGACCCAGCGCGATGCGGACATTGGCGATGGAGCGTAGCGGCACCATCTCCCCGCGATTATTGCGCACATAGATCTTATAGATCGACGCCGGGTCGCTGCGATCGATCGCATCGGCCTGGATATTGACCTGCCAGGTCCGCCCAAACAAATTGAAATCGTTGACGTAGTACCCACCCAGGCCGGCTTGCAGCGCGTTGAACACGTTTGAAATCGCCAAACCCAGGGCCTGCGCCTTTTCCCGGTCGATATCCAGCCAGATCGACGGATTGGACGCGGTGAAGGTCGAAAACACCCGTGTCAGCCGCGGATCCTGATTGGCCGCGGCGACCATGCCCTGCATCGTGCTCGCCATGTCCTCCGGCGGCCGGCCTTCCAGATTCTCCAACTGGTATTCGAAGCCGCCGCTGGTGGACAGGCCGATGATCGGCGGCAGGTTGAACGGAAACACGGTGGCCGAACGGATCTGCTGCGCCGCGCCGAAAATCTGCCCCAGCACGGTTCGCACCCCGTCATTGGGCCCGGTCCGGTCGTGGAACGGCTTCAGCCGGGTGACCAGGAACGCGGCGTTCGGCTCGTTGCCGCCATCCAGCAGGGAGAAGCCCACGATCGAAAGCACCGCTTCCACCTGCGGCATGGGGCGGATCAAGTTTTCTACCTGCTGCACCACGGTGCGGGTGCGCTCCACCGAGGCGCCGTCCGGCAGTTGCACCACGGTGAAAATGGCGCCCTGGTCCTCCTCCGGCAGGAACCCGATCGGCGTGGTGCGGCCGATCAGCAAAATCCCGGCACCGGCCGCCGCGATGGCGAGCAGGGACAGCACCGACAGCCGTAACAGCCGATTCACCACACCGGCATATCCGTCGCGGACCTTGTCGATGCCGGTCAGCATCCAGCCGATCGGCCCGCGTGGGCGCGGGCTATGGCGCAGGAACAGCGCGCACAGTGCCGGCGACAGCGTCAACGCGATCACCGCCGACAGCAGCATGGAAATGCTGATCGTCACTGCAAACTGGCGGAACAACGTGCCCGACAAGCCCGGTATGAATGCGACCGGCACGAACACCGACAGCAGCACGAGCGAAATCGCGATGACCGGCCCGGTGATCTGGTTCATCGCCTTCTTCGTCGCCGCCGCCGGGGACAACTCAGGCTCCTCGCTCATCACCCGTTCGACGTTCTCGACCACCACGATCGCATCGTCGACAACAACGCCGATGCCCAGCACCATGGCGAGCAGGGAGATCGTGTTGGCAGAAAAACCCAATGCCAGCAGCGCCGCGAACGTCCCGATCAGGCTGACCGGTATCGCCACCATCGGAATGATCGTCGCGCGCAGGCTCCCCAGGAACACGAACACCACCGCGACCACCAGGATGAAGGCGATGCCCAGCGTCTTCTCCACCTCGGTGATCGTGTCGGAAACAAATGTGCTGCTGTCGTAGAAGACCCGCGCCTTGATGCTCTCCGGGAACCGGACAGACAGTTCGCTCAGCGCCTTGCTGACCCGAGCGGATGTCTGCACGGCGTTTGCCCCGGGGGCGAGGTAGATGCCGATCGAAACCGCCGGGTTGCCGTTCAGCCGGCTCAGTGTGTCACTGTTGGCCGCCCCCAGTTCCGTCCGCGCCACATCCTTGATCCGCAGGACCGAACCGTCCGGGTTGGCGCGGATGACGATATCGCCGAACTGTTCGGGCGTCGTCAGCCGCCCCTGGGTCTGCACGCTCAGTTGGAACTGAGTCGCATCGCTGGTCGGCCTGGCGCCGATACGCCCCACCGCGGCCTGCACGTTCTGTGACTGGATGACGGCGATGATGTCCGACGGCGCCAGGTTCAACGCCACCAGCCGGTCCATATCGAACCAGATTCGCATCGAATAATCCAGCCGTCCGAACAGCGTCGCATCGCCCACGCCGGGAACCCGGGTCAGCCGGTCCAGCACGTTGATGGTCACGTAATTGCTGATGAACAGCGGATCCTGCTTGCCGCCCTCACTGTAGAATTGCAGAAATTCCAGGATGGCGGCCGATTTCTTGCGTACCGTAATGCCGTATCGCTGCACTTCCGGCGGCAGCCTCGCCAGCGCCTGCTGGACCCGGTTGTTGACGTTGACCGTATCGATGTCAGGGTTGGTGCCAAGTTCGAAGCTGACGCTCAGCCCGTAGCTGCCGTCGTTGCCGCTGTTGGACTTCATGTAGATCATCTTGTCCACGCCAACGACCGCGGCCTCGATCGGCTGCGCGATGGTCTGCTCCACCACCGCCGCCGAAGCGCCGGCGAACGACGTGGAGACCGTGACCTGCGGCGGCACGATGTCGGGAAACTGCGAAACCGGAATCCGCAACAGCGAGAGCCCACCCGCCAGCGTCAGCAGAATGGCGATGACAAGAGCCAGTCGCGGCCGGTCGACGAATACGCCGGAGATCATGCTACGACTTTCCAGCGCTTGGGGCGGATGGCGCGGTGCCGGGCGGTGGCGGGCTGGCCGGGCCGGGGCTGACCTCCAAGCCCGGGCGGACGCGCTGCAGGCCGTCGGCGACAACCAGTTCGCCTTCTTTCAGGCCGCCGGCGACCACGGCCGTGGTCGGCGTGGACTGTCCCAACTGGATCCGCCGCTGCTCAACCTTGTTGCCGGCGCCAACCACATAAACATAGTCGCCCTGCTGGTCCGAAAGCACCGCCTTGCGTGGAATACCCAGCGCCATGACCGGCTGGACGCCTTCGACCACGGCGGAAACAAAGGCGCCGTCCACCAGCGGACGCTCGACCGGCTGACCGGCCACCACCTCACGGCGGGGCGGATTGGGAATGCGCGCCCGCAATAAAATCGTATCCGTCGTCGCGGAAACACTCGGTTCAACGTAATCGATCTTGCCGGTCTGGTTGTACAGCGATCCGTCCGGCAGCCGCAGCTTAACCACCGAAGCGGTGACGCCGCCCTTGTCGGCGTAGCGCTTCTGCAATTCCGTCAACGTGCGCGAAGCGACGGGAAACAGCACATACATCGGATCCTGGCTGACGATCGACGCCAGCGGCCCGGAACTGGGGGAGACGACGTTGCCGACGGTGATCGCCGTCCGGCTGATCTTGCCGGCGATCGGCGCGCGGATCTCGGTGTAGTCCAGATTGATTTGTGCATTGCGCAGCTGCGCCTGCGCCGACAGCACCTGCGCCGCCAGCGATCGCTGGTTGGCGACCGCGTCGTCGACGTTAGACCGCTGGCCGGCCGGCGTCGCCAGCAGCGACTGCGCCCTCGCCAACTGGATATTGGCATTGGCCAGGCGTGCGCTGGTGTCGGCCACGGCCGCTTCCTGCTGCTGGACCGCCGCCTCGAACGGGCCGCGCTCCAGCCGATAGAGCAGGTCACCCTGCTTGACCTCCAGGCCCTCGGTGAACAGGCGCTGGTCCAGGAACGCGGTGACCCGAGCGGTCAAGGCAACGCGCTCGATGGCCTGGATGCGGCCGATGAACTCCGATGTCTCGGTGATTGCCGTCAGCTCTGCCCGCACCACGCCGACCGAGGGCGGCCCACCCGGCATCTGGGCATGGACGACCGGCGCAATCGACAGCATGAATGCAAGCGGCACGGCGGCAATAAGACGCATCGAAACGAGATCCTCGGGTCAGGCGCCTGCTGCGGCGCAACATAGAAATTAATGATCCGTCAGGATTCGGCAATAGGACGTTCGTCATATTCGAACGCCGCGCCCGTGGGCCCGTTCCGGCGCGTTGTTCGGGAAATTCTACGTGTCAGCCGAAGGCTGCGCGCGAGGCCAAAGCGGCATCCCGCACCTCTTCCTCGATCGCGTCGAGTAATTTTGCCGCGAAATAACGCGGCACCCCCGTCGTTATCAAGACAATCCGCGTCCGCTCATCCGAACTTGGCCAGCGGTCAAGGAACTCGGGTGGGCTGACGACATGCCGAACGCCATGAACGACGGCCGGTTGTCCCGGCATCTCCTCGATCGCGACCAGGCCTTTGAGGCGCAGCAGACGTCCGCCGCAATGTTCGACCACCGCTTGGAGCAGCATCGTCAGCACCAGCGCCGGAAGTGGACGTTCACGCAGGATCACCGTCGATTCAACGCCGGCATGGCCGCGTCCGCTGGAAACATCATTCAGCCGGCCGTCGGGCACCGCGAACGACCCGGCTCCGAACAAATCCTCCGGCGCCGCCGCCATCGTGGTCATCCTGGGACAATCCGGATTCAACGCATCCAGCGCGGCCACCAGCCGCTCCGAAGTTGCCCGCAGATCGGTCTTGCTGATCAAGATCCGGTCCGCCAGCGCGACCTGATGCCGTGCCTGGACATGCTCCCGCAGAGTCGTTTCGCCATGAATGGCATCAGCCAGCGTCACCACATACGGAAGCTGGTGCGTCGCCGAAACGCCACCATCCAGCATGATCGCCTGCAATACCGGCGCCGGTTCGGACAAGCCGGAGGTTTCGATCAGAACCCGATCATAGGCCACCGAGCCAGCTGCGCGTCGCTGGAAAAGCGTCATCAACGTCCGCGCCAGATCGGTCTGCACCGCACAGCACAGGCAGCCCGTATTCAATGTAAGGACCGAATCGTCGCTGCTTGCGATCAGATCGTGATCCAGCGCCACTTCGCCGAATTCACTGACAATGACCGCCGTCCGCCCAAAACGCGGATCCCGCAGTACCCGACTGATCAGCGTCGTCTTTCCACTGCCGAGAAACCCCGTAACAACCGAAACCGGGATCATCGTGCGTCCTGATACGTGTAAGGTGGCCTGAGGGAAGCCAAGGGCTCCGCCCTTGACCCGGAAAGGGGGCGACGCCCCCTTTGATCCCCTTATACCGGGGTTCCAAGGGCCG
>DATARX010000157.1:0-5419 GCA_036263955.1 Rhodopila sp.
CGCGAGGCGTTCAGCCCGGCGCGCAACAGTTTCGTGCAGTATTTCGGCGGCGACACGCTGGATGCCAGCCTGCTGCTGCTGCCGCTGGTGGGCTTTCTGCCGCCCGAGGACCCAAGAATTATCGGGACGGTGGAGGCGATCGGCCGCGACCTGATGATCGAAGGCCTGGTCCGCCGCTATCACACCGATGAAACCCCGGACGGATTGTCGGGCGACGAGGGTGTATTCCTGGCCTGCAGCTTCTGGTACGTCGACAACCTGGCACTTCAGGGCCGGCAGGCGGAAGCGCGGGCGCTGTTCGACCGGTTGTTGGCGCTGGCAAACGATGTCGGCCTGCTGGCGGAGGAATACGACCCCGTGGGACGCCGCCAGCTTGGGAACTTCCCGCAGGCGTTCTCGCATCTGGCGCTGATCAACACAGCGCTTAACCTGGATACCTATGCGGGGCCGGCGGCACAGCGCAGCTGCAAGGCCGGCGATCCGCCTGCATGATACTTGAGCGAAACGCTCGCTCGACCTGTCGCGACGATGGTGGCCGAGCAAGGGCCGGTAGCGGAAGCGGCGGAGGCGGCACGACGGCGTGAACACGCAGTCGTCGGAAACCCTACAGTCAATATGAGATCAAGCGATTGGCGGGCATCAGCCAGCCGGGCATCAGCCAGCCGGGCATCAGCCAGCCGGGCATCAGCCAGATGGGCATCAGCCAGATGGGCATCAGCCAGACGGGCATCAGCCAGACGGGCATCAGCCAGCCGGCCATCAGTCACGTGTTGGTATCAGCACGTCCAGCGCGTCGCCCAAGCAGTCGAACCGCATCGGGCACCCCGTTGCCGATTGCACGATGATGCCATTGCGAGACCGCCAGATCATCCACCGCCGGAATGCGCGGTGGCGACCACGCAGGGCGAGCAGTTCTTCATACTCCGCGCCGTCCGCACACACATCGAGTTCGATGGTCATGCGCAGATCATGAAACTCGGCCCACCCCCGAAGCAGCAGGAGATCGGGAATATCGAACGACAAGCCGGTTGGCGCGGCGGGTGACGTGCGGTGTAGCTGCATCAGAGATCTCCCTTCGCGCCGGCTGGATCGGCCCGTGGCGCTCACGAATATGTGATTAGCCTGCTTCACGCAGCCGTGACGCTGCAACTTTTTCTTTACAAAAGATATCCTTTGTCAACGACACACGCTTGCGTGATCGCGTAACGACTCATCCTTCGTCGCCAAGTCACTGAAACAAGGATTCCGTTCCCAGGAATAGATGCAATACCAAATAGTTTGCGGAACTGCACAGAACGAGCCAGTAAACGCCCGGGCGCGTTATGACGATTGTATATCGCCGGCGTTCGATTCGCTCGCGTTCTCGTGATTCAAGTTGGCGTGTGCTCACCGCGCCGTTATCTACAGGTCAACCGAAAAGGAGCGATGCGGTGCGCCATTCATCGACACTCTCATCTGCGGCGCCGGTGCCGTCCGCGAAGGTTGTGACGGGTGCAGGCGAGACGGCGTTCATGCGTGGCCTGGTGCATGGCCTGATCCTGTCGCTGATCGTCTGGACGGCTGTCGGTTATTTGACCTTTGTGTCGCACTGAGCGCAGCGGCCCGAAGCAGGCCAGGCCGCGCCGGCCATTCTTCGCGTGGTTGTCATCGGCGCGCGCCGTCCGGCGCGGCAGGGAAACGCCCGGCGGGCGATAGCTTCAGGTTGGAGCCCTCACACGCTGGCTTGCGTTGTTGGGGAGGGCGCTTCCCGTGCGGGGGCGGTTCGACCGCAGACGATTGTATTCATCCTTCACAATTCGGATGGGTCAGCACGCCCGCTACCCGCATCGGTAGCAGGTCACCGGCATCAGCTACAACCCGATCGGGGTGCAGCCTCGTTCGGTGACCCGACACGATCGCGTACCAATTGGCGGTAACGGCCTTGCACCATTTCGCGGTATATGCAAAACGCCCCGCATACTGGAACCAATTCCAAATGAGGGGGACGTCCGGGGGTGACAGACACCATCCTGGAGACAGAGGGGCTGACGCGCGAATTCAGCGGCTTCGTGGCCGTCGATGGCGTCAATCTGCGCGTCGGAGCCGGCACGATCCACGCTTTGATCGGCCCCAACGGCGCCGGCAAGACGACGTGCTTCAACCTGCTGACCTCCTTCCTGCCGCCAACGCGCGGCAAGATCAAGTTTAAAGGCCGTGACATTACGGGCATGAAACCGGCCATGGTCGCGCGGCTGGGACTGGTGCGCAGCTTCCAGATTTCGGCGGTGTTCCCGCATCTGACCGCGCTGGAAAATGTCCGCCTCGCTTTGCAGCGCACCCGTGGCGCCAGTTTCGACTTCTGGCGCTCCGATCGCGCGCTGAAGGTGTATGACGACCGCGCGCATGAATTGCTGTTCGATGTCGGCCTGTCGTCGTTCACCGAAACCGTCGTCGCGGACCTGCCCTATGGGCTGAAACGGGCGCTGGAAATCGCCACCACCCTCGCCCTGGAGCCCGAAATGATGCTCCTGGACGAACCGACCGCCGGCATGGCGCATGGCGACGTCGACCGTGTCGTGGACCTGATCAAGCGCATCCGCAATGGCCGCACCATCCTGATGGTGGAGCACAATCTGTCGGTGGTCGAAGGCCTGTGCGACACGATCACCGTGCTGACCCGCGGCAAGGTCCTGGCCGAGGGCAATTACGAGACGGTGTCGAAGAACCCCGACGTGATCGCCGCTTACCTGGGAACCGCCGATGCTTGAAACAAAAGGCCTGAACGCCTGGTACGGCGAAAGCCACATCCTGCACGGCGTCGATTTCGAGGTGCGCGAGGGCGAGGTCGTGACCCTGCTGGGCCGCAACGGCGCCGGCAAGACCACGACGATGAAATCCATCATGGGCCTGGTGCCGCGCCGCGAAGGCAGCGTGAAATTCCGCGGCGCCGAAATGGTCGGTCGGATGCCCAACCAGATCGCCAAGTCCGGCATCGCCATCTGCCCCGAGGAGCGTGGTATCTTCGGCTCCCTGTCGGTGACCGAGAACCTGATGCTGCCGCCGGTCGTCGCGCCCGGTGGCCTGTCGGTGGAGGAGATCTACACCCTGTTCCCCAACCTGCGGGAACGCGCCCGGACGGCGCACGGCACCAAACTCTCCGGCGGGGAGCAGCAGATGCTGGCGATCGCGCGTATCCTGCGCACCGGCGCCAAGATGCTGCTGCTGGATGAACCGACGGAAGGCCTCGCCCCGGTCATCGTGCAGCAGATCGGCCGCACCATTCGCGAGATCAAGAAGCGCGGCTTCACCGTGCTGCTGGTGGAACAGAACTTCCGGTTCGCCGCCACCGTGGCGGATCGTCATTACGTGATGGAACACGGCAAGATCGTGGACATGATCCCGAACCATCTGCTGAATTCCAGCATGGACAAGCTGCACGAATATCTGGGGGTCTGACCACACGAACTTCCTGTCGCGGTGGTTCGGCGCATCCGGACCACCGATCGCGGCAGATGCGGGACTGGATGGCCGGACGCACCGGCACGACACGGATAACGCGATGGAACGGCGGCGCCGGGCCGCCCACCGATCCGTCCGGCGAGGAAACAAGGGCACCTTGGAAAACGCCCGGAGGGAGGGAGTGCTATGAACGTCACACGTCGAACCGTTACGCTGGGTGGGCTTGCCGCCTCCGCCGCCGCCGCGCCGCTTCGCGCCGGGCGGGCACAAGCGAAGCCGGCTCTGAAGATTGGCTGCCTGACCGATATGTCCGGCCCCTACAAGGACCTGGCCGGCCCGGGCGCGGTCGCCGCGACGCGCCAGGCGATCGCGGAATTCGGGGTCGCGGCCAAGGGCTTCACCGTCGAAGTGCTGACCGCCGACCACCTCAACAAGCCCGATGTCGGAACGACTATCGCCCGCCAGTGGTTCGACCGGGACGGCGTGGATGTCATTGTCGAGGTGGCCAATTCCGGCGTCGCCCTCGCGGTCGCCGGCGTCGCGCGGGAGAAGAACAAAGTCTATCTCAATTCCGGCGCCGCGACGTCCGACCTGACCGGCAAGTCCTGCAACGCCAACACCATTCATTGGGTGTACGACACTTTTATGCTGGCAAGGTCCACCGGCGGGGCGATGGTGAAGGCGGGTGGCGACTCCTGGTATTTCATCACCGCCGACTACGCCTTCGGCCATGCGCTGCAACGTGACACCGGCGACTTCGTGACCGGCGCCGGCGGCAAGGTGCTGGGCAGCGTGGCCTACCCGTTTCCGGGGACCAGCGATTTCTCGTCCTACCTGATCCAGGCGCAGGCCAGCGGCGCGAAAGTGCTGGGCATCGCCAACGCCGGCGCCGACACGATCAACACGATCAAGCAGGCGAAGGAATTCGGCATCAAGATGCGGCTGGCCGGGTTGCTGATGTTCCTGACCGACGTCCATTCGCTCGGTCTCGACGTGGCCCAGGGCATCGCGCTGACCGACTCGTTCTACTGGGACATGAACGACCGGACGCGTGCGTTCGCCGATCGCTTCACCGCCAAGGTGCCGGGTGTGCGTCCGACCATGGTGCAGGCCGGGGTCTATTCCTCGAGCCTGCATTACCTGAAGACCGCGGCCGCGATGGGCGTCGCCGAGGCGAAGCAGGACGGCGCCGCCACGGTCGCGCGGATGAAGGCTATGCCGACCGACGATGATTGCTTCGGCAAGGGATCGATCCGAGCCGATGGCCGCTGCATCCACCCGTCGTATCTGTGGGAAGTGAAGAAGCCGTCGGAAAGCAAGGGTCCGTGGGACTACTACAAGCTGCTTGAGACCACGCCGGCGGACGAGGCGTTCCGCTCGCTGGATAAGGGCGGCTGCCCGCTCGTTAAAGTATAAGAAACACATAGGGGTTGAATTGATGTCACTGACTCGCCGATCCGCTCTAACAACGGTGGCCGCCGCCGCTGCCTTGCCGCTTATCCGTCCGGCCCGCGCGCAGGCGCCGACCATCAAGATTGGGGTGCTGAACGACCAGTCCGGTCCCTACACCAACACCGGCGGCCTGACCTCCGTCGCCTGCACCCGGCAGGCACTGGAGGATTTCGGCGTGTCCGCAAACGGGATGCACGTCGAGGTGATCGCCGCCGATCACCAGAACAAGCCCGACCTGGCGGTTTCAATCGCCCGCCAATGGTTCGACCGCGACGGCGTCGATATGTTGCTGGATGTGCCGACTTCCTCGGTCGCGTTGGCGCTGCAGTCGGTGGCGCAGGAAAAAAACAAGGTCTACGTCAACTCCGGCGCGGCCAGTTCGGCGCTGACCGGCGCATCGTGCTCGCCCAATTTCATCCACTGGACCTACGACACCTATATGCTGGCGCGGTCGACCGGCGGGGCGATGGTGAAGGCCGGCGGCGATACCTGGTACTTCATGACCGCCGACTATGCCTTCGGCAAGCAG
>DATARX010000190.1:0-10260 GCA_036263955.1 Rhodopila sp.
CGCGATCCCCGCACCTTCCCCATATCGAAACGGGTTTTCATCGCCGTCGATGAGAAGCCCGAAGTCGCGCGCGCTGAACTGGATCGATGGTACAACGAGGTGTACCACAATGCAGCGGGAACCGAGACATCGGGTGTTTACGGTACCCCGGAACAGGTGCGGGAACAGCTGGCGGAAATGATTGCCATGGGTGCGAACCACCTGTTGCTGAACCCGATATCTCGTCACGTCGAGCAGCTTGAAGCGTTGGCGGAGGTTGTTGGGCTGTCCTGACAGCGGGCCGGTTGTCGCGATCCGCGCGCTGGTTTTGGCCGATGCGCATCTGTGAGGATTTGGCGCCAGCCGCAGGCTGTCTATAGACTGGTGCCCAACCCGCACAGAGGACCAAGGCCAGGATGAACGACCAGCTTACCGAGGACCCGCAAACCATCCTGGACCGCATCCAGCATCAGGCCACGCGTCATGAAACTCCCTGCGGTTCGGGCAAAATGATCTGGCACGAATGGGACCAGTCCGGCGGCACCGCTCCGGTCGTTGCGCTGTTTCATGGCGGCGCGGGATCCTGGCGTCACTGGATCCGCACCATTCCGGCCCTGGTTCCAACATACCGTGTGCTGGTCCCTGACCTGCCCGGCCTCGGTGAATCCGACGTTCCGCCCGATGGCGACGACGCTTTCGCCATTGCGACGATTGTCGCCGATGGCGTCGATGCCATTATCGGCGCCGATGTCTCGTTTGATGTCGTGGGTTTCTCCTTCGGCGGCACCATGGCCGCCTGTGTCGGCGCGTTGCGCGGCAAGCGGGTTCGTTCCGTCACGATTATCGGGTCGTCCGGCGTGGGTGCCCTGGGATCCGCGGTGACACTGGAAAAGGTGCGCCACCTTGAAGGGCAGCTGCGGCGCGACACTCACCGCATCAACCTGAACCGGCTGATGATCGCCGATCCGGCAAAGATCGACGACCTCGCGATCCTGATCCAGGACTGGAACACCGTCCGTTCCCGCCTGCGAACCCCGGCGATCTCCCGCAGCGGCGCGATCATGAAAGCGATCGACCAGTTGCAGACGCCGCTGAACGGCATGTGGGGCGAACTGGATGCGCCAGCCAATCCGAAGGGGCCGGAACGTGTGGCGACCCTGCGCGCCCACTGCCCGCATGCCGATATCCGCGTGATCCCAAACACGGGTCACTGGGCGGCTTATGAGTCTCCTGAGATCGCCAACCCGATCCTGCTTGAAATGCTGGCACGAACGAGGCCCTGGCCGGGCATCGCGCCCACATCATTCGCCTGATTTTTTCATATACTTCCCCATCAGGGCCTGAAGTTCGGCGGCCCCATTCGGATACCCCGCCGCCTTCAGGGCCTTGTCTGCCATGCCGATCAGGGTCGCGGGCGATTGCGACGCCAATGCGGTCATCGGGGGCGGCACCTGCGTCGGCCCGACGGCGCGCAGTCGGGTCAAAGCCTCATTCGTGCCGGACAGGTCGAGGGTCTTCTCCTGCGCCGGCAAGGGTTTCAGTCCTGTCACCGTAACCGCAACACGGGCCGTGACCGACCGCGCGACAGGTAGGGCCGCCGCCAGTTTCTGCCCCGCGGCGTCGTTCGGCGCGCAGATGTAGCCCGCCGCGCTGGCCGCGCAGGCCAGATCCTCCCGGTCGCCGCCTGGAAATTGCAAAGTGACCTCTGTCTTGCCGATCATGGCGGCGGCCGTCAGCATCTCTTTGGACAGCCCGCGTAGTGCGATGACCGGGACCAGGGTGTGGCCTTGGGCCTCGATTTCCAGGTCTCCGGTCAGGCCGGCCTTGTCGAGGAACCGCTTGCTGGCGCGCAACAGGCACGCCCCTGATTTCGGATTATCGCCCGGGCAACTCAGCACCCAACTTCCGATTTGCTCCTGCGTCGAGGCCCGGGCGACACCGGACATCGCCGCCAACAGGCAGGCCAGAACAACACTCCAACGGGCCGTCGTGCTCATTTTGTCGCTCTCAACCTCTTCCGTGTAACGCGGATATCTGTAAGCGTGTGGGCATGAACGACGCCATGCAGCCCGATGCGCTCTCAATCCATCGAAATCTCGTGACGCTGGATACGCATATCGACATCCCCTGGCCAACCGGTCCGGATCCCTTCCAGGATGGCGCCAGGCGGGTCGATTTGCCAAAGATGATTCGCGGTGGATTAAGCGCGGCCTGTTTCGTGGCCTATGTGCCGCAGACCACGCGGACCCCGGCGACCGAAGACGCCGCCCATGCCCGCGCCATCGCCATGCTGGACCAGATCAACCGAATGCAGCACACGCCGTCGCCGATCCCGATGCGGATCGCAAACCGAGCGGATGCGGTCGTCGCGGCGAAGCGGGATGGAGTGCTGGCGATCGTGCCGTGTGTCGAGAACGGGTTCGCGGTGGGCGCCGACCTGACCCGTATCGTCGAATTCCGCCAACGTGGCGCGGTCTACATGACCATGACCCATAACGGCCACAACGGCTTGGCAGATTCCTGCAATCCGCGCCGAGACCTGGGCGACCGGGAAATCGAGCATGGCGGGCTGTCGACGTTCGGCCGCGCGGCGGTGGCGGTGATGAACAAGGTCGGGATGCTGGTCGACGTGGCGCACACGTCGCGCGACACGATGGTGCAGGCGGCGGAGGTATCTCGCTCGCCCATTGTGTCCACCCATTCCTGTGTCAGCGCGCTGTGCGATCATTCGCGCAACATGACGGACTGGCAGTTGGATGTAATCCGGGACGTGCGAGGGGTGATTCAGATCACCGCGGTTTCGGCGTTTCTGAAACCGAATGCCAAGCCCGAGTCAGTGACCGTCGCCGATTTCGCGGATCATATCGATTACGCGGTCAACAGGATCGGAATCGACCATGTCGGAATCTCATCGGATTTCGATGGTGGCGGCGGGTTCTCCGACTGGCATGATGCCAGCCAAAGCCCGAACATCACGATCGAGTTGGTGCAGCGCGGTTACGACCGGGGTGCCCTTGAAAAGCTGTGGGGCGGTAACTTCCTTCGGGTGATGCGGGTGGCGGAAGGGCTGGCAGACTGATGCGAACGGTAACCTTGCCAGGCGGAGAGACGGTTCCGGCGCTCGGGCAGGGGACGTGGTACATGGGCGAGCGGCGCACTGATGCCGCAAAGGAGGCCGATGCGCTGCGCCTGGGTGTCGATCTGGGAATGACGCTGATCGACACGGCCGAGATGTACGCCAGCGGTGGCGCGGAGGAGGTTGTCGCCCAGGCAGTCGCCGGGATCCGCGACAAGGTTTTCATCGTCAGCAAAGTGCTGCCACAGAATGCCTCACGGTCCGGCGTGCCGGCGGCGTGCGAGCGGAGTTTGAAGCGCCTTCGCACCGATTGCATCGACCTGTATCTGCTGCACTGGCGTGGGGGTCATCCTCTGGCGGAGACAGTCGCGGCGTTCGAGGCGTTGAAGACGGCGGGAAAGATCCGTTATTGGGGCGTATCCAACCTGGACACCGACGACATGAATGAATTGGTCGGCGTATCGGGCGGGAAAGGATGTGCCGCCAACCAGGTGCTGTACCATCCGGATAGCCGCGGGATCGAGTTCGACCTGCTGCCCTGGTGCTCCCAGCACCGGGTTCCGGTCATGGCCTATTCGCCGCTAGGGCATCACGTGCGCAAGCTGCTTGGTTCGTCGGCATTGCAGGCGGTGGCGCGGCGGCGTGGGGCGACTTCGGCGCAGATCGCCATTGCCTGGGGAATGCGCGCCGGCACTGTGATTTCGATCCCGAAAGCGGCGGATGCCGCGCATGTCCGCGAGAACGCCGGGGCGGCCGATATCGAACTGACCGCCGAGGACCTCGCGGCGATCGATGCGGTGCATCGGCCACCGACACGGAAGACGGCTTTGGATTTGTTGTAGGCAGGGCAGTGCTTTTGTGCCCCACTATGGCGGATGGCGTTTATTCCGCGCTCAGATCGGCTTCGAAGCGGTCTCGCCACTGCTCCAGACTGTTTGTTCGCATGACTTTTAGCATCGACTGATGACGCTCCTGTCGTTCCTCAACCGGCATCGATAGCGCGCGGTTCATCGCCTGCGCCATGCCGGCCTCGTCGTACGGATTGACGAGCAACGCGGCGTCGAGTTCCTGGGCGGCGCCGGCGAACTGGGACAGGATCAGAACGCCCGGCTCCTCAGGGTCCTGGGCTGCCACATATTCCTTGGCGACGAGATTCATGCCGTCGCGCAGTGGCGTGACCAGGCAGGCCTGCGCCTCGGCGTACAGCGGCATCAACACGTTGCGGGTGAAACTACGGTTGAGGTAGCGCAGTGGCACCCAGTCCACCTCGGCGAAGCGGCCGTTGATCCGGCCGGCCTCCCCTTCCAGTTCGCGGCGGATGCGCTGATAGGTCTCGATGTCGGAGCGGGATGGCGGCGCGATCTGCATGAAGGTGACCAACCCATGATGGGCCGGGTAGTCCGATAAGAAGCGCTCGAAGGCGGAGAACCGCTGGCGCAGTCCCTTTGAGTAGTCCAGCCGGTCCACGCTGAGAATCAGCCGTTCCAACAGATTCGCCCGCATGCGGGTTGCCTGGCGCCGGTTGACCGGGGTTTCGGCTTGCGCGCGCACCTCCTCGACATGGACCCCGATGGGGTAGACACCGGTCCGCACGACACGGCCAAAGACCGAGACCGCGCCATGGATCTCGGTCGGCGTCGCGTCCGCGTAGCGCACCAGATAGTCGGTGAAGGCGGTGCGATCGATCTCGGTCTGGAAGCCCAGCAAATCATAGGCGCACATCGCGCGGATCAGCGCGGCATGCGACGGGATCGTCATGAACACGCCCGGGGACGGGAAGGGGGTGTGCAGGAACAGTCCGATCCGGTTGCGCAGCCCGCGTGCGCGCAGCGCGTCCGCGAGGCACAGCAAATGATAGTCATGCACCCAGATGAGATCGTCCGCGCGAACGAGAGGCGCCAGCGCGGTGGCAAAGAGGTCGTTGACCCGGCGATATCCCTCGAACTCCGGCCATTCGAAGTGGCCGAGGCCGATCTGGTAGTGCAGCACGGGCCACAGCGTGTCGTTAGCGAATCCGCGATAATACTCGTCGTAGTCCCGGCGCGAGAGATCAACGGTGAACAGCGCGATCGGTCCCACGTTTCGCGCGACGGCCGGCCGCTCGGCTTTTGGTTCATCGGTTTCGGTGACTTCGCCGCTCCAGCCGAACCATAGTCCGCCTTTTTGTTTCAGCGCGTCCAACACGCCCGCGGCGAGACCGCCTGCGGTTGCCTCGCCTTCCTGGATCGGGGCGACGCGATTGGAAACGACGACGAGACGAGACATGGACGGATCGGATTCCTCGGTGACCTGAGTGTCGGCAGTCTATCGGCAAAACGCGTGTGCCGCCACAGACGGCGATCGAGACTGAATGCGACGGTTCCAAAATGGTCCCTTGGTTGTTTTGCCGATATGTGACGGCTTATACTATTGGCCTGAAAACTATCCCTGTTCATGGTCGAGTCGCGGTCGGTTCGCCTGGCCACTCGGCCGGTCGATGGATCGAGCGGAACACGACATGGCCCTGTTTCAAGCTGGACTGCCGATTGCCGACCTCGTTGAATCCACAGTCGTGGAACCGTCCTTGGCGAACGCCCACCGAGCCATCCATGTCTCGGGGTATGAGCGGGAGGGACGGGATTTCTACGCCACGCCTGCGTGGGTGACCGAGGCGCTGCTGCGCCATGTGCGTTTTCGTGGTCCGGTATGGGAGCCGTGCTGCGGTGACGGGGCGATGTCGTTGGTGCTGGCGGGGCATGGCTATGACGTTGTTTCGACCGACCTGGTGGATCGCGGATTCGGCACGCCGGGTATCGATTTCCTGGCCTGCCGCGAAGTGCCCGGGCCGTGTCGGAGCATTGTCACCAACCCGCCCTATGGCGACACCGGATCCCAGGCTGGCCAGTCGCGCTCTCCGGCAGCGATGCAGACGTTTCTGCGTCACGCGATGATGCTGACCGAATCGGTGCAGGGGCAACTCGCGCTGCTGGTGCGGCTGCAGTGGATCGCCGGCAAACGGGCGGCCGATACGCTGTCGTCTGGTCCGTTTTCGGCGGTGATCGTGCTGACCCACCGCATCCGCTGGTTCGAGATGGGCGAGCGAACCAATGCGGCGCAGCATCATCATGCCTGGGTGGTAATCGATCACGCCCATCCCGCGGGCGAGCCGCCGACGATGCTGTTCGCGTGATGTGAATGCTTCATAGCGGCCTGCGGGAGGCTCGGCCACGCCTGCGCGTGCCTCCGCCTTCTCCAGGTGGTGGCCGCGGTTCGTTGCCTAGGCCGCGGCCGCGATCGGATCCATGCGCTGCTTACGCAACAACTCCCGATACGGACCTGGCCGGGCGGCAAGGACCGCAGGGGATCCGTCGTCGACGATGCGGCCCTTATCCATGACGATGATGCGGTCGAAGCTTTGCAGCGTGGACAGGCGGTGGGCAATGGCGATCACCGTGCGCCCGGCCATCAGGCGGTCCAGCGCCTGCTGGATGGCCTGTTCCGATTCGGTATCCAGGGCGCTGGTGGCCTCATCCAGCAGCAGGATCGGGGCATTCTTCAGCAGCGCCCGGGCGATCGCCAGGCGCTGACGCTGGCCGCCGGAGAGCTTGACTCCGCGATCGCCGACCATCGTCTCGAAACCATCCGGCATCGCTTCGATGAAGTCCCGGCAATGGGCCATCTCGGCGGCGGCCAGCACCTCGGCCTCTGTCGCGTCGGGCCGGGCATAACGAATGTTCTCCAGCACGGACCGATGGAACAGGGAGATGTCCTGCGGCACGACGGCCATGACATCGCGCAGGCTTTCCTGCGTCACGTCGCGGATACCGCGCCCGTCGATGGCAATTCGTCCGCCGCTGACGTCGTAGAAGCGCTGCAGCAAGGCCAGCACCGTCGACTTGCCGGCACCGGAGAAGCCGACGAGGCCCACCCGCTCGCCGGGCGCGATCACCAGATTGAAGTCGTTCAGCACGGCCGGCCGGCCGGGATAGGCGAAGGACACCTGCTCGAATGCGACTTCACCGGGGCCGGCCGGAAGCGGCTGCGCATCCGTCCGATCTTTCAGTTCGTGCGGCGTCAGCAGCGTTGAGATTGCTTCGTCAAGTCGGGCGATATGCTGCGTCAGATCCACCAGTGCGACCGCGAGGTCGCGCGTGCCATGGAGGATGCCGAAGGCCAGCGAGGTGATCAGTACCAGATCGCCAACCTTGGCTTGGCCGTTCTGCCACAGGATGATGCCCCAGGCGACGACGCCGGCGGTCAGAATCGCGGTCAGGACCGCATGCACCAACCGTATATTTTCCAGGTAATAAAGGCTGCGGCGGCGGGCGGCCATCTCGGTCGCCACCTGCTCCCCGATCCGCCGTTGTTCCCGGAACGTTGCCCCAAATGCGCGAACCACGTTAAAATTGCCAATGACGTCAACAAGTTCGCCGTCAACGCCGGCGGCCTCCCGCGCATACTCGTTGTGTCGCTGCGAGCCCTGGCGCGCAAGATAGTAGACGATCGCGCCCAGCACGAGGGAGATCGTCATCAGCGTGCCGGCAAGGGCCAGATTGACCGAACCGATGAAGCAGATCGACAGCAGCACGGCGACGGTGGGCGGCAGCACGTTCCACGCGCCGGTATTCTCCACCGTGAACGCGGCATTGGCGGTGGCGGTAATCCGGCTGGCCAGGGCGCCGGGAAGGCGTTCGGCGAAATAGGTCGGGGCGTGGCCGGCGAGGTGGCGGAACAGGTCGCGGCGGACATCGCCGGTGACCGCGACGAAACTGCGATGCGCGGCATAACCGCCGACGCGCCAGGACAGGTTGTCGGCGGCCACGAGGCCGCATAACAGCGCGAATGCGACCCACACCTTGCCGCCCGCGGCGTCGCGCCCGGTGGCGACGATGTCGATCAGGTACTTCATGCCGTACTGCGTGGACACGCTGCACGTCACCGCCACCAGCACAGCCAGCAGCACGGTCAGGTGCCCCGCGGGATGGCGGCGGAGATAGGAAAACAGGAAAGCCAGCGGCCGGCCGCGCAGGGCCGGGAAGGTTTCGGTATTCGGAACAATGGTTCCAACCGTGTGCCGCATGACGACAGGGAACTCCTGACCGGGATAGGGACGCAGACCCGGACCGCGCTGGGCTTGGCTTCGTCATGTCCGCCGTCCGGGGAAATGCCCTGACATCGCGGCGAACACGCCGACATTTCGCCACATTCAAATTTTATAACCGACAATTGATAGGCGCCTCTGGATTGTGAAGTCAAGCACAAGTTGTGCGGACCCGATCACAAGAAAAAAAGTGCCTTGAGACACTAAATCCATAGTCCAATCCGGGGCCAATTACTCATGCGTATTGCTCAAATATCGCCTCTGTTCGAGGCGGTCCCGCCCAAGCTGTACGGCGGCACCGAGCGGGTGGTCTATTCGCTGACCGAGGAACTGGTTGCGATGGGCCACGACGTCACACTGTTCGCCAGCGGCGATTCCGTTACATCAGCCACATTGGCACCGATGCGCGAGCAGGCGCTGCGCCTTGATCCCACCGTCAAGGATTGGGTTGCCACCTACTATCGCATGGTCGAACTGATCTATCGGCGCAAGGACGAGTTCGATGTCCTGCATTTCCATATCGACTATTTCCCGCTGTCGCTGTTCAGCCGGCAGAAGGTTCCGTACCTGACGACAATCCATGGCCGGCTGGATATTCCGGAGTTCGTCGAAACCTACGGGACCTATCGGGACTCACCGTTCGTTTCGATCTCTGACAGCCAGCGGCGGCCGATCCCACATCTGAACTGGGTGCGGACGGTGCTGCATGGGATGCCGGCCAACTTGCTCACGCCGCAGCCGGTGAGGCAGGAATATGGCGCGTTCCTCGGCCGGATCTCGCCGGAAAAAGGGGTCGATCGGGCAATCCGGATCGCCGGTAAGGCGGGGATGAAACTGAAGATCGCCGCCAAGGTCGATAACGCCGACAAGGAATACTACGACAGCCAGATCAAGCCGTTGATCCAGGGCAACCCCGATGTTGAATTCATCGGGGAGATCAACGATGCGCAAAAGCCGGAATTCCTGTCCGGCGCGCATGCGCTGATTTTCCCGATCGATTGGCCGGAGCCGTTCGGCCTGGTGATGATCGAGGCAATGGCCTGCGGCACGCCCGTCATAGCTTTCAACTGCGGGTCGGTACCGGAAGTCATGGACGATGGCGTGACTGGTTTCATCGTCAATGACATCGACCAGGCCGTTGCCGCCGTGGGCAAGGTGCATACGCTGGACCGCGCGCGGGTCCGTGCCACGTTCGACCGGCGCTTTACCGCCCGTCGCATGGCCGAGGACTACGTGGATGTTTACGAGGAACTGGCGCAGCCCGCGCGGCGGTTGCACGCGGTGACGGCGTAAGGAAGGCGTAAGAAAGACGCAAGCAAGAGGGGGGCGAGCGCCGGTCGTCGCGACGCCCCTCGATCCCATGTTCGCATGGTCGCGAAGGCCCAGTTCCGGAACTTGCCCGCTTCCACCTCGCACGCTGTGAAGCGTTTCATATGAGCGGCCTTCCCCGTTCGGCAAAGTCGTTTGCATCGATTTAGCCAGCGCGAGGAGAAGGCCAATGTTCCGTTCAATCATTTCTGCGATCGCCTTCGCCGGCATTCTTGCGATGGCGCATCCCGTCCTTGCCGATCCTGGCGCAACCAGCGCATCCGACCATGCCCAGGGCGCGGTAACCGCGACCCAGCAGCCAGCATCGACGGCGTCCGCGCCGTCGTCGCCGGACGTGACAGCGCCGGCCGACGTCAGGCCCGGCAAGGCTCCGGTCGGGTTCGGGTGGGGCTAGAGCGGATCCCGTTCGGATCGCCGATCTGAACGCGTGAAGATGCTCGCTAAAGCGATGTAATGCAGCGCGTTTCGACGCGCCGGGGCGAACGAAAAAGGCACCGGGGCGAACGGAAAAGGCGCTGGGCCGCACCATCCGATGGTCGCCATCGCGGCCCGACCCCGGCTCCATGACGATCGCTTTTCGGTTCTGGTGGCTTGCCGATCCGCTTCGTCCGCCGCGCCACGCCGCGCCCGTCCGGGGCAGGACACCAGGGAGCACGAACACGCCGTCCCTTCAAAGGAGAGTGGCCATGTGCATTTTAATACCCGCATTCGTCCTGCTGTTGGCATTGATCATCGGCATCCTGCTCGACGATGTCACCGCCGACACACGCCGCAGGCCGCGACGCGACGATCCGCC
>DATARX010000192.1:0-3844 GCA_036263955.1 Rhodopila sp.
CGCCGAGGCGAGCATTCTGATCGACGACCTTCCCGATTTCCACGGAACAGTGTCGGGCCTTGGCGAAGCGAGCGGCCCAAACGGTTCCACCACTCCTCCGCCGAATTACCTCGATCTCACTGGCGTGGATTTCACCGATAACCCGACGATCACTTACAGCGATGGAGTGATCACGGTTTCCGATGCGGGTAGCCAGATCGGAACCATCGCGGTTACCGATGTCCCGTCGGGCGCGTATCTAAACTTCACCAAGGACGCCAACGGCGGAACTGAGGTCTTCTTCTCCGACATGGTCTGTTTCGTCGCCGGCACCAACCTTCTCACGCCAACCGGCACCGTCGCGGTTGAAACACTCTCCGCCGGCGACCAGGTGATTGCAGTCGTGGACGGACAACGCGTGTCCCGCCCGATCAAATGGGTCGGCTACCGCAAGCTGGATCTGAGCCGGCAATCGGACAGCCTCGCGCCGGTCCGCATCAAGCGCGGGGCGATGGCCGAGGGCCTGCCCACACGCGACCTTCTCGTCTCCCCGCCGCACTGCATGTTCATTGACGGCAAGCTGATCCCGGCCAAGCTGCTGGTCAACGACATGACCATCGTCCGTGACACGACGCTGAAGGTGGTGGAGTACTACCACATCGAACTCGACCACCATGCCGTGATCGTCGCGGAAGGTGTCGAGTCCGAATCCTACCTCGACACCGGCAACCGCGCGTTCTTCAGCAACGCCGGCCTCGCCCTGATCCTCCACCCGGAATTCCACGTGAATGCCGGCCTGCGCTGCTGGGAAACCGACGCCTGCGCCCCGCTCGCGGTCAGCCCGGCCGCGGTGATGCCGGTGTGGCGCCAGTTGGCGGATCGCGCGGTTGCCCTCGGCTTCGTGCCCCCGGCCCGCGCGACGACGAAGGAGGCCGATCTTCACCTCATCGCCGATGGCCGCCGCATCGACAGCATTGCCGTCGCCGGCAAGACCCACAGCTTCATGGTGCCGGCCGGCGTCACTGCCCTGGTGCTCGCCTCCCGCTCCGCCGCGCCGAGCACCCTGGCCGCCTATCATGATGACCCGCGCGAACTCGGCGTGGCCGTCACCCGCGTCGTCATGCGCGGCCAAGCCGCCCGTGTGGACTTCGCGGCGGACCATCCCGCACTGGCCCAGGGCTGGCACGGAATGGAACAGGCGAATGGCGCGATGTGGCGCTGGACCACCGGACAAGCCGCCCTGCCGGTTGGCGCCGTCGACGGCCCGGTTGTCGTTGAAGTAACGGTCGCGGCCACCACCACCTACCTGATCGAAGAAGCACCGGCCGACGGCCGCCTCGCCGCCTGACCCCCGGCATCTCGCGCCGCTGCGACAAGAACCAGGATCGCCCCAACGGTCCTGGTTTTTTCGTTGAAGTGACCGCCGCGTCGGTGATACCCCCCACGGCGCGACGCACAAGAAAGCCCTCATGACCGATCTGCACTGGTTGCCGGTGATTCCCGACTGGCGCGCCCGACTGAAGGCCCTTCCCGCCGACCCGGCAACCGCGTGGGACAATGCCATCGCCCTGGCCAACGCCAGGTTGAACTTTGTCCTCACCAATGCGCTTGACGAAACGATCCGCCGCATCCTGCCCAACGGGCCGGAGACGCTGGCCACCAAGAAGGTCCGCCTGGCCGTCCTCGGATCCGCCACCCTTGCGCATCTGCTGCCGGCCATCCGAACCGCCGGCCTGCGCCGCGGCATCTGGATCGACACCTACGAAAACGACTACGGTCAGTATCTACAAGAACTGTCCGAACCCGACTCCCCGCTGCACGAATTCAAGCCGACCGCGATCCTGGTCGCGCTGGATGCCTACCACCTCACCGCCGGCGTCACCGCCGGCATGGACGCCGACACCGCCGAAGCGGCGCTGACCGAGATGCAGGACCGCATCAGGGACGTCTGGCGCCTCGCCCGCGACACCTTCCGCTGCCCGGTCATCCAGCAGGCCGCCCTGCCCGTCCACCTGTCCGTGCTCGGCAACAACGAACACCGCCTGCCCGGCTCGCGCGCCTGGTTCGTCACCCGGCTGAACACCGCGATCCGCGCGATGGCGGAAGCCGAGGGCGTGGACATCCTCGGCGTCGATGACCGCGCCGCCCGCGACGGCATCGGCAAGTGGCATGATACGGCACTGTGGCACCGCTCGAAGCAGGAGGTCTCGCCCACCGCCGGCCCGATGTATGGCGACCTGGTCGGCCGCTGGCTGGCCGCCAAGCAAGGCCGCTCCTTCAAGTGCCTGGTGCTGGACCTGGACAACACCGTCTGGGGCGGCGTCATCGGCGATGACGGGCTGGAAGGCATCGCCCTCGGCCAGGGCAGCCCGCTCGGGGAAGCCTACACCGCGTTCCAGGAATACGCCCGCGAACTTAGCCGCCGCGGCGTGATCCTGGCCGTCTGCACCAAGAACGACGAGGCCAACGCGGTCGAACCGTTCGAGAAACACCCCGACATGGTGCTGAAGCGCGCCGACATCGCCAGCTTCGTCGCCAACTGGTCGAACAAGGCGGACAACATCCGCGCCATCGCCCAGGAACTGAACATCGGCCTCGATTCGCTGTGCTTCATCGATGACAACCCGTTCGAGCGGAACCTGGTGCGCCAGGAACTGCCGATGGTCGCGGTGCCCGAGGTGTCCGACGACCCGACCGGCTACCCGGTCGCCCTGTCCGACGCCGGCTATTTCGAAGGCCTGTCGGTAACCGATGAGGACCGCGAGCGCACCAGCCAGTACCAAGGCAACAAGGCACGCGATGCGCTGAAAGCCGCGGTGACCGACCTGCCGTCCTACCTGCGCGGGCTGGAGATGCAGCTGATCTGGAAGCGCTTCGACAAGATCGGCCTGCAACGGATCGTCCAACTGATCAACAAGAGCAATCAGTTCAACCTGACCACCCGCCGCTACACCGATGAGGACGTCATCGCCGTAATGGCCGATCCGGACGCGTTCGGCCTGCAACTCCGCCTGCTGGACCGGTTCGGCGACAACGGCATCATCGCCGTCATCATCGGCCGGCTGCAGCCGAACAAGGATCTCGACGTCGACACCTGGCTCATGAGCTGCCGCGTACTGGGCCGCCAGGTCGAACCGACGACGCTGAACCTGATCGCCCAGGAAGCGATGAAACTGGGCGCCAGGCGGCTGGTCGGCGCGTATGTCCCCACCAAGAAAAACGCCATGGTCAAGGACCACTATGCCCGGCTCGGCTTTGCCGTTATGGAAACCGACGACGCGGGCGGCAACCGCAACATCCTGGACTTGGCGGCGTTCTCACCCGCCGAGACCTTCATTCACGTGGTCGAGGGCTAACTGATGGCGACGGAAGCTGAAATCTATCGTGATCTGAATGAGATCTTCGCGGATGTGTTCATGCGCGACGACATCGCGCTGTCGCCCACGCTGACCGCCAAGGATGTGAAGGGCTGGGACAGCTTCAAGCAGATCGAGATCATCATGGCGTCCGAGGAAAAATGGGGCATCAAGTTCAACACCCGTGAACTCGATGCGCTGCGCTGCGTCGGCGACCTGGCGAAGATGATCGAAACCAAGATCGGCTAGGAGCCTTTTCCGTTCGCATTGGCTCGCCGAATCGGCTCTAGCACATTGTCTTAGCGAGCATCTTCACCCGCTCAGGTATGCAATCTGAGCGGGATCCGCGCTAACTCTCCAGCAGGTGTCCGAACGCCCGTAGCGGCCGCAGGTCGTCGCAGATGATCTTGGTGATCGCGAGCAGCGGCACCGCCAGGATCGCGCCGGTGACGCCCCACATCCAACCCCAGAAGATCAGTGCCAGGATCACCGCGACCGGATTGATGGTG
>DATARX010000199.1:0-4251 GCA_036263955.1 Rhodopila sp.
AAAGAGCGCTGCGGCTTATCGTCGAGGACGGCGCGCTCGATGGGGAGGGGGCTACCGTCGAACGCCTCGCTGTGCGCCTCGGTGTAGGGGCAAGGCAACTGACGCGGCTATTCGTCCGTCACCTGCAAGCAAGTCCTTCGAAGGTGGCCAGGACTGCACGGGTGCAGCGGGCCAAACGGCTCATCGACGAGACGAGCCTGCCGATGACCGAGATCGCGATGCAGGCGGGCTTTGGCAGTCTACGCCGATTCAACTCCGTCTTTGCCGAAGTCTACGGCAGACCGCCGACTGAAACCCGGCGCAAAGGGCGACCGGCCGCTAATGAGGTGGAAATGATCGAGCGTGCCGGCTGATCGGCGACACCGTCGAAACAGCGGCAATCCACGGGCAATGGGGCGAACTGATGCGGCTGAAAACCTCCATCGAAGCCGGAACGGTCGTGCCGTCCGTCATCCTGCGCAAACTAGCGGCGGCCGGCGCCGGAAACGCGCTGTCGCGGGCATTGCGCGCGCTCGGGCGACCGCCATCAGAATTCGTTCAGCGTCGCCCGCAGCGTCGCCGTCGAATAGACCGACCGGGTCAACCCGCGCCGCTGCAGCGCCGGAACCAGGCCGTCCGTAATGCTGTTGATATAGACGCGTGTCATGCGATGGAACGGCGTGGTGATCAGGAATCCGTCACCGCCGACCTGTTCCATCGCGTCGCCCATCATGTCGGCCACGTCATCCGGCGTTCCCACCAGTTCCAGCGCCCCGGTGGTGCCGCTGTCCCGCACCAGTTGCCGCAACGTCTTCTTGCTCGGCGGCTCCCCCGGCCGGCTTTGGCAGAATTTGTCCAGCGCCCCCTGTTCCGCGTTCGTGGTTAGCGGCGGCAGCGGCGCATCCAGGTCATACTGCGAAAAGTCGATATCGGTGAACGAGGCAAACAAAGCCAGCGCCCGTTCGACATACTCCGGTGACGATAGCGCCGCCTCATACTGCTCCTGCGCCTGCGAACGGGTTTCCGCAACGATCGGCGCGATCAGCGACAACACCTTGATCTCGTTCGGATTGCGCCCCGCCTCTACCGCCAACCTGCGGACATCATCGCGATAGTCCTTCATCCCGGCGATCCCGGTGGTGGCCGCGATGATCGAATCCGCATGTGCCGCGGCGAACCGCCGGCCGCGCGGCGATCCGCCGGCCTGGATGAAAGCCGGCCGTCCCTGCGGGCAGCGCACCGTGTTCAACGGCCCGCGCGAGCGATACCAGCGCCCTTCGAAATCCAACGTATGCACCTTGGACGAGTCCGCGTACGTGTTCGTCGCCGCATCGCGGATCACCGCGTCCGGCTCCCACGTGTTGATCAGCTTCTCCACCAGGTCGACGTATTCGTCCGCCATGTCGTAACGCAGATGGCGCGGTGCGATCTCGGTCAGCCCCATGTTCTGCGCCGCCGCGTTCTCCGCCGAGGTCACGATGTTCCATCCGAAACGACCCCGCGTCAGGTGGTCCAGGGTGGAAATCAACCGAGCCAGCATGAACGGCGGATACGCCATGGTCGACAGCGTGGTGACCAGCCCGAGGTTGCGCGTCGCCGCCCCCAGGATCGCGGTCAGCGGCACCGGATCATGCTTCGGCACCATGATGCCGTGCTTCAGGTAGGTTTCCATGCTGTGCTTGAAAGCCGACGGCACGCTCAGCGTGTCCTCGATCAGCAGGTAGTCGAAGCAGGCCCGCTCCATCGCGCGCACCAGGTCCAGATGCAGCTCGCCGGTCCATGGTTCCGGTGCCGAACCCAGCTGATCGTTCCAGGCATTCTGGCCGAAATAGGTAAACCAGCCGAGGTGAAAGCGCTTGTCCTGCATTGCGACCCTTTGCGTGTATCGTGGTGGGTTGCCAGCATCCGATCGCAGAGAAGCGTGAGTCGCGCCGCGACCACGATTCGTCGCGTGAACCGGAGGCTTCAAACCAAAAGCGCTGTATCGCGCTTCCCGCTACCGAAATAGAAGAGAAACCGCACAGGACCGCTGCCTTTCCGATGGCAGCCGATATAGGGGAACCAATGCTTCACGCGCGTTTGTTACGCTACCTCGATGAGGTCGCGCGCTGCCAGTCCATGCGCCAGGCCGGCGAGCGGCTGAACGTCGCCGGCTCCGCCATCAACCGACAGATCCTGGCGTTGGAGGAGGAACTCGGCGCCAAGCTGTTCGAACGCCTGCCGCATAAGGTGGTGCTGACCGCCGCCGGCGAAGTCCTGATCGAGCACGTGCGCCAGACGCTGCGCGGCATGGAACAGTCCGTCGGCCAGATCGAGGCACTGAAAGGCCTGCAATGGGGCCAGGTCTCCGTCGGTATCGCCAGCGGTTTAGCCGGCACGCTGGTCCCCGCTATCGTTCCGCGCGTGCGGCAGTTGTTCAGCCACATCAAGCTCGGCATCGTCGTCATGTCCGCCCCCGATATCGTCGCCGCGCTCGGGACCGGGGCGCTCGACCTGGGCCTGGGTTTCAATCTGCCGACCGCCGGCCTGCACATCCTGGGGCGCAAGGCCGCACCAGTCGGCGCCGTCATGGCGGCAAACCATCCTTTGGCCGCGCGGCCCTCAGTCACCATCGACGAGTGCGCGGCCTACCCGCTCTGCGTCGCCCAGGTCCCGCTGACCTTGCGTCTCCGCCTGGAACGGGCGTTCGAGACCGCCGCCGTCCCATTCCGGCCCGCCGTGGAAACCGACTCGATCGAGCTGATGCGCTGCATGGCGCTCGACCAGAACTTCGTCACGTTCCTATCGGCCTTCGATACCTTCCGGGAACGTCGCGCCGGGCTGTTGGTGCACGTACCCGTCCCCGGCGCGCTGGCGGATCCCGAAACGATCATCCTGGCCGGCCGAAGAAAAGGCTTTTCCCCGCTAGCGGCCCGTGTGGGAGAGGTGTTCGCGGCCGCACTGCACGAGGCGTGGTAACTGGTCGATCACGTCACGCGCGAATAGCCGGCGGCCGCCGCAATGCCCAGAACGCGATGCTGCCCGCCACGTAGAACACGATCGACAGCGTGAACGCGACCCGATAGCTGCCGGTGGTATCGAACACGAACCCGGCCAGCCACGATCCCCCCGCCGCGCCCAGGCCGGTGCCGATGGTGATCACCCCCAGGATCGCACCCAGGTTCGGCCCCGGAAACAGATCGGCCGTCTTCGCGGTGATCGCCGGGCCGCGCGCGCCCCAGGTCAGGCCGAAGAAACACGCATGCAGCCACAGCAACAGATGCTGGTCCGGCGACGTAATCATCAGCGCGAACACCACACCCAGGATAGAGGTTCCATACGTTACCACCGCCGAGATCTCGCGCCCCACATAGTCGGACAGCGTCCCCGTCACGATCACGCCCGGCAGCGACAGGAACGCGCCCATTCCCAGCACGCCGGCGGCGTAGAGTTTGTCGAACCCGATATTCACCGCGAACGCCAACTGGTGCAGCGCCACCAGGAAACTGCCCAGCCCGGTGAACATGTACACGGCGAACAGCAGCCAGAAATGCGGCGTGCGCACCGCCTGCCCCACAGTCCAGCCTTCGCCATCGGCAACCCGCCGCCGCCCCCCTTGCCCGATTCCCCGGAACAAGGACGCCAACGGCAACAGGATCACCGCCATGAACGCGCCTTGCCACAGATACGCCCCGCGCCACCCCAGCCCCGAGATCATGACCGTCGCCACCGGCGCGGAAAACGCCCGGGCGAAACCATTCGCCGACTGCACCACCGACACCGCCATGCCGCGGTTGCGCACGAAATACCGTGACAGCAGCGGCACGAACACCACCAGCCCCAGGCAGTTCGCCCCCAGCGTCATCACCACGCCGTACAGCAGCACGATGTGCCAAAGCTGCGTCGCCGCGGCATTCGCCAGCAACCCCACCGTCAGCAGCACGCCGCCCATCAGGACCAGCCGAGCCGGGCCCAGCCGGTCCACCAGCCATCCCACGATCGGCGAGGTGATACCGGTCACCACCTGCGACACCGAGTACGCCAGGGAGACCTCTGCCCGGCTCCATCCGAACGCCTCGATGAAGGTCACCAGGAACACGGTATAGGCATGCATGAACCCGGCACCGATGGAGAACGTGCCGAACGCGGCGGCCAGCAGCAGCCATAAGCGGGTGCTGGAGAGGGGCTTGAGATCTGACATAAGGCAACAATGTCCGGCCCGGCCGCGGTTGCCCAGCCCTGGGACGGACATGGCGGACACGGTCCGGGGTCAAGGTCCACCGCCCGTGCCGT
>DATARX010000208.1:0-8195 GCA_036263955.1 Rhodopila sp.
GGCCCTGACCCTCGCCGCCATCTTCTCCGCCGCCGGCAGCCTGGTCAGCTTCTCCCGCCTCGCCGCCCAATCCTTCAAACGACCGGCCCGAACCACGTGAGCCGGCACCTGAGCCGTTTCAATCGAAACGTCTCACCGCGCGACCAGCTTGCCCCGGCGTATCGATCGGCGGCATGCCCTATTGGACCCCGGCCGTCGTGATTACTGAACCGCTCGAGTCCGCCGACAAACTCCGAGAATCTCCGTGCAATGTTCGGTAGACAAACCCAACACCCCACCCGCCACCGACCCGCCCGCAAAACCGCGCCTATCCGTGCCTCGCCCCCCTGCCCAACGCCCTGGTCACGCCAGCATCTGCAACCGGCCGGCCGCGAGTCGCCCGGCGACGCCTCCGCGGCCAGCCGTTGCCGGAACGATCAGACCGCGAAGTTGCTCACGCTCAACTGGCTGGCGGAGAGACCCGCGAACGTGATGGAGCCGGTTCCGCCGCTCCCGCTGGTGTAATCCAGGACCGCACCCGCCGCCGTGTTGTGCACCGCGGCCAGCACATCCGCCGCGCTGCCGAACGGCTGCGTGAAGCCGGGTCCAAGATCGATCGTCAGCACCGCGCCGCGATCGAAGCCGAAATTGTCGATCGTTTCGTTGGTATCGCCGGTGACATCGATGTGCAACCCTTGCGACTGGTCGTCGATAAACCCGCTGCTGCCGTCGCCCAGCCCGACGAAATCCGCCTTGCCATGCAGGAACACCTGGAACTTGCTATCGGTGAGGTTGACGACCGCGTCGTCGCCGCCGGTGTCGATGCGGCCCTGCCCCAGATCGCTCGTTACGGTGTTGCGCGACCCACCCAGGTTGATGACATACGTGCCGTCGGTGACAGTATCGTCGCCCACCGTCACCCGGGTGTTGCCCAGGCCGCCCTCTATGGTCGCATTGTCGGCGGATCCGTTCACGACGTTGTCGGTGCCATTCAGCCGCACCGTCGCCGTGGTCGCGACGTCGTAGAAGACATTGGGATTCAGGTTGACGGTGTCGTTGCCGGTGCCCGCCACGATATTATAATTGCCGGCGGACGCGTCGATGGTGTTGTAAGCACCGCTGGTCAGCACCGTGCCGCCGCCCCACAGGCTGTAGTTGCCGTAACCGGAGCCGCCGTTGATCGTCGTCGGGACGGACAGCGGAAATCCCAGCGGACTGGTATCGGACGAATCGTTGGAGAAACTGTTGCCCGTGCCCGCGAACGTGACGTTTTCGCCGGAATCCACATTGGCCGCGGTCGGATAGCCCACGACCGTCACATTGTCGCCGCCGGTGCCGGCGACGATGACGTTGCGGCCCAGTCCAACCGTGATGTTATTGTTGTGACCACCAAGTGTAATGCTGTTGTCACCATTGCCGAGCGAGATGGTCGTCCCGCCGCTTGCATTGAAGATCGAGAAATTGGCGTCGCCGCCGTCGATCGTATTGCCGAGCCCGTTGACGCGGATCGTTACATCGCGATGTGCCTGGTCATATTGGCTGCCAGCCAGGATCGTGTTGTAGCCGACGCTGCCGCCGCTAATCAGGTCATTGCCATACAGGCTATAGATGATGTTGTAGCCGCCCGCCGCGATAATCGTGTCGTCATCCAAAGTATCGTACAGCGTGGCATGGCCCGTCTGGGGCCCGTAGATCGTGGGCATTCTGAACTCCCCCTGGATTTAGTTGAATACGCTGGATTGATGCTGGCACGCATGGCATCCCTATCGCGGCGCCCCGGCAAACATCGTTTTGAACTTAAGCGAATTCACATACAAAAAACAGGGTTTCCCTGATATTTTCTGAAGAAACTATTTGTTGTTTCCTAGAACTATTCCGAAATAAATAGCATAGTCTGCAACTGCGATCGTAACATAGACCGACGCGGGCGGCGGGAAACTTTTGGGCCACGCCGATCCGCACTCCGCCGCTCCGCCGAACGTCGGGATCACGCAACCGCACCCCACCATTACCGCGCAACCGCGCCCCGCGACGCGCCCCGCCAACGACGGGCATATCGTCCCCCCCCCTCCTCGCCTTGATCCGGCCACGCTTCCGGCGATACTCCCCTCCCGCCCCGCCAGAAGGCCACCAGGAGAACGACCCCGATGACCGAACCCCTGCCGACCGCGCAGCCCGAGGATGTCGGCCTCAGCCAGGCCGCCCTCGACCGCCTGTCCGCCGCGCTGGACGACCGCATCGCCGCCGGCCACATCCCCGGCGCCGTCGCCCTCGTCGCCCGTCACGGCAAGATCGCCTACCACCGCGCCTTCGGCCGCCTGGACCCCGCCAGCGACCAGCCGATGACCACCGACGCCATCTTCCGCATCTATTCCATGACCAAGCCGATCGTCTCCCTCGCCGTCATGATGCTGTGCGAGGAAGGCCGCCTCCTGCTCAGCGACCCGATCAGCAAATTCATCCCCGCCTTCGCCGACACGATGGTTGGCGTCATCTCCGGCGACAAATACGGCCGCACCGACGCCGACCGCCCGATCACCATCCAGGACCTGCTGCGCCACACCGCCGGCCTGACCTATGAAGCGCGCGGCGAAACCCCGATCCACGAGGCATACGTCAAGGCCAACCTCGCCCGCCCCGACCAGACCAATGCCATCCAGGCGGACCAGCTCGCCGCCCTGCCGCTGCTGCACCAGCCCGGCACCGTCTGGGAATACAGCCGCTCCATCGACGTTCTCGGCCGCCTTGTGGAAGTCGTCTCCGGCCAGCCCCTCGCCGCCTTCCTGTCCCACCGCATCCTCACCCCCCTCGGCATGACCGACAGCGGCTTCTCCGTCCCCGCCGCCCACCAGGCCCGCATCGCCGAACCCTTCCCCAAGGATCCCGAGTCCGGCGCGGACATCGCCCTGCTGAATATCCGCCGCCCGCCAACCTTCGAATCCGGCGGCGGCGGCATGGTCGCCACCGCGATGGACTACGCCCGCTTCCTCGCCATGCTCCTCGGCAACGGCCGCCTCGGCACCACCCGCCTGCTCAGCCGCAAGACCCTCGAGCTGATGACCAGCGACCACCTCGGCCCCGTCACCGGCAACCCCGACCTGCTGCCGCCCGGCCACGGCTTCGGCCTCGGTTTCGCCGTCCGCACCCAGCCCGGCATGGCCCCGTTCCCCGGATCCGTCGGCAGCTATTTCTGGAGCGGCGTCGCCGGAACCTACTTCTGGGTCGATCCGGTCGAACGCCTCTACGCCGTGCTGATGATCCAGGCCCCCCTGCAACGCGCATACTACCGCGTGCTGTTCCGCGACCTGGTCTACGCCGCCCTGGCGGACTGACCCCACCCGCCCAAAGCCTGCAATCCACCCGCAACCGTGATCCGCAAATCGCGACACCGGAACGCGCGCCCGAATCGAGGCCGGGCCGCTACAACCCCGCGACACCCTTCTGGCCACCTCACTGGAGACACACGATGAAACATTGGACCCTTGCCTGCCTGCTCGGCGTTGCCCTGCTGTCCGCCTGCTCGTCATCCGACGATTCCAAGAACGCCAACGGGGCGGGCGGCACGACCACCGGATCGGGCTACGGCGCGGGTGGCCCAGGCGGCATGGGCGGGCCAGGCGGCGCCGGACATGCCGCGCCGGGCAGCCAGGAAGACCTCGTGCAGTCTGCCGGCGACCGCATCTTCTTCGACACCGACCACAACACCCTCACCCCGCAGGCCACCGCCACGCTCGACCGCCAGGCCGCCTGGCTGCAGCAATACCCCCAGGTCAACGTCTGGGTCGCCGGCAACTGCGATGAGCGTGGTACCGAGGAATACAACCTCGCCCTCGGCCAGCGCCGCGCCGCCGCCGACCGCGACTACCTGGTCGCCCACGGCGTCAACCGCAGCCGCATCGAAACCATCAGCTACGGCAAATCGCGCCCGATCGATCCCGCCTCCACCCAGGAAGCCTGGGCGCAGAACCGCAACGCCATTACCTCAGTACGCTGATCTTTCACCGCTTTCCGACGAATTCCGCCGGAACGCGCCGCCGTGTTAACCATCTGATAACCCTTGACGTGGATGATCCCCTCGCGAACCGAGGGGATTGTCATGCTGCGCGTCGTCGGATGCCTCACGCAAAGCCACGACCTGGGCCTGGTGGCCCTGGCCTGCGTGGTCTGCGTCCTGGCCACCAACGCCACCGCGCGCCTGCTGACGCCAAGCCGGGACGGCGCCGCGCCCCCGCGTGGGGTCCGCCGCGGCGCGGCGATCATGGCGTTCGCCGCCGGCGTCTGGACCACCCACTTCATCAGCATCCTGGCTTACACCCCAGGCGTTCCATTCGCCTTCGACGTCCCGATCGTCGTCGTTTCCCTGGCCCTCGTCTTCGTCGGCACCACGCTGGCCTTCATGATCGCCCCCTGCGCCGGGGCCACCCAAGGCGAACACGCGCTGATCGTCGTTGTCCGCGGACTGATCCTCGCCGCCGGTGTCGCCGCCATGCATTTCGTCGGCATGGAGGCCCTGCGAATGCCCACCGTCCTCCATTACGATCCCGGCCTCGTGGCCGTGGCGCTTGGTGCCGCGGCGCTGTGCGCGACCATCGCCATGTGGCTGCTGGCCCGGCGAAACCCGGGAACGGCATCGCTGTTCCTCACGCTTGCGGTTGCCTCGACCCACTTCATCGCCATGGGATCGCTGACGCTGGATCCGTTCAAGGGCGCGGAGGTCGCCCCGCTGGGAATCTCCAAGCCCGCCCTGGCGGTCGCGACAACCGCAACCTGCCTGCTGATTGTGGTGCTGGCCGTGGTCGCCTCGATTCTCGACCATTTGCACGGCAAGAGCCTCGCCAAGGAGGTTCGCCGCTTCCGTACCCTGGCCGATGCCACCTCCGAGGGCATCGTCTTCGAACGGGACGGACGCATCGCCGACGTCAACCGCGCGATGTGCCGCCTGTCCGGCAGCGACGCCGCCACGTTGATCGGATTGCGCCTCGCCGACCTCATTCCCGGGCTCGCACTGCTGCCGCGGTCGGCTGAACGCCCGTGCGAACACCTCGTTTTGCTGCCGGACGGGCAAACCCGCCCCGTGGAGCTGCTGTGGCGCGACGACGCCGACGGCATCGGCCATGTCCTGGCGATCCGCGACCTGTCGCGCCAGAAAGCCGCCGAGTCACAGATCGAGCGATTGGCCCGCTTCGACTCCCTCACCGGCCTGCTGAACCGGGACATGTTCGAGGAGCATTTGCAGAAAACCCTCTCGCCCGCCGGTGCCGTGGCCGGCGGGGTCGCCCTGCTGCGGATCGATCTGGACCGGTTCGATACCGTCGGGGAGACGCTGGGACCGCGCGCCGCGGAACAGATCCTGGTCGAAACGGCCAGGCGGCTGACCAGCCTCACCCGCGACAGCGATACCGTTGCCCGTCTGGGCCGCGACGACTTCGCCATCATCCAGCCGCTCGCCGAACCGCCCGCCGCCGGCCAGCCCGGCGCCGAACACCCCGCCGCCGCCGCCGCGACCCTGGCCGATCGGATCGTCATCGAACTCGCGCTGCCCTTCCGGATCGACGATCATCCGGTCACGCTCTCCGCCAGCGTCGGCATCGCGCTCCACGCCGCCGGCGATACCACCGCCGCAGACCTGATCAAGAATGCCGCCCTCGCCCGCAGCCAGGCCAAGCAGGACGGCCATGCCTGCTGGCGCTGGTTCGAACCGGACATGCACCAGCGGTTGCAAATGAAACGGTCTCTGGAACACGACCTGCTGATCGCGCTGCGGGAAAATGAGTTCACCCTGAACTACCAGCCCTTCGTGTCGACCCAGACGCAAAATCTCGCCGGCTACGAGGCACTGTTGCGATGGGATCATCCTACCCGCGGCCGCATCCCGCCCAGCGAATTCATTCCGCTTGCCGAGGAATGCGGCCTGATCGTCCCGATCGGCAACTGGGTCCTCGCCACCGCCTGCGCCGAAGCCGTCACCTGGGCCGATCCCGTAACCATCTCGGTCAATCTGTCGCCGGCCCAGTTCGTCGAACCCGGCATCGTCGCCACCGTCGCCGACGTGCTGCACCGAACCGGCCTGCCCGCCGCGCGGCTGGAACTGGAGATCACCGAAGGCACCCTGATGGACGATGCCCACAACGCCCTGCAAATCCTCACCGCACTCAAGGCCCTCGGCGTGCAGATCGCGATGGACGATTTCGGCACCGGATTCTCCAGCCTGAGCTACCTGCGGAAATTCCCCTTCGACAAGCTCAAGATCGACCGCAGCTTCATCAGCGACACCGAAAACGAGCCCGATGCGCAAACCATCGTCCAGGCCATCATCGCCATGGGCCGCAGCCTGCGCCTGCACATCACCGCCGAGGGCGTGGAAACCCCGCAGCAACTGACGATGCTGCGCGACCAAGGCTGCACCTTCGCCCAGGGCTACCTGATCGGTCGCCCCCAACCCGCCGACCAACTCGGCCAGCACGCGCGGAAAGGCCGGCGCGACGTCAACCCGCCATCCCGCAAAAGGCTGTCAACCGCCGCCACCGTGTCCCCAGTCTGACCCGCCAGTCCGATCCGCCAGTCGGATCCGCCAGTCTGACCCGCCAATCCGATCCGTCAGTCTGACCCGCCAGTCCGATCCGCCAGTTCGATCCGTCAGTCCGACCCATCAGCCTGACCCGCCAATCTGGCCCGTGACGTGACCGCACCTACCCCAGCCGGCGCTTCCACAAATCGAAAATATCCGCCCAGGTCTGCTCCGCCGCCTGGGTATCGTAAACCGCACGCTCCGCGAAGCAGAACCCATGATGGGTGCCCTCGAACACTTTGATCGTGTTGGCGACATCGGTTTTCGCCAGGCTCGCCCGCAGTTCCGGGATCACATGCGCCGGCACCGACTGGTCATGCTCCGCGAACGCATAGTAAAGTTCGCCCTTCACCTGCGGCAGCAGAAGATGTGACGAATCCGGCTTGTCCGTTACGATATTGACGCCATAAAGCGACGCCGCCGCCTGCATCCGATGTGGGAACTTCGCCGAAACGGTGGTGATGTAGCAGCCGCTCATGCAATGACCGACACACCCCACCGGCCCCGGCTTCACCTTGTCATTGGCATCGAACCACGCGATCATCGCCGCCGTATCATCGGTAACCAATGCGTTGGTGATACTGTTCATCGAAGCCCGGATCACCGCCGACATCGCATCGTCACGCCGCGGAATATCGAACCGCACCGTCCCCAGCCGGTAATACATATCCGGCAACAGGCAGAAATACCCGTTCTTCGCCACCCGACGAGCCATGTTGCGCAGCTCCTCGCGGGTGCCGGGCGCATCCATGTAGAAAATCACCGGTGGAAACGGCCCCGCGCCATCCGGGCACGCCGCGAATGCCGGCATCCGCCCATGCTTTGTCGTGACAACCACATCCTGTTCGAACATCGCCGCGTTCCCCCATTTCATCTTTGATCCACGCACTGTCCCGCGTCACCGGCGCTTTGGCAACCGGGCGCCGACCCTGTGCCCACCGGCCATTCGGCAAATTTGCAAGCCCGCGGCCAACAATGATACTCGAACCCACCGAAAGGAATCCCCGCCATGCCGAACACTGCCCTGATCGACAAAGCCCTCGCCGACGCCGTCAGCGGTGAACGGATCGCCGGCCTCGTCGCCACCGCCGCCGATGCGCATGGCCCGATCTACGAAGCCGCCTTCGGCCGCCGCAACCTCGCTTTGCCGCAGCGCATGACAACGGATTCGGTATTCCGCATCGCCTCCATGACCAAGGCGATCACCGCCGCCGCCGCCATGCAGTTGGTCGAGCAAGGCAAGCTCGCCCTCGACCAGCCCGCCAAGGAAATCCTCCCCTTCCTCGCCGACACCAAGGTCCTCACCGGTTTCGACGCCAACGACAACCCGATCCTCCGCGCCCCGCGTACCACGATCACCCTGCGAAACCTGCTGACCCACACAGCCGGCTTCGTCTACGACACCTGGAACGAGACGATGAATCGTTACGCCAGGATCAGCGGCATCCCTGCCGCCCGCACCGGCAAGCTCGCCGCCCTCACCGCCCCGCTGGCCTTCGACCCAGGCGAGCGCTGGGAATACGGCATCAACATCGACATCGCCGGCCGCATGGTGGAGGTCGCCAGCGGCCTCGACCTCGAAACCTACATGCAGCGCCACATCTTCGCCCCGCTCGGGATGACCGACACCAGCTTCATCCAGCGCCCC
>DATARX010000218.1:0-4229 GCA_036263955.1 Rhodopila sp.
GACAAACTTGCCAAGACCGAAACGTTCCAGCAGGGCGACTGCGCGCGGTTTCTGCTCGCGCCGGTCAAGCCCCTGGAACTCCGCCATGATCAGCACGTTGTCGAGCACAGTACGCCAGTCCAGCAGCAAATCGCGCTGGAAAACCATGCCGAGACCAAGCGGCGGCCCGTCCACCGGGCGCCCGCGGACAATCAGGTGCCCGCTACTCAGATCCTCCAGCCCGGCCACGCATTTCAGCAGCGTGCTCTTGCCGCAGCCGGAGGGGCCGAGCAGGGAGATAAACTCCCCGTCTTCGATGCGGAGGGTGACGTCTTGCAGCGCGACGACTTCGCCGCGGCGAGACGGGTAGATCTTCCCGGCGCCGCGCACATCGACGCAAGGCGTTGCGGCGCCGGTGGCCGGCATCTGGAGAGCGGCGCTCAAGCGATCATCTCATTGGTAAAGAAATCATCCGGATTGAGGCCGGGCTTGATGACGCCGGCCGCAAGCTGCGTCGCGAGGCAGCCATCCCAATCCGTTTTCGACTGCCAGCCGATCGGCTTGCCCTTGGTATTCGGCGTGTCGAAAACACTCAGGCAGAGTTTTATCTGTTCGCGCACGATGTCCGGATCCAGGCGCGCGTCAGGGCGTTGCGCCTGCATTGCGGCGACGCCGTCGTCAACGTGGCCGTCACGCATCCAGGCCCAAGCCCGCTGCTGTACTTGCACCAGGCGTTTCAGCGCGTCTTGCTTCGACTTCAGCACGGTATCGGTCGCGACCAGGCCGTAGCTTGGGAAATTGATGCCGGCATCGCTCGCCATGATCGCGCGGGATGGCCGAGCCTTCTGGGCAACCGGCAATCCACTGCCGATGGGGGATAGCAACCCGTCCGCCCGGCCGGCCGTGTAGGTGCCAAACAGCGCCGCGGGGTCTACCAGCAAGACGTTCACGGTTTCCCGGTTCAGGCCGCCCGCCTTCAGCCACAGGTCGACAAACGGCATCCACGGGCTGGCGCCAAAGCACACCAGGGATTTGCCGCGAAAGTCCGCTACCTTGGTCACGGTGCTTTCTTTCGGAACCATCGCCGCCAGGTCGGTCCCGCGCATGAAGCCGGCAAACGCCTTCATGTGTGTCCCGCCTGAAGCCGCCTGGGAGAGCAACCCGACCTGGATCTGACCGACATCGAACTGTCCGGCATTCACCAGTTGCAACGTGTTGGCCGAACCACGCCCGTCCTGCGCATCCACCGCCAGCCCGGCGTCCTTGAACCAGCCGTTGACGTTGGCAAGGTGCATGGCCGCGTGGACGCCCCACGGGAAAAAGTCGAACTTCACGGTCAGCGAGTCCGCCGCGCGCGCGATGTGGGGCAGGGCGAGCGCGCCGACTCCCGCCCCGGCAAGCAGGCGGCGGCGGGAGATCGCAGATGGGCCAGTTTCGGTCAGGGCACGCTTGGTCACGTTGTTCTCCTTAACGATTGAAGTGGCAATCATCCGCCGAAAGCGGCTCCGGGCGTTCCGGTCGGGATGTGGCGGGCGGCGCGCATGCCTTCGTCATCCCAGTTCATCCCACCAGCCAGCAGGCGCTGTCCCGCGATCTCCCCGGCTCGGCGTTGCGTGTGGTCGATCAGCGGACGCTCCCGTGCCTCCCACAATTCCAGCGCGTCGCGAATGGAATCCCGTTCGTCCAGCGCGACCGCAAGCCCCAACGCGCTGCAGATCGCGGTGCAGGCGCCCTGGCCGAGGGTGGGTGGCATCGCATGGGCGGCATCGCCGATGATCGCGACACGTCCTTCCGACCACCGGTCCAGCTTCGTCGTTTCGTATGTGTCGTAACGGCCTTTGGTTCCCAGCCTGGTTACCACCGGTTCGAACTGCGGGAAGCAGGCGACCCAGGGTTCCGGGTTGACCGGGATCGCGGATGCCTCCTTGTCAGCCACCGGCGCCATCATCGCCAGATAAAGCTGGTCCCCTGAAACCGGCGAATAGAGAATACGCAGCGTGCGGCTCCTGGTGTGCCAGAAATCGATGACATGGTCCCATTCGCCGCCCCGTAGCGCCCCGCGCGGGGCGATCACCCGAATCAGCCCGTCGACGTAACGGTGCCGCTGCATCCCGAGGTCGAACGAGTCGCGCACCCGGGACCGCACGCCATCCGCGCCAATGACCAGGTCGGCTGGGAGACTGGATCCGTCATCCAACAGCAGCGTCCCATCCGGCGTCGCACCGATCGCGGTCGAATCCGTTACCACCTCAGCCCCCGCGTGCCGAACGGCGTCGCACATCGCGGTGTAGAGATGCTGACGCGTCGGGGAATAAAGCCGGTCGGTGTCGGGCGTGTTGATCGCCTGGACCGAGGTCTGCACGTCGTTCGTGCGGGTTTCATACATCGGCGGCAGGAACGCACCGTTCGCCACGGCGTCGAAGGCGCCGATCGCCTGCAAGGCCAGAAGCCCGTTGTTCCAGAGATGGATGCCGGCGCCGAACGCGCGCAGGGCCGGATCGGCTTCGTGCACCCGCACGCTCCAGCCGCGCTGGCACAAAGCCGCCGCCGCCGCCAGCCCGGCAAACCCGGCCCCGGCGATTTCGGCGTGACGTCTCGCCGCCATCGTTACTCGGCCGCCGCGAGGTGGCGCCGCGACGGATACAGCGCGCGGACTCGGTCTTGTGTGTAGAGGTCGGACCAGTTGGTCCAACTCCGATCGGTGACTTGGCGCGGGTCGTAGCCGCGTTCCGGGATCTGCATGCGCTTGCCGCCGATATGCACGTGGCGGATGCGGGTCTTGTCCTGCAGGATGGCAATATTTTCCAGCGGCGAGCCGTCGACCGCGATGAAGTCAGCGAAACGCCCGCCTTCCAGCACGCCGATCCGGCTGCCGTTCGCCATGAAGCGCGCGGTGACGGCGGTGGCGCAGTGCAGCGCCTCGGCCGGGGTGAAGCCCAGGTCGCGCACAAAAATCTCCAGTTCCATCGCGTGCCACTCGCCATACGGCGTGACCGCGAAGCCGGAATCCGTGCCGGTCATCATCGGAATGCCGGCCTTGCGCGCCTTTTGCAGGTTCTCGCAGGCGGTGATGTATTCGCGTTCCACGCTGGAGATGCGGCCCTTGATCGCCGCCGGTTCATGCGGCTGGGTGAAGTCGATGATATTGCGCGGGAAGGTCATGGTCGGGCCGATCGCGCTGCCTGATTTCAGCATCGCGTCGATACATTCGTCATCCAGGTAGTAGGCATGGAAGATCAGGTCCACGCCTGCGCGCGCGGCGTACAGCGTGGCTTCCCGCCCGCGGGCATGCACCACCACGCGCTTGCCCAGGCGATGCGCCTCCGCGACCATCGTCGTGGTTTCATCCTGGTTGAAGGCGGCGATCAGCGATCCGTCCTCGCGAGTCTGCACCCCATCCATGGCCAGCTTGATGCAGTCGACGCCGTTCTTGACCTGAACGCGGATTTCCTCGATCGCCTCATCCTTGTTGGTGACCAGCCGGCCGATCGAGGTATCGGGCACGCCGATCCAGGTCGGATACCAATCCGTCAGTCCTTGCCGGGTTGTCAGGTACCGTCCGGCGGCGGTAACGCGCGGGCCTTCGAACAGGCCGAAATTGATCGCGTCACGAACGGACAGGCTGATCTGGCCGGCGTCGCCCGGCGCGCAGATCGATGTATAGCCGGCGGCGACCACCTTCTGCGCAAAGAACAAACCACGCAGCGCGCGGAATTCCATCGGCTGATAAAGATCGATGTCCTCTTCGGACTTGGCGTTGCCGTACGCAAGGTGGGTGTGGACATCAAGCAGGCCGGGCATGACGAACAGGCTGGAATAATCCAGCACCGTATCTTGCACGCCGACAGGGGGCGCGTCCGCCGTCTGGCAGACGAAGGCGATCGTCCCGTCCTCATTGATGCCGAGCGTGGCATCGCGCTGTGCCGCTGTTTCGTTGCCGGCAAACAGGCTGCCGCATCGTACAAGGGTCGTCATGTCACGCCTCCCATTCAGATCGCGCGTCCGGCTGGGGGAGCCTCGGTTCAGCCCGTCCAACGCATGCCCGGATAGGTCCGGGGTATGCATGCCGCATGCCGATGCGCGTACACCGTCAGGAATACCCTTGCGGCTGCTTTATTATTGGGCGGCAGCTTGCGGTGTGATCGATCTTCGATCAGGTCCGAAACACGCATTCGTTGTTTTCAGTGGTGTGTTGGCCCCCTCATCGGCCGCATAAAGCAGCGTCTTCGGGTCAGGCTAACACGTGCTGA
>DATARX010000283.1:0-5198 GCA_036263955.1 Rhodopila sp.
CCTGGAACGCGCCCACATGACCGCCAACAAGAACGCCATCCCGTTCGATCCGGAAAAACCGGCGATCACCTCCGGCGTCCGCCTGGGATCGCCCGCCGGCACCACCCGCGGCTTCGGCACCACCGAGTTCCGCGACATCGGTCTGATGATCAATGAGGTTCTGGAAGGTCTCGGCCGCTCCAATGACGGCACCAACACCGCGGTTGAGCAGGCAGTCGGCGTTCGGGTGAAGGAACTCTGCGCCCGCTTCCCGCTGTATCCGTCGCAGCGCCTTGGTTCACGGTGATCGGCCATGCGCTGCCCGTTCTGCGGCTTCGACGACACCCAGGTGAAGGACAGCCGCCCCACCGAGGATAACGGCGCGATCCGCCGCCGCCGTTTCTGCGGCAATTGCGGCCAGCGCTTCACCACGATCGAGCGGGTGCAGTTGCGCGAACTGACCGTGGTGAAATCCGACGGCCGCCGGGTGCCGTTCGACCGCGACAAGCTGGCGCGGTCGATCCGGATCTCGATGCGCAAGCGCCCGATCCAGGAAGAGCGGATCGAGCGGATCGTCAACTCCGTGGTGCGCCAGTTGGAAGCGTCCGGCGACAGCGACGTCCCCAGCAAGCAGATCGGCGAATTGGTGATGGACACGTTGAAGGAGTTGGACAAGGTCGCGTATGTCCGCTTCGCCAGCGTCTACCGCAACTTCCGCGAGGCGAAGGACTTCGAGGAGTTCGTCGGCGGCCTGGGTCCGGTCCCGGAGGAATAGCCGGATGGGGCGCGAACAGGCAGCGGGCCGCCGCCGATGACCACCCAGGCCGACCGCCCCCACATGCGCGCCGCCCTGGCGCTCGCACGCCGGGGCCTCGGCACCACCTGGCCCAACCCGTCGGTCGGCTGCGTCATCGTCCGCGACGGCCGCGTCGTCGGTCGCGGCACCACCGCGCCGGGCGGCCGCCCGCACGCCGAACCCGTCGCCCTGGAAATGGCCGGCGAACGGGCCAAAGGCGCCACCGCCTACGTGACGCTCGAACCCTGCTGCCACTGGGGCCGCTCGCCACCCTGCACCGACGCGCTGATCGCCGCCGGCGTCGCCCGCATTGTCGTCGCCGCCGGCGATCCGGACCCCCGCGTCAATGGCCAGGGGCTCAAACAGCTCCAGGCCGCCGGGATCGAAGTCGAAACCGGCTTGCTGGAAGATGAAGCCAGCGAAACCCTGATTGGCTTCAACCACCGCATCACCCTCGGCCGCCCGATGGTGACGCTGAAACTCGCCTCCACGCTCGATGGCCGCATCGCCACGCGTGGCGGCGAAAGCCAGTGGATCACCGACACCCCGGCCCGCCGCGTGGTCCACGCCATGCGCGGCCGGCATGACGCGGTAATGGTCGGCGTCGGCACCGTGCTCGCCGACAACCCGGACCTCACCTGCCGCATCCCCGGCTTCCGCCCCACGCCCAACGTCCGCGTCATCGCCGACAGCCACCTGCGCACCCCCCTAACCTCACGACTCGCGGCCACCGCTTCGGGAATCCCCACCTGGTTCCTGCTGCGCGAGGGTACCAACCTGGCGCGCGAGGAAGCCTTCCTGGAACTCGGCGCCAAACTGATTAAAATCCCTGGCTCCCCGGCCGGCGTGGACCTGACGGCAGCAATGACCGCTTTGGGCGAGGCCGGCCTGACCCGGGTGCTGGTCGAAGGCGGCGGTCAACTCGCCGCCGCACTGCTGCGCGACGACCTGGTGGACCGTATCGCCTGGTTCCACACCCCCGCCATCCTGGGCGGCGACGGCTGGCCGGCGGTGCAGGCCTTCGGGATCGAGACGTTGGAACAAATGCCAAAGTTTCGCAGGGATTGCGAAACCATCATCGGGAACGACATCTTGAGCGAGTACACAAGGTACAGACCATGTTCACCGGCATCATAACCGCCCTCGGCCGCGTCCGGTCGATCGACCCGATCGGCCCCCGCACCGACAAGGACGGTCCCGACATGCGCGGCCCCAACGTGCGCGGCCCCAACGTGCGTAATAGTGACATGCGCCTTGTCATCGAAACCCCCGCCGCGTTCCTCGCCGAACCGCCGGTGGCGATCGGCGCATCGATCGCCTGCTCCGGCTGCTGCCTGACCGCCGTGGAATTCGGCCCCGACTGGTTCGCCGTCGACGCCTCAGCCGAAACCCTCGCCCACACCAAACTGGGAAGCTGGACCGTCGGCTCCCGCATCAACCTCGAACGGTCGTTGCGCGTGGGTGACGAACTCGGCGGCCACCTGGTGTCCGGCCATGTCGACGGCGTTGGGACCGCCGTTTCGGCGACGCCGGAAAACGCCTCCACCCGCTGGGTTTTCCGCGTCCCCGCCGCCATCGCCCGCTTCGTCGCGGTGAAAGGCAGCGTCGCGGTGGACGGCGTGTCGTTGACTGTGAATGAGGTGCGGGGCGATACCTTCGGGGTGAACATCATCCCACATACCGCCTCGGTCACGGGGTTCGGCACCTTGCAGCCGAACGACCCGGTGAATATCGAGATCGATACCCTCGCGCGCTACGTCGCGCGCCTGGCGGAGACCGCCTGATGGAAAACCTGAAACATCAATTTGCCACCGCGGAGTTGTCGACCTACCTCTCCTCCGCCGAGGAGCTGATCGAGGAAGCCCGCAACGGCCGGATGTTCATCCTGGTCGACGACGAGGATCGCGAAAACGAAGGCGACCTTGTGGTCCCCGCGCAGTTCGCGACGCCCGACGCGATCAATTTCATGGCCCGCCACGCCCGCGGCCTGATCTGCCTGGCGCTCACCAGCGGGCGCGTCGAGAAACTCGGCCTGCCGCTCATGAGCCAGCAGAACGGCACGCGCCACCAGACCGCGTTCACGGTCTCGATCGAAGCGCGCGAAGGCGTCACCACCGGCATCTCCGCCGCCGATCGCGCCAAGACCATCGCCGTGGCGATCAACCCCGAAAGCACCCGCGACGACATCACCACGCCGGGTCACGTCTTCCCGCTGCTGGCCCGCGAGGGCGGCACGCTGGTCCGCGCCGGCCACACCGAAGCCTCCGTCGATATCGCCCGCAAGGCCGGGCTGACCCCAGCGGCGGTGATCTGCGAGATCATGAACGACGACGGCACCATGGCCCGCCTGCCGGACCTGGTCGCCTTCGCCCAGCACCACAACCTCAAGCTGGGCACCATCGCCGACCTGATCGCCCACCGCCGGCTGACCGAACGCCTGGTGCGCCGCGTAGAGGAAAGCCCCTACTCGCACCCCGCCGGCGGCGAATGGCGCGCTGTGGTGTTCGCCAACACCGTCGAGTACCAGGAGCATCTGGCGCTGGTCAAAGGCGACGTCTCTGGCCCCGAACCGGTGATGGTGCGGATGCATGCCGTCGACCTGCTGGACGACATGACCGGCTCGCCGCACTGGATCGCCCTGCACAACGCCATGCACATGATCGGCAAGGCCGGCCGCGGCATCCTGGTGCTGATCCGCGAACACCGCCCCACCGCGCTGGCCGAACGCGTCCGGCTGTTGAGCGCCGGCGGCGAGAAACCGCAGCGGGAATTGCGCGATTACGGCATCGGCGCGCAGATCCTGCTGGACCTGGGCATCAAAAACATGATCCTGCTCACCAATCGGCGCCGCACGGTTATCGGCCTGGAAGGCTACGGCCTGAACATCGTCGAGCAGCGGCCGATCCCGAATGTCGTAGGAGTGGATTACGAAGGATGAGCACGCAGGACGCCGAACTGCCGAAAGCGCCGCGTGTCGAGGGTCCGTCGCCGCATCTGCTGATCGTGCGGGCACCCTATTACCGGGACGTGGTCGACGGGCTGACCTCCGGCGCCTATCGCATCCTCGCCGAGGCCGGCGCCACGGCGGACACGCTGGACGTTGCCGGCGCCTATGAGCTGCCGCAGGCGATCCGCATCGCCCTGCGGGGCAAGCGCAAATTCGACGGGTTCATCGCGCTGGGCTGCATCGTAAAAGGCGAAACCGATCATTATGACTTTATCTGTGAGGCCACGATGCACGGGCTGATGAGCGTGGCCGTGCAATTCGGCATCTGCCTCGGCACCGGCCTGTTGACCTGCGACACGATCGAGCAGGCCGAGGCTCGGTCCAGCCAGGATGGCCACAACAAGGGCGCCGAGGCTGCCTCGGCGGCCTTGCAACAGATCAACGCCGCCCGTCACCTCGGGGCCGTCTGATGTCACGCCCCCCGAAAACCCGGACGCGCACAGCGTCGCGGGTTGCTGCCGTGCAGGCCCTGTTCCAAAGCGAGCAAGCGGGTGACAGCGCCGAAACCGTGATCGACCAGTTCGTCCGCCACCGCCTGGGCGACCTTGAGGGCCAGGATGGCTTCGAGGACGGCCGCATCCCCGACGCCGAAGTCCCGCTGTTCACGCGCGTGGTGCGCGAAGCGGTGCGCCGTCAGGACGTCATCGATCCGCTGCTGGTCGACGCCCTCCCCGAAGACTGGCCGCTAACCCGGATCGATCCGGTACTGCGTGCGGTCATGCGCGCCGGCGCCGCTGAATTGTCGATGAAGGACGGACCGCCAGCCAAGGTGGTGATCAACGAATATCTCGACATCGCCCGCGGCTTCTTCACCGGTCCGGAACCCGGGCTGGCGAACGCGGTGCTGGACCGCCTCGCCCGGTCGCTGCGCGCCGCCGAATTTTAGCGGCCCGCAAGCGCGATACGACGCCGCCGGCAACCGAAGAAAAACGCTGGCCTTTCGCACAGCCGTCAACCCAGATGGCCGCGCGGAGCAGGACCAAGCGGCGGCAGCGCCCTCCCACCGACTCTTATCACCCGCAACGACCGCGGAACCATGGCACACGAAATCTCCGTGTATTCCGTGGTCCTCTGCCCCCTCCGTGCATCATTGCGGGTGTCGAAGCCGCGCGGACGCCTGTCCGTGGGACAACCGCCCGTCGTGCTCAGTGAACCGCCCGTGTCGATGCCGGCCACCGGCAAATTATGCACGGAGCATAAAGCCGACGACCACGGTGATCACGGAGATTCAGTAAAGCCGAAGCGGCGAACTTAGGACAGGGCCACGACGGCGAGCACGAATCCCGACACCGCCATCACGCCCATACACGCCCCCGCGTCGGCACGATATATTACCAACTTGCAACCCCCGCCGCCCCCATGTAAAACGCCCGTGTTGCGAGTTATTCGCATTTGCATAACAGGGGAAACGCCGCA
>DATARX010000019.1:0-4319 GCA_036263955.1 Rhodopila sp.
CGGCCCTTCGATCCCATTAATTGGCGGGTGGTCAGGAGGGGGCGATCGCGCCGGTTGATCGGTCCGAGTTGCCCCCTCCTGGCCACCGACCCAAATTTGTGGTTCCGAGGGGCGTCGCCTCTTTGGTGGGGTTTGGGGCAAGGCCCCAACCTTCCCCTACCTCCGATACGCCCGCAGAAACACCTCCGTGCCGCGGGTGGCGCGCTGCCGAATTTCTTCCTCGCTGCTGAGTTCCAACAGCCCAAAGGCAATCTTCGCCGGCCTGCTGCCTTCCCAAAGGCTCACCAGATCGTCGGCCGCCAGGTCCGGGTCATCGACCGTCAGTTCCCCGCATTCGGCGGCGGCGGCGATCATCGCGGCGAGGGCGCCGCGCACGCGCCCGGGGCCGGCGGCGTAGAACCGTTCGGCAAGGGCACGATTGGCGCGCAGCGCGCCGGGCAGGGTATGCGCCATTTTGCAGATGTCCGACCCCAGGATAACCCCGAGGAAGGAACTGCCCACCGCAAGCAACCGCTCCCGCAGACCGCCTTCCTGCCCAGGGGCCGACAGCGCGCCGATCATTTCGTCCGCTGTTGCGGTGACAATCGTTTCGAACAACGCTTCCTTGTCGTGGAAGTGGCTGTAGACCGTCATCTTCGACACCCCGGCCTGCGCGGCGACCGCCTCCATCGTCACCAGGTCGAACGGCTGGCTGGCAAACAGGCTTCGCGCGGCGGTGATAATGGCTTCGCGCTTGGCGGTGTCTTTGGGCCGGCCGGACCGGGCTGAGGCCGGCGCATATACCACGATGTCGATATCCTCCGAATTAGATACTGGACTCATGGGTCCAGAATGACACATACTAGACGCGCTGGTATAGGAATATGTCTGACTTATGCGCTTGAATGCAACCCGTGCGGCGATTTGGTGCCTTGGCGCTTTGGCGGCCGGGTGCACCGTGGGTCCGGATTTCCATGCGCCGCCGGCGCCCGCCAGCACGCGGTTTACCGAAACGCCGGCTCCCCCGCGTACCGTTTCGGCGGCCACGCCGGGTGGGGCGGGACAGAACCTGACGCCGGATCGCGACATTCCCGGCGAATGGTGGGCGTTGTTTCATTCGCCACAAATCACCACGCTGGTGACCCAGGCGCTGAAGGCCAATCCGGATGTGGCGGCGGCGCAGGCAACATTGCGTGAGGCACATGAAACCACCCGCGCCGAACAGGGCGCGCTGTTGCCGCAGGTCGGCGCCACGGTGCAGAGCGAGCGCGCGGCCGAATCGCTGGCGGCGTTTGGCTTCGGCAACGGCACCGCCACCTATTCGCTCGACAGCGCGGCGCTGAACGTTTCGTACACGTTGGATGCATTCGGCGGCATCCGGCGGCAGGTTGAGCAGTTGAGAGCGCAGGCCGAATATCAGCGCTTCCAGTTGGAGGCGACCGACCTCACCCTGGCCGCCAACGTGGTCAACGCCGCAATCACCGAAGCATCCTTCCAAGCGCAGATCGACACCACCGGCGACATCATCAAGGCCGATACCGATGCGCTGAACGTGGTGCGTCAGCGATTCCAGCTTGGCGGCGTCAGCCAGGTCGATGTCCTGCAACAACAAGCTCTCCTGGATTCCGAGGTTGCCACCTTGCCGGCCCTACGCAAACAGTTGCAGCAAACCCGCAATCAGCTTTCCGTCTACCTGGGCGGCCACCCGGACCTGTACTCGGCGCCGACGCTGGATCTGAACAGCCTGACGCTGCCGGCGGATCTGCCGGTGTCGCTGCCCTCCCATTTGGTGGAACAGCGGCCGGACATTCGCGCGTACGAGGCCCTGCTGCATTCAGCGACCGCCGGGGTCGGGGTGGCAACCGCGAACATGCTGCCGCAGATCGCGTTGACTGGCAGTTACGGGCGGGAAGCCGCCCAGGCATCCAACCTGTTCACCCCATCCGGCATCGTCTGGTCGATCGCCGGCAGTCTGACACAGCCGATTTTTGAGGGCGGCACGCTGACCGCGCGCAAGAAGGCGGCGCAGGCCGCGCTGGACGTTGCGGCGGCGCAATACAGTAGCACGGTGAACACAGCGTTCCAGAATGTCGCCGACGTGCTGGTGGCGATCCAGCGCGATGCGGAAACGTTGCAGGCGTCACTGGCCGCTGAAAAGACCGCCTCCGCCAGCCTGGCGGTTGCCCGCTCGCAATACGAAGCTGGCGCGGGCACCTATCTGAACGTACTGACTGCGGAACAGACAGACTTTTCCGCGCGATTGAACCTTGTGACCGCCCGAGCGTCTCGGTTTACCGATACCGTCGCGCTGTTTCAGGCGCTGGGCGGCGGATGGTGGCACCGAACCGACGTGGACCCGAAAGTCGCGCAATGCTGCGGAGTGATCCCATGAACGACACCACTGTGTTGCCGCGCACCAGGGAACGGCGGCCCCGGATGTGGCTGCGCATGAGCGTGATGCTGCTGCTGGTCGCGCTGGTAGCCGCAGGCCTGATCGGATTCCAGCGCTTCAAGGCCGGAATTCTGAAGCAGATCGTGACGTCGATCCAGTCGGCCGTGCCGGTCGTGGCGACGGCAAAAGCCTCCATGCAGACCTGGGAGCCGCGACAGACCGCAGTGGGCACCGCGCGCGCCTCCAACGGCGCCGACCTGGCGGCGGAAATCGGCGGGGTCGTCGATCGGATCGATTTCGAGTCCGGCCAGACCGTTTCCGCCGGAACGATTTTGTTGCGGCTCCGCCCCAATGACGACGACGCCAAGCTGGCGCAGCTGCAGGCGAACGCGGAGCTAGCGAACGTAACGTTGCAGCGTGACCAACGGCAGTTGGCCGCGCACGGCGTCGCCCAGGCCACCGTGGACACCGACGCCGCCAACCTGAAAGTCGCCCGGGCGCAGGTCACGGCGCAGCAGGCGGTGATGGCGGAGAAAGTGGTGCACGCGCCATTCCCCGGAAAACTGGGTGTGCGCCAGGTGGATCTAGGCCAGTACATTGCGGCCGGCACCGCGATCGTGACGCTGCAACAGCTCGATCCGATGTTCGTCGATTTCTACCTGCCACAGCAGGCCCTCGGACAAATCGCCGTCGGTCAGAAAGTCGACGTAATCGCCGACGCGTATCCCGGCCGCACCTTCGCCGGAATCGTTTCAGCACTGAATTCCAGAGTGGACCCGAGCAGCCGGATGTTGCAGGTGCGGGCAAGCGTGCCGAACCCTGACGGGGCGCTGCTGCCCGGAATGTTCCTGAATGTCTCGGTCGCGTCCGGCGCGCCGCGTTCCCTGGTGACCATCCCGCTGGCGGCGGTCGCCTTCAACCCCTACGGATCGCTGGTGTACATCCTGCAGGACGGCAAGGACGCCCAGGGCAAGCCGGAGGAAACCGTCCGCCAGCAATTCGTTACCACCGGAACATCGCGCGGCGACCAGATCAGCATCCTGAAGGGTGTGAACGCGACCGACGTCGTAGTTACCGCCGGCCAGCTGAAACTGCACAACGGATCAAAGGTAAAAATCGACAACACGGTTCAGCCCACCGACAATCCAGCCCCCGTGCCGCAGGACCAGTGATACCGATGGCAACGCCCCATCCCCTCACGGCCGCGACCGCATCCGCCTTCTTCCCAAACGGATCGCGCCCATGAAATTCACCGACATCTTCATCCGCCGCCCGGTCCTGGCCTGCGTCGTCAGCCTCATGCTCCTGGTCCTCGGCCTGAAAGCCTTCTACGCGCTGCCGATCCTGGAATACCCCAAGACCGAGAACGCCATCGTCACCATCACCACCGTCTATTACGGTGCCGACCCAGAAACCATCGCCGGCTTCGTCACCACTCCGTTGGAAAACGCCATCGCCCAGGCCAACGGCATCGACTACCTCGCCTCCAACAGCCGATCCGGCATCAGCACGATCACCGCCAACCTCGTGCTGAACTTCGACCCCGACAAGGCAATCACCGAGATCACCGCCAAGATCAACTCGGTACTGAACCAATTGCCGGCGGGCGTGCAGCAACCGACGCTGACGGTCGCCATCGGCCAATCCCTCGACGCCCTGATCATCGGTTTCGCCAGCGACGAACTCTCGCCCAACCAGATCACCGACTATCTTATTCGCAACGTCCAGCCGCGCCTCCAGGCCGTCCCCGGCGTGCAAACCGCCGAACTGCTCGGCGGCCAGAACTTTGCCCTCCGCGCCTGGCTGGACCCGGCAAAGCTCTCCGCCTACGGACTGACCGCCACAGACGTAACGAACGCCCTCAGCGCCAACAACGTGATCGCCGGCATCGGCACCACCAAGGGCCAGATGGTGCAGTTCAACCTGACCGCCTCAACCGACCTGCACT
>DATARX010000335.1:0-2294 GCA_036263955.1 Rhodopila sp.
CTGCTTCGGGCGTCCCGGCCATCCGCGCAACGACCGGCGAAGCACAGTTGGCCGAACCACGCACAGCGCTCGCCCAACCAAAACCCCCAACAAAAACCGCTCCTACCGAAACGGCGGCTCATCAAAACTCCGCAGCTTCCGCGAATGCAGTGCCCCCAGATCCGCCCGCAACAAATCCAGCGCCGCGATCCCAATCCGCAGATGCTCCCCCACCGCCCGCTGGTAGAACGCACTCGCCGTCCCCGGCAGCTTGATCTCCCCATGTAACGGCTTGTCGGACACGCACAGCAGCGTCCCATACGGCACCCGCAACCGATACCCCTGCGCCGCCAAAGTCCCGCTCTCCATATCCACCGCGATCGCCCGGGACAGATTGATCCGCCGCCGCTCCTGCGACCAGCGCAGCTCCCAGTTCCGGTCGTCGTACGAAACCACCGTCCCCGTCCGCAGCCGCCGCTTCAGCGCATCGCCGCGCTCCCCGGTCACCTGCACCGCCGCCTCCTGCAGCGCCACCTGCACCTCCGCCAGCGCCGGCACCGGCACCTCCGGCGGCACCAGGTCATCCAGGATCCGGTCCCGCCGCAAATACCCATGCGCCAGCACGTAATCCCCGATCGCCTGAGTCTGCCGCAACCCGCCGCAATGCCCGATCATCAGCCAGCAATGCGGCCGCAGCGCCGCCAAATGGTCCGTAATATTCTTCGCATTCGAAGGCCCGACGCCGATATTGACGATCGTCACCCCGCCCTGCCCATCACCCCGCGCAAGGTGATACGCCGGCATCTGAAACCGATGCCACGGCGCTGCGGCAATCCGCGCTTCGGCCTCCGCCGCATCGTCGCCGCGCGCGACAATCACCCCGCCCGGCGCGATCAGACGATCATACGGACCATCCGAACCCGCCAGCTCATCCAGCCCCCAGTGCACGAACTGGTCGACATAGCGCTGGTAATTCGTCAGCAGGATCCACGGCTGGATATGACGCCAGTCACTACCCGTGTAGTGCAGCAACCGCCGCAACGAGTAATCGACACGCACCGCATCGAACAGCGCCAGCGGCAGTGGCTCTCCCGGATCGGACGTCCACAGCCCGTCCGCCACCTCATCACCCACCGCCGACAGCAACGGCGTCGGAAAATGTCGCGCCAGGTCCGCCGGCGAAGCCGCGCTGTCGGCCAGTTCATCCCCACGCTCGAGCACGTAAGGATACGGCATCTCCTGCTCGCTCACCCCGACGTCGATCGACGCCCCGTACTCCGCCACCAGCGGCCGCAACTGCTCGAGCAAATAAGGCCGGAAAAACCCAGGCTGCGTCACCGTGGTCGCATACACCCCCGGCGCCTGGAACTTCCCCCAGGCGCGCCGCGTCACCGGGATCGGCCCATCCGGCGCCCAGCTCAACCGCAACTCGGGATACCGAAACCGCCGCCGCTCCGCAAAACCCGGCGCCCCGCCGCCCGAGGCAAACCGCGCCAGCGCATCGCGCTGCGCCTGCGCCGCCTCTTCATGCAGCGCCTCCAGCCGATCCACCGCCTGCTCGGGCGACAATGGGGTCTGACGTCCATCTTGCATCGGTTCAGCAACCTTCGACGTTCGGCAACGTGGAACCACAGAAATGATCCGATCGAGCAGCCACCGCAAGCAATGTCCAATATTCGACCCTGTCTGGCGACACCGTATCCGTGGTTAAACCCCACCCATCGAGCCCGTCGCACCAAGAGGAACCCATGGCCGGCATCCCCACCTACGCCGTCCCGCCCAGCTTCCTGGGCGTCACCCGCACCGGCGGGACCGCCGACTACGTCATCGCCGGCATCCCGATGGACATCGGCACCACCAACCGCTCCGGCACCCGCGAAGGCCCCGCCGCGATCCGCCGAGCCAGCCGGATGCTGACGGACGGGGAGCATCCCGAACACTGGGTCGAACCCGCCGGCATGAACCTCTCCGACACCGGCGACTTCAGCCTCGCCCTCGGCGACATCCAAAAAAGCCTCGCGGCGATCCAGTCGCAAGCCGAACCCATCGCCCACCTCATCGCCCTCGGCGGCGAGCACGGCATCACGCTCCCCCTGCTGCGCGCCCTGACCCACCGCCTAGGCGCCCCCGTCGCGCTGATCCACTTCGACGCCCACGTGTACACCTGGCCCGACAATTTCGGCCAGGCCTACGCCCACGGCTCGCCGTTCTACCACGCGATCAACGAAGGCCTGATCGACCCGCATCGCATGATCCAGATCGGCATCCGCTCGCCCGTCCAAAAGGACGTCATGGACTGGACCCGCGGCAAAGGC
>DATARX010000345.1:0-3961 GCA_036263955.1 Rhodopila sp.
CCAGGGAACGCCGGGACGCTGCATCACAGCGGACAGGTGGAAGTGATTTCCTCGGTGCATCGCGACGGCAGGCCGGTGAGCAACGACTTGCGCTGGGGGGTGTTCGTGGTGTTCGAAGCGCCGAACGATTATGCCAAGCGCTGCTTTCAGGAATATGGTGTCGTTACGGACTCGTCGGGACGTGTTTCGGCGTTGTATCGTCCGTTTCACCTCATTGGGCTGGAGTTGAACGTTTCGATATTGTCGGCGGCGTTGCGCGGGGAAGCGACCGGCACCCCGACCGGGTTTCGCGGCGATGTTGTGTCGACCGCCAAGCGGGACCTGCGTGCGGGGGAAATGTTGGACGGCGAAGGGGGCGCTTGCGTGTGGGGCAAGCTGATGCCCGCCGCGGATAGTCTGCGCCGTGGCGGATTGCCGATCGGGCTGGCGAACAAGGTTCCACTGGTGCGCGACGTGGCGGCCGGCCAGCCGGTGACATGGGACGACGTGCGGATCGATCCCGCCGAGGAGGCCTACCGGTATCGCCGGACCATGGAGGCGGCGTTCCCGGTAGGGTAGGGGCCGGCTCGCGCTCATGGAAGCGGCCATGGGCCGAGAGGGCGACTGGACCGGCCCCCTTGAAATGACCCCTTGGAACGACCCCTTGGAACGACCCCGTCGCGAATCGCGTGCGATGCCCGTTAGCATAATCGCAAGGCGTCAAGCCGCCCCTTTGCCGCGTGAAGGCCGGCAAGACGCAATGTTGTCCACAATCATGTAAAATATCAAATGCCAAGCGCGAACCGGCAGGCAGTCATTATTCTGGGGATGCATCGCAGCGGCACGTCCGCCGTTGCGGGTGCCACCGTGCGGCTGGGCCTGGGGCCGCCACTGACGCCGTTACCGGCTGCCGTCGATAATCCCGGCGGCTTCTACGAATCCCGCCTGGTTGTGCACATCAACCACCACCTGCTACGGGCGGCAGGGTGTGCGTGGAATCTCAGTCTGACCTTCGACCCCGATTGTATCGAACCGATGCTGCAGCCGTCGGACCGGGAAACCATCGCGCAGACGTTGGAACGCGAGTTCGGCACGTCGCCGGCCTTTGTATTGAAGGACCCAAGGCTGTGCCTGACGCTGCCCGCCTGGCTGCCGCCCTTGCGCGCCGCCGGCATCGTCCCGTCGGTGCTGATCGTGGTTCGTCATCCCGCGGAAGTCGTCCGGTCCCTGCTTCGACGCAATCAGTTTCCGGAGAGGGAAACGGCACCCCAGTGGCTGCAGCACATGCTGGAGGCCGAATGGCTGAGCCGGGGACTGAATCGGGCAGTCGTGTTCTATGACGACCTGATGCATGACTGGCGCGGCTGCCTGGGACGCGCGGGGGAGCGCGCGGGCATCGCCTGGCCGCGCCCGATCGATGAGGCGGGTGCCGAGATTGACGCGTTTCTGTCGGGTTCCGCGCGTCACCACGCTGTCGCGGCGACCTCGGCCTTCGTCGGACCGCCAGGGATTGGCGATATGGTCAACGCGGTTTGGTCTACGCTTCGATATCTGTCCGAAGATCCGGACAGTTCCGTTGCGTTGGCCTGCCTGGATCATGTGCGCGGGCAATTCGCGACCTGGCGCAAAGAGGTGCTTCCACCTGGTCTCAGGGTAGTATTTTCTGACTCGTGAGCGAATTCGCCTGAAGCGTTGCTTTTCGCGCGCCGTCGCCGGCCAACCTGGCGCGCATGCCGGTCCGTTCAAGCGCCGAGCGGTGTTATCCGACCTGCAATGCGGCGCCGCGGCCGATCTCGAAGCTGAACAGGCGATCCTTGCCCAGCAGGAAGACCCGGCCGCCGCGGGGGAACAGGCGGTTGATCGCCGGATCGCGCACGTCCAGGCCGCCGGTGTAGGCGCCGAACGCGGGCATCATCAGGCGGCGGCCGTCGAACACGAAACAGGGGCGGCTGACCGAACCGGCGCGCGCCGGGATCGTGGCCTTGGGATGGTGGTGGCCGACGATTTCGCCTGGGTCGGCGGTGCTGATCGCCTCATGACGGAACACCATCGGGCCGGCGCTGTGGGTTTCGACCCAAATGCCGCCGAGGCCGTCCGGTGGCGTCGGGTCGTGGTTGCCCTGCACCCAGATGAAGCGATGGGCTTCGGTCATCGCATTCAGCCGGCGCTGTTCGGTGGCCGGAAGGCGGCCGGAACCGAGCGCGTCGTGAAAGGAGTCGCCGAGGGCGACGACGGTTTCCGGCGACCAGCGGCGCAGCAGCAGGGTCAGGCGATCGATCGTGGCGTGGGTATCCCACGGCGGCAGCAGCATGCCCTTGCGGGCGAATGACGAGCCTTTCTCCAGATGCAGGTCGGACACCGCGAGCATCTTTTGTGCCGGCCAGAACAGCGCGCCCATGGGATCGAGCATCAGCCGCTCGCCGGCCAGATGGATCGGCGCGGCGGTCATGAGAACAGGTCCGACTGCCGTGTCTGCGGGCGACGCGGGAGGTAGGTTTTTTGCCAGCCGGTGGGGCGCCTGGCCTGGTTCGCGCGATGGATCGCCGGGAGGCGTGGTTCGGTTTCTCCGGTGGCTTCGGCGATGATGGCTTCGGCTTCGGCCAGCAGGGCTTCCTCGTCGGTGTCGGTTCGCACGCTTTCCCGTCCAATCTCCAGCAGCACCGGCACCGCCAGGGGCGAGACCCGCGACAGCACGATGTGCACGATTTTGCCGCGCGCCCGAGCCAGCATGCCGGCGATGCGACCGACGTCGATGAGGCCGGAGGCGGCGTCGGTTCGCGTTGCGCGGAGCAGGATATGGTCCGGCTGGTGGCGGCGCAGCACGTCATAGATCAGGTCGCTGTTCACCGTCACCTGCCGGCGGTTCTTTTCCGCGCCCGGCAGGTTGCGTTGGATCAGGCCGGCGATCACCGCGACATTGCGAAACGTGCGTTTCAGCATGGAGCTGTCGGCGAGCCAGGATTCCAGGTCGTCGCCCAGCATGTCCTGGTCGAACAGGGCTGCGATGTTGCGCGGCTGGTTGGCCGACCAGATGCCCAGCACGTAGTCGGTGGCGACGAAGCCGAGTGGGGCAAAGCCGGCGCGGTCCATGCGCTTGGTGATCAGCATGCCGAGGGTCTGGTGGGCGTTGCGGCCCTCGAAGCAATAGGCGACGAGATACCAGCGGTCGCCGCGGGGAAACGTTTCCACCAGCAGGTCGTTGCGGCCGGGCAGGCGGGAGACGCCGCGCTGAAGCTGCAGCCAGTCGCGCACCTGGTCGGGAAACAGGTGCCACTTGTCAGGGGCCTGCAGCAGGCCGCGCACACGGTCCGCGAGGTTGGTCGTCAGCGGCATGCGGCCGCCTTCATAGGCCGGGACCATGGGGTCGCCGTCGCCGCCTTCCATGCACTCGGCGACGGTTTCGCGGACACGGACGAAGCGCAGCAGGCGGCCGGCGAAGATGAACGTGTCGCCGGGGCGGAGCAGGTTGACGAAATACTCCTCGATTTCACCCAGCGTGGGGCCGAAGCCGCGCTTGCCGACCAGGCGGACTTTCAGGACCGGCGCCTCGACGATGGTGCCGATATTCATGCGCAGCGCCGCGGCGGTGCGGGCGTTGCGGACATGCATGCGGCCCTCGCTGTCGCGGAACAGTTTCTTCCATTGCTCGTAGGCGCGCAGCGCGTAGCCGCCGTCCTCGACGAACCGCAGGACGTCGTCGAAATCGGTTCTTGTCAGGTTGGCGTAGGGCGCGGCGGTGGTGACTTCGTGGTAGATGTCGTCCGGCAGGAACGGGGCGCTGCAGGCCAGCGCCAGCAAGTGCTGCGCGAGCACGTCGAGGCCGCCGGGGCGCGGCGGGTCGCCGTCGAGTTCCTTGGCGCTGACGCCGAGGATGGCGGCTTCGCATTCCAGCACCTCGAACCGGTTGGCGGGCACGAGAATGGCTTTGGACGCCTCATCCATGCGGTGGTTCGCTCGGCCGACGCGCTGCAGCAGGCGGGAG
>DATARX010000441.1:0-13870 GCA_036263955.1 Rhodopila sp.
CAGCCATATCGAGCGGGCGCTGGATCTTGGTTTCGTCGGCGAGCCGACCGCGGTGGATGCGCGGGTAATCCATGCCTTGACGGGTGGCGGGCTGGTGCCCGTGATCGCGCCGATCGGCGTGGATGCCGACGGGCAGACCTATAACATCAACGCCGATACGGTGGCCGCGGCGGTGGCAGGCGCGCTGAACGCGACGCGTCTGCTGATGCTGACGGATGTGCCGGGGGTGCTGGACAAGGACAAGCAGTTGATCCCGTCGCTGACGCTGACCGAGGTGGAGGAGCGGATCGCCGACGGCACGATCACCGGCGGCATGATTCCGAAAGTGGAGAACTGCGTGGAAGCGGTGCGCCAGGGGGTGAAGGGCGCGGTGATCCTGGATGGGCGCGTGCCGCATGCCTGCCTGCTGGAACTGTTCACCGAGGCCGGGCCTGGTACGCTGATCAAGCGATAGGGTTCGCGGCCAGAACTGGGGGCGGCCAGAACTGGGGTGGCCAGAACGGGGGGCGGCCAGAGCTGGGGGCGGCCAGAACTGGGGATGGTCAGAGCTGGGGGTGGTCAGAGCTGGCGAGGGATCCAGGTTTGCGTTTCAGTATCGCTGACGCCGAGGAAGGATAGTTTCCAGCGCATTTCGTCTTCCGAGAGGGGGAAGCCAGCCGGCGCGTTCGGCCGCAAGACCTGGTCGGGCGCGACATGGGCCAGCATGGTCTGCAGCACGACGGCGGTCTGAGGCGAGAGCCCGGCCTTCCAGGCGAGGCTGACGATGGCCTTGGCACTGCGCAGGCTGCAGGCGCGTTCGATGGCGGGCAACGCCACGCCGGCCTTGACCGCCAGCATGGCCCTGGCCAGTACCGTTGCATCCTGCTGCAACGCGTCCAGCAGCGCGCGATCGTCAAGAGTGCCCGCCCGTTTCATGGCCTGCGCCCGTTTCAGCGCGACGGTCGGATCCGCGCCGGCCGGCGCCGGCCCGGTGTTCCGAACGGAGGATGCGGTCCGGGGACGCTCCGTCGCGCGCAGCACGGCGGCGCGCAGGGTTTGCGCAAGCTTGGGGTCGAGATCGGCGCGCGCTGCGAAGGCATCGAGCAGATGACCGGTGACGATCTCCGCCAGCATGCGCTGGGCACGCGGCGGCAGATGCGGCCGCCGGACCAGCGGCTCCTGCCAGTCGGTATGGTCCTCGGACTGGGCGGCCAGCGCATCCAGGGTGGCTTCGCGGATCTGTGCGGTGGGGTTGCGCAGCAGGGCGCCTATGGCCGCCGGGTCGGCGCTGCCGACAATCGCGTCGGACACCGTTTCATTGATGCGGGGCCGCCTGGCGACGGCCAGCAGGGTGGTTGGCGGCGGGCCCGAGGCGATCAGCGCGATCAGGTCTTCCTGGGTCAGCATCGGCGAGAACAAGATGACCGGCTCGCTGACCATCACCTCGGGATCCTCGGCGAGGCGCAGGATAATATCGCGCGGGCCATCGGGCATATCGCGGACGGTTTCGGCGATGCTGGCGCGCACGCGCAGGGCGGCATCGGCCACCATGGCGGTCAGGCTGGCGACCGCGTCCTGCTGCACCCGTCCGCGGGCTTCATCCGGCAGCGCCGGCATCAGGTCCGCCATCTTGCGGGTCAGAATCGAGCGTACCCGGACGTCCTGGTCGGCCCGTAGAATGGCGGCGATGCTGTCCGGCAAGGCTGGGTTCAAAGCGAGGCTGGCGCGCACGGTCACCGATGGATCGGTCGCCAGTTTGCGCAAGATCTCCGGGCTGGTGGTCTCGCAGGCGCCCTGGCGGACGCGGGTTGCCTCATCGCCGTCCATCAGGGGTTGTCCGGGTGCGAGACACGCCAGTGGCGGCGACCGCCGCGCTTGACCTCATACATCGCCATATCGGCGCGCCGGGTGAGATCCGCGATCGACTCGACGCTTCCCGCTTGCCGCGTCGCGATGCCGATCGAGACACCGAGATCCGGGAACGGTTCCGATAGCGAGGCCTGCAGTTCGACCGGCGCGGTCTTGCAGAGATGGTCTGCCCGCTCCGCCGCGGTCATGTGATCGGCGCTGTCCAACCAGACCGCAAACTCATCGCCGCCGAGGCGGGCGATCAGATCGGACGGCCGCACCAGTCTGCGGAGCAGATTGGCAACACGCACCAGCACGTCGTCGCCGGCACCATGGCCCAGGCGATCGTTGACCGCCTTGAAGGAGTCGAGGTCCACGAACATCAGCGTGCCGTCCTGCTCCTCCCGGTCGAGGCGGGTGATGCGGCGCTGGGTTTCGTCCATGAAGGCCCGGCGATTAAGGAGGCCGGTGAGCGAGTCTGTTCGGGCCTGCTCGGCCAGATCCCGGGCAACGGCCTCATATTCGAGGATCATGCGGACGATGCCGATCGCCGACCCAGCGAGCAGCGTGTCTTCGGCATCCCATGGACGTGCGTTGGGCCGGCGCCAGACCGCGAGACCGGCGTTGGCGCCGAAGCGGGTCCGGCAGCCGACCGCCAGCACGTATCGTCCGTCCGGGGCGACGGTATGTCCTGGTCCGGCGCCCTGCCCTGCCACCAGGCTGGCCGCGGGAGGGAGGATGATGGACGCGCCGGGGCCGTATTCGTGCAGGACCTCCACCGGTGCGTCTTCCGAGACACCGCCGATGACCGCGGCCCCCTCGGCGCCCAGGGCGTGGATCAGTGCCCCCAGCGCCGCGTCCATCATCGCGTCAGCCCCGGTTTCCTGGCCGACGCGGGACAGGATATGGTCGATCACCTCGCCCCGGCGCAACCGGCCGGCGATTCGAGCGATTTCAGCGTCGGATTCGGTGACGTCGATCCCGACGCCGCGGGTGCCGACGATGGCGCCGCGATCGTCATGCAATGGCGTGGTAGAGACGGTCATCATCGCGAGCCCGCCGTCGCGGCGGCGAAACCAGGCACGGTGGCGGCGGATTTCGGCGGCTGGCTGGAATGGATTGAGCACCGCGCCGGCGCCGGCGTCGCCGATCAGAACGGTGGCGGGCCGGCCCATCAGCATGGCGCTGGGCCAGCCGAGGACGGTTTCGGGCATGATGAAGACGAAGCGGCCGTCGGCGTCGGTTTCAAACGCCAGATCGACGGCGAGGCCGACGAGATCGCGCCAGCGCCGGCGGCTTTCGCCGAGGGCATCGCGGACGACATCCTGGGTCAATGCATCGGGGGACTCAGGGACGGCGAGCGGTTCGAGGAGGGTATCGGTCATGGGTCGCGCGTCCCGAGGGGCTGGACCGTTTCCCGGCTGGCTTTCCAGCTTGAAATTGGTCTATCCCTTTGTTTGATCGCATGATTCACACGCTTTGGACGTGCCGCCCAGCGTGATCATGCTCCAGCGCGCTATCAAAGCCATGAATAGGTTAACGAAAGGTTGCCAGGGGGGATAAAGTTTTGGTGCAAGGGCGCCGTCCGGCGTCGTCATCCTTTGGGCGGGAGGGATTGCATGGACCGCGGCGAACCTGACCTGAGCGCCGCCGATGTGGTTGCGTTCTGGCGCACGGCCGGTGCGGAACGGTGGTTTACCAAGGACGCGGCGTTCGATCGTATATTCCGGGACCGTTTCCTGGCGTTACACAGGGCGGTGGCCGCTCGCCGGCACGACGACTGGATCGGGACGGCCGAGGGCGCGCTGGCTTTGCTGATCCTGACCGACCAGTTCCCGCGCAATGCGTTTCGTGACACCGAGCAAATGTATGCAACAGATCCCCTGGCGCGCCATTATGCCCAGCTGGCGTTGTCGGCGGGGCACATCGCGCGCGTGGAGCCCGCGTTGCGGGTATTCTTCGGGATGCCGTTCGGCCATTCGGAAGATTGCGCCGACCAGGATGTTTCGATGGCGTTGGCTTATTGGTTCGACGAGCAATCGAAGTCCTATGCGGAGGGGCATCGCGCGATCATTGCGCGCTTCGGCCGCTTTCCGCATCGGAATGCCATACTCGGGCGTGAGACGACCGCGGGCGAAGCGGCGTTTCTCGCGGAGGGCGGGTTCGCGGGGTGACGAGCGGCCGGTGCGTGCGCAATGATGCGCTCTCGGTGGCCGCCGATGTGGCGATACCACCGAGAACGCCAGTCCATTGTTCAGTCGTTCGTTAGCCGCCGCCGCCGCCCGTTCCGCCCGCTATGGTCGGAACGTTGAGCCACATGCCGTCGCAGGGGGTCCCGGAGCCATTGATCATCGCGCTGATATACCCGCCGCCCGCCCGCCCCGAGACGGTGGCCTTTCTGCCTTGTCCGCCGACCTCCTGGGCATTCATCTCAAATGTTCTGTTCTTATCGAACTTTCCTTCCAGCCTGGCTATGTGCTGGTCATGGTCCCACGCGACGAAGCCGACCAAACTATTGTCTGGTTCGAGGGTAATGTGCCAATCCAGTCCCGGGCATCCACCGGCGATCGGCGCTGAATGAAACGCGTACAACTGCGCCTTCCCTTGTTGCGCCAGCGCGGGACTGAGCAATGCGGCGGTCGAGAGGGCTATCGCAGCCATCTGCGCACTGAACAACCTGGATTTCATCGACGCTTTCCTCCCTTTGAACAGAGCATTGCTGTCCCGTTGCCGTCGGATGACTTGTAATGTTCAAAAATGGACCAGCCTATGCAGAAACGGCAGATGTGTAACCGCTGGGCGATCGGTGCGCCGCTTCCGGGCGCGCATGCCGTTGAAATCCTTATTTTCGATATTACACGCCACAAACGGCGACGCTCTATTGGACCGGGGAAAGCGTCGCCCTGCGGGAATTCCGCAGACAGAACACCGGACGTTGACGAAACCGGGTCTGGATCGCCGATGGCCAGGGGCTTGCGGCAGGGTTGGTTGTTCATCAACCTGGAAGCAGGAAAAGCCGCATTTGGTAACGACCACGTGAAGCCGTGGCGCGGGCTTCCGTGCAAATTCGAACGCAGCCGGCGTGGTCAGCGCACGAAAGGACACCCGACGACCATGACGCCACACATCGTCGGCTTCATTCGAGACCACCTTTTCACGCTGCCGGCGCTTGCCAAGTTCGCGCTTGGAATGGTGATGCTCGTTACCATTCCACGGCTGTGCCGCCGCGTCCGGCTCCCGGCCGCGGTCGGGTTGTTGTTCGGCGGCGTCATCATCGGACCGTACGTTCTCGGGTTCTTCGGTACGGACCGGCCGATCGCTGATTTCATGGCGGAGCTCGGCAAGCTGTTGCTGATGTTCTTTGCCGGGCTCGAGATCGATCTTGCGCTGTTCCGTCGTGCCCGCAACCGCTCGATCACGTTCGGTCTCACCACGACGGTGATTCCGCTGGTGCTTGGCACCGCCGTCGGCCTGGCATTCGGCTACGGCACAGTACAAGCGATCGTGATTGGATCGCTGCTGGCGTCGCACACCCTGCTCGGCCTGACCGTGCTCGACAGGCTTGGCCTCCAGGGCCTGGAGCCGGTGACGGTCGCGGTGGGTGCGACCGTGATGTCGGACACGCTGTCGCTCGTGGTGTTCGCCGTCTGCGTCTCGATCTATACGACCGGCTTTTCAGCGTCGGGACTGGCGCTGCTGCTGGCCGAGATCGTCGGCTATATTCTTCTGGTGCTGTTCGGCCTGAGCCGGCTCGCCGGGTTCGTGCTCCGGCGGCTCGAGGATGAGGAGGACGCCTACTTCGTTCTCATGCTCTGCATCATGGCGATCGCGGGCGTGCTGGCTGACACGATCCAGTTGCCGGGCATCGTGGGCGCATTCCTGGCGGGACTGGCGGTCAACGCATCGGCGCGCGACAAACCGGCGAGCGCCAAGCTGGCGTTCCTTGGCAAGTCGCTGTTCATTCCGATCTTCTTCATCGTCACCGGCTTCCTGATCAACCCGGTCACGTTCGTGCAGGGACTATATGACAATTTCCTGCTCGTGGTTGGCATCATCGCTGCCCTTCTCGCCGGCAAATGGATCGCGGCCTGGAGCGTCGGGCGCGCATTCGGTTACAGCCGGGACGAGCAACTGACGGTCTGGTCGCTGACACTGCCGCAGGTGGCCGCGACTCTCGCGGCGACGTTGGTTGCACATGATACGCTGGGCGCCGGCGGTCAGCGTCTGCTCGACGATCACATGCTCAATGTGGTCCTTGTCCTCGTGCTCGTGACGGCAATCGCCGGGCCGGTACTGACGGAGCGGTTCGCACCCCGCCTGTCCCGCGACGCGCGCGGGCGATAGGGGCACAAGGTTTCGGCATGGACGTTTAGTTTAGCGCCAAAATATACTGCATCAAAGTATGGTAAGGGCTCCGCGCGACCGGCATTGCATCGCATGCGCCCGGTTCCGGACGGCCTCATCTATCAATTCCGCGCGCTTTTTCAGATCTGACCTACCTGGAAGCCACGATTCTCGCCTACGCTCAACCGAGGATATGTGACGCGCAGCCTGGAAGGCCTTTGATCCGCGCGCACGGTCGTTCGCTTTCACGGGATCCGCTCCTGCTGGCCGGATCAGTCGTCCTGGGACGCGACAGCCTGTACAGTCCAATGAAATAAAACATGCAATGTAACGCGGTCGATTGTCGCGACCATGCGACATCAAATCGCAAAATCAGGGAGAGGAGACTTTAATGACCAAAGTTGCCTTTCATGCCGACCTGAAGCGGACACCCGAGGCGGCGGAGATCAAGACCCACAACCGTTGGCACCCCGACATTCCTTTTGTGGAAACCTACAAGCCAGGGGCGGAATTCAGAGTCGAATGCTTCGACTGGACAGGTGGGCAGATCGCTCCTGACGACAGCGCCAACGATGTTCGCGACGTCGATCTGACAAAGGTGCATTACCTGAGTGGGCCATTTGGGGTGGAGGGTGCGGAACCCGGCGACCTGCTGGCGGTGGACCTCCTCGACATCGGCTATCTGCCGGACTCGCGCTGGGGCTTCACCGGTATCTTCGCCAAGGAAAATGGCGGTGGGTTTCTCGTCGATCATTATCCGCACGCGCGCAAAGCGGTGTGGGACTACCATGGGATCTACACAACTTCGCGTCACATCCCGGGCGTGCGATGGGCCGGCATCATTCATCCCGGCCTGATCGGTTGCCTCCCCGATCGCGAATTACTGGAGCGCGCGAACAAGCGGGAGGCTGAACTGCTGGCCACCAATCCCGAACGCGTGCCACCCCTGCTCGCGCCCCCGCATGCGCCGACCGCGTTGATGGGTCAGATGACGGGCCGAACCGCGCAGAGCGCCGCGCAAGAGGCCTGGCGCACCGTGCCGCCGCGCGAGCACGGCGGCAATTGCGACATCAAGAACCTCTCGCGCGGCTCGAAAATCTATTTCCCCGTCTATGTAAAGGGCGGCGGGCTCTCGATGGGCGATATCCATTGGTCGCAGGGCGATGGCGAGATCACCTTCTGCGGGGCGATCGAGATGGCCGGCTGGATCGATATCGGTGTCAATGTCATCAAAGGCGGCATGGCGAAGTACGGCATTGTCAATCCGATCTTCATGCCGAGCCCGATTGAACCGCGCTTCTCGGAATACCTGGTGTTCGAAGGGATTTCTGTTGATGAGATCAGCGGAAAGCAGCTGTATCTCGACGCGCATGTCGCTTATCGACGCGCATGCCTGAATGCCATCGAGTATCTGAAGAAATTTGGCTACACGGGCGAGCAGGCATACATGATCCTCGGCACCGCCCCGGTGGAGGGCCGGATCAGCGGGATCGTCGACATTCCGAATGCGTGCTGCACACTCGCGATTCCGACGGAGATCTTTGATTTCGATATTCGTCCCAATGCGTCGGGTCCGACACGCATGGTGGCGGCGAGCGACGTGGCAGCCTGTGCCTAGTATCCGATCGCAGAGAAGCGTGACTCGCACCGCGACCACGATTCGCCGCGTGAACCGGATACTGCGAGCACAACACGACGTATCGCGCTTCACTAATGATACGAGGCGCCCCGCGCGTGGCTGACAAGATGCCGGCGTCGCCGACCAGGCGACGCCTTGCCAGACCGGCCCGCCGGCGAGGGGTAACTACTTCTATATCGACACAACGGACCTTGGCTGCGTCAATGAATTGTAGGAGGGGATGATGCTGCTAGGACTTTCACTCTTCTGGGTTGGCGCAGTCCTTTTTCTCAACGGGTTGTGGGTGCTGAGAAAAGTCGGCGACCAAGAGATCGCCGTGATCGACGTTTTTGTTGGAACCCTGACACTGGCGGTCGCGGTTTATCTCGCCTTCGGACCGAGCTCCAACGCCGAGAGTATCAAGGGGGCGGCGTTCCTGTTGCTGTTCACCTTCACTTATTACTGGGTCGCCTGGAACCGCTGGAATGGTGCCGACGGGCGGGGGCTCGGTTGGTTCTGTCTGTTTGTGGCCATCACCTGCGCCCCGATCAGCCTGGAAAGCCTGATGTCAGCACACACGGTGTGGGATTACTGGCTGGCGGTTTGCTGGATTTCCTGGGGCATCCTTTGGTTGTGCTTCTACTTGCTGCTGGCGGCAGGACGAAAAGAACTCACGCGGTTTACTGGCGCTTTGTGTACATTGGAGGGAATCTACACCGGGTGGCTGCCGGGTTATCTGCTGCTGACCGGCATCATGCCGGGTGGGCCGGTGCCGCCGCATTGATCGATGCACGGCGATCTGATGAAGGCTTTCCCGGGATCAGGGCATGATAAGGATCGGGGCAACAAGAGGATCGCGGGCATTCGCGAAATCGGGAGATGAGAAATGCCGCTCTATGATTATGCGTGCGCGACCTGCGGACCGTTCCGGGCGTGGCGTGGCATGTCCGAGTGGGAGGCAAGCGTGCCGTGCCCGGATTGTTCCCTGCCGGCGCCACGTCTCGCGTCGGTGGCGATGCTGGCCGTGCTTTCAGCGAGCAACCGGGTCGCCCATGAGCGCAACGAGCGAAGCGCCCACGAGCCGAAGGTGATGCGGCGCGAGGACCTGCCACGGGAGCGCCTCCACCAGGGGCACCGGCCCGGGGCGAGTCCGCTGGTCAAGCAACAGTTCGGCGCGGTCCAGGAGGGCGCGCGCGACCGTTCGTGGATGGTCGGGCATTAGCGTGTGATAGGTTCGGGTTGAAGCTATCATACGCTGGTTCTATTTGGTTGAGAGGGCGATCCACGTCTGAGGTTGGTGCAACCTCAGACGGTCGCGCTTGAACGCCGACTACCCAAGGGCGATGACAGCAGCGGTCGTTTTCAGTCCCACCGAACCCGCTACCGGCGCAGGATTGTGGCGCCGGCATAGCGCGCGGCGTCACCGAGTTGCTCCTCGATGCGGATCAACTGGTTGTATTTGGCGTTGCGGTCGCTGCGGGCCAGGCTGCCGGTCTTGATCTGGCCGCAGTTGGTGGCGACCGCGAGGTCGGCGATGGTGGAATCCTCGGTTTCGCCGGAGCGGTGGCTCATCACCGCGTTCCAACCGGCGCGGTGGGCAAGTTCCACCGTCTCCAGCGTTTCCGACAGGGTGCCGATCTGGTTCACCTTGATTAGGATAGCGTTGGCGGATCCCTCGGCGATGCCGCGGCGCAGGCGTTCGGGGTTGGTCACGAACAGGTCGTCGCCGACCAGTTGGACCTTGCCGCCGAGGGTTTCGGTGAGAAGCTTCCAGGTCTGCCAGTCGTCCTCGGCGCAACCGTCCTCGATGGAAACGATCGGATAGCGGCTGCACAGGTCGGCGTAGTAGCGAACCATCGCCTCGCCATCGAGCACCTTGCCTTCGCCTTCGAGGTGGTACTTGCCGTCCTTGAAGAATTCGGTGGAGGCGGGGTCGAGGGCGAAGGTGATGTCCTCGCCGATGCGGTAGCCGGCTTTCTCGACCGCCTTGGCGATGAAGCCCAGCGCCTCATCGGCGGATTTCAGGTTGGGGGCGAAGCCGCCTTCGTCGCCGACATTGGTGTTGTGACCAGCGTCGTGCAGCCCCTTCTTCAAGGCCTGGAGGATTTCGGAACCCATCCGCACCGCATCCGCCAGCGTGGGGGCGGAAATTGGCTGGATCATGAATTCCTGGATGTCGATCGGATTGTCGGCGTGCTTGCCGCCGTTGACGATGTTCATCATCGGCACCGGCAGGGTGCGGGCGTAGGCGCCGCCGACGTAGCGATACAGCGGCTGGCCCTGGTCGGACGCGGCGGCCTTTGCGACGGCCAGGGAGACGCCCAGGATCGCGTTGGCGCCGAGGCGGCCCTTGTTGGGCGTGCCGTCGAGGTCGATCATGATGTTGTCGATGACGACCTGTTCGCTGGCATCGATGCCGCCCACGGCTTCGAGAATTTCGCCCTCGACATTGGCGATCGCGGTGCGCACGCCCTTCCCGCCATAGCGGGATTTGTCGCCGTCGCGCAGTTCGACGGCCTCATGCGCGCCGGTGGAGGCGCCGGATGGCACCGCGACGCGGCCCATGGCCCCGGATTCGAGGATGACATCCACCTCGATCGTCGGATTGCCGCGGCTGTCGAGGATTTCGCGGGCGGTGATGTCGGCGATCGCGGCCATGGTGGGTCTCCGTCTTTGCAGCGAGGGCTGCCTATCACCTTGAACCGGATGTTGCCAGCCCGCACCTTGGCGAGGTGTCTCACCTTCATTTGAGGTGGGCATCGTTCCCGTTCGGCACGGGTCGTTCCATTTTAACGTCAACGCCTTGAGGAGTAGCGTATGAGACATCTTGCCCGCCTGGCCGCAATCGCGATCGCCATGGGTCCCATTGCCATGAGTCCGGCGGCCGCGCTGGCGCAGGTCCAGACCTACTATCACGCCGGAACCTGGGACGCGTTCAGCGGTCGCACCGACCGGGGTGGGGCGATCTGCGGCGTGGGCAACACGAATCCGTCGGACAACCGGCGCCTATCGATCCATTTCGACATCGGCGGCACCGAAACCACTCTGTCGGCCAGCAAGCCGGACTGGACGATTCCGCCTAACACGCATGTCACGGTGGTGATGCAGATCGGGTTGAACACGCCGTGGACGTCGCAGGCGATCGGCCACGATCACAGCATCGACTGGACCCTGGATCCGGGTGCGATGCAGGGCTTCGACCAGCAGTTTCGCGGCTCTTCGTCGATGACGCTGACCTTTCCGGACGGCAACGAGCCGCCGTGGACGGTGTCGCTGGCCGGCTCCACGGCGATCAGCGATGCATTCGGTCGCTGTGTGCGGGATCTGACGCGGCAGGTGCAGGCGGCACAATCGCAGCAGCCGAACGGGGCGCCGAATGGGGCGCCGGGGGCGACGCAGCCGTTTAGCGCGCCCTCCTCTCCCCCGCCGGCGCTGCCGCCATCGGATCAGGGTCAACCGGGTCACTGAATTCCGGCTTGCGTGGCGGGGCGCCCTGGCGTTCGGGGCGCCCAGGACATCGGGGCGCCCTGCATATTGGAGCGCCCTGCATATTGGAGCGCCCTGCATATTGGAGCGCCTTGAGCGTTGGGGTGGGGCGTGCGGTAATCCCCCGTCGGACAATAAACGATGGGGGAACCGCCGATGAACGGATCGCACGCCAAGACCGCTTTCGGGCGGATCTTCCCGCCGCGGGATGCGTGGCTGGCGAAAGCGCCGCCGGAGCCGGTCATCGATCCCGACCTGCCGATCATCGATACGCATCATCATCTGTGGCATCGAACGGGACGTTCGGCGGGTGAATCGTGGGAGGTGCCGGCGTTTCGCTACTTGCTGGACGAATTCCTCGCCGACTGCGCCACCGGTCACAACGTCATCGGCACCGTGTTCCTGCAGTGCCACTCGATGTATCGCGCGGGCGGGCCGGTGCCGATGCGTCCTATCGGGGAGACCGAGTTCGTGGCCGGCATCGCCGCCATGAGCGACAGCGGCGGGTATGGCAAGACCAAGGTGGCCGCCGGAATCGTCGGATATGCCGACCTGACGGCGGGTGACTGGGTGACACCGGTGCTGGAGGCGCATATCCGCGCTGGTGGCGGCCGATTCCGGGGCGTGCGGCACTCGGCCGGGTATGATGCGGATCCGGTGATCGGCAACAGCGCGCCGGATATGCAGCCGGGGCTGTACGCGCGGCCGGATTTCCGAACCGGGATGGCGCGTTTGTCGGCGCTGGGACTGTCGCTGGATGCGTGGGGGTTTCATCCGCAGATTCCGGATATCACCGACCTCGCGCGAGCATTTCCAGGGAGCACCATCATCGTCGGGCATTGTGGCGGGCCGCTGGGGTACGGCCGCTACGCGGGGAAGCGCGACGCTGTCTTCGCCGATTGGAAGCGGTCGGTGACCCAACTGGCGCAATGTCCGAACGTGACGATGAAACTGGGCGGGATGACGATGCGGCTGGCGGCCTATGACTATATGGGCCTCGGTGCGCCGCCATCGTCGGAACAGCTGGCGGCGCATTGGCGGCCGTATGTAGAGACATGCATCGAGCTGTTCGGCGCGGATCGCTGCATTGCCGAGAGCAATTTTCCCGTCGAGAAGATGGGGATCGGATTTGCCGCCTTGTTCAATGCCTTGAAGCGCATCGCCGCCGGCTGCTCGGCTGTTGAGAAAGCGGCCATTTTCGCCGGGACGGCACGGCGGGTTTATCGGCTGGATTGCTGAGCGGCTGGATTGCTGAGCGGCTGGGTTGCTGAGGGGCTGCGGTTTGGTTGGGCGCGGTTCTGGGCCTGGGCGTGCGCGGCAGGCTGGCTGGATCGCACCATCTCCCAAGGGGTTGCCTGGAGCGGCCAATCAGCCGGCAGCGCTGCGGTTCCGCCGTGGCCGCTATCCGATCCGGGACGGGACGGGACCCGTTCGAATCAGGCCGGCCGCTTGGCCAAGCGGTCGAAGGCGGCGAGGCGGGTGACGAGGGCTTCCATCAGGCCGAGCGGGATCATGTTGGGGCCGTCACTCGGGGCGCGATCGGGGTCTTCGTGGGTTTCGATGAAGACCGCGGCGGCTCCGACGGCCAGGGCGGCCCGGGCCAGGACGGGCGCGAATTCCCGCTGGCCGCCGGAAGAGGTGCCCTGCCCGCCTGGCTGCTGCACCGAATGGGTGGCGTCGAAGACCACCGGATAGCCGGTGCGGGCCATGATCGGCAGGCTGCGCATGTCGCTGACCAGGGTGTTGTAGCCGAAGCTGGCGCCACGCTCACACAGCAGGATGTTCTGGTTGCCGGTGCCGGCGATCTTGGCGGCGACGTTCACCATGTCCCACGGCGCCAGGAACTGCCCCTTCTTCACGTTGATCGCGCGTCCGGTTTCTCCGGCGGCCAGCAGCAGGTCGGTCTGGCGGCAGAGGAAGGCGGGGATCTGCAGCACGTCCACGGCCTGGCCGGCGAGAGCGCATTGATCTGGCGCATGGACATCGGTGAGCACGGGCAGGCCGGTGGTGGCGCGGACGTCGCTGAGAATTGAAAGGCCGGCCTCCATCCCGATGCCGCGCGCGGCCGAGGCGCTGGTTCGGTTGGCTTTGTCGTAGCTGGATTTGTAGATGATCGGCACGCCGGTTCGTCCGGAGATCTCCCGCAGGGCCTGTGCGGTCTCCAGCGCATGGGCGCGGGACTCGATCTGACAGGGTCCAGCGATCAGGACGAAGGGCCGGTCGTTGCCGATTTCGATGTTGCCGACCCGAACGATGCGCGTGGCCTGGGGATCCATGAGTCCGGGTGTCCTTTCGAATGAGGCGGGTCCAATGAAGCGCATTGCGCTGCGGTTTCCGTCGGTCTCGTATCGCGCATCGAGGACGCGCGATACGTCGCTTTTGGTTTGAGGGATCCGATTCACGCGACGAGGCGTGGTCGCGGTGCGACGCACGCGCCTGTGCGACCGGATACCAGTATCGCGCATCGGGGACGCGCGATACGTCGCTTTTGGTTTCGGGATACGTCGCTTTTGGTTTGAGGGATCCGATTTACGCAATGAACCGTGGTCGCGGTGCGACACACGCTTCTGTGCGATCGGATGCTGGCGGCTGGCT
>DATARX010000473.1:0-2298 GCA_036263955.1 Rhodopila sp.
AGGGTCTGGCCTTGCTCCTCCACCACCGAGAGCAGGCGGTTCCACATGATCTGCACATCGATTTCGGCGATGGCGCGGTGGCCGGTCATGGCTAGGCTCCCTCGATGATGATTTCGCCGCCGTGGGCGATGCGGGCGATGAAGCCGGTGGGGACGATCGTTGTGGTGCCGGCTTCGACGATCGCGGCGGGGCCGGACAGGGTGGCGCCCTTTGGCAGCGAGGCGCGGGCGTAGATCGGGGCGTCGATGGTTTCGCCGGTTACGGATTCCACCATCGTGCGGGTTGACTGGATCGGTGCGGGTTCGGTTTGGTGGACGATCGGGTCGGGGGCAGGCAGGGCGTGGGGTTGGGAGAGTGCCAGGGTCCAGGTGACCGCTTCTATTTCCAGTCTGGGAATGATGCGGCCGAACAACCGGGTGTAGGTTGCTTCGAACACTGTTCTTAGTGCGGCCGGGTCGAGTGCGGCGCCATCGAGGGGCACGGCGATTTCGTGGCCCTGGCCGCGGTAGCGCATGAAGGCGGTGCGCCGTTCGGTCAGTGGGCCGGCGGGGACGCCGAGCCGCACGACGGCTTCGGCTTCGGCGCGCATGTCGTGGAAGAGGGCGTCGATCGTTTCGGGATCGAGGCTGTCGCAGCGGACCAGGAAGGTTCGTGCGACTTCGTAGGCGATGGGGGCGTCGAGGAAGCCGTGGGCGGAGCCGACGCCGGCGTCCACCGGGATGACCACGCGGGTGATGCCGAGTTTCTGCGCCAGCCTGGCGGCGTGCAGGGGGGCGGCGCCGCCGAATGCGATCAACGTGCGGGCGGCGGTGTCCTTGCCGTTTTCCACGGCGTGGACGCGGGCGGCGCTGGCCATGGTTTCGTCGACGATTTCGACGATGCCGCGGGCGGCTTGTTCCGCTGTCATGTCCAGTTTCGTTCCGATATCGGCGAGCACGGCGGTGCGGGCGCGGGCTGGGTCCAGAGCGATCTTGCCGCCGGCGAATCGGGCGGGATCGATGCGGCCGAGGACGACGTCGGCATCGGTGACGGTGGGGGCGGTGCCGCCGCGGGCGTAGCAGGCCGGGCCGGGGTCGGAGCCGGCGCTGTCGGGGCCGATGGCGATGCGGCGCAACGCATCGACGCGGCCGATGGAGCCGCCGCCGGCGCCGATCTCCACCATGTCGATGACCGGGATGCGCACCGGGATGCCGCTGCCCTTGGCGAAACGATAGGCGCGGGCGACTTCGAAGTGGCGGGATTGTTGCGGGGTGAAATCGTCGAGCAGGGTGATCTTGGCGGTGGTTCCGCCCATGTCGAACGACAAGGCGCGGTCGTAGCCGCCCAGGGCGGCGATGCGGCGGGCGAGGATGACGCCGCCGGCGGGGCCGCTTTCGACCAGGCGGACGGGGAAGCTTGTGGCGGTTTCCACGGTGCAGATGCCGCCGGAGGACATCATCAGCAGCAGCGGGCAGGTGACGCCGATGCCGGCAAGTCCGTTGCGCATGCGGCCCAGGTAGCTGGCCATCAGCGGCAGCACGTAGGCGTTGGCGACGGTGGTCGAGGTTCGTTCGTATTCGCGGATTTCGCGGCAGACCTCGGAGGAGAGGGTGATGGCGAGGTTGGGCATCGCGGCGGCGAGCAGGTCGCGGGCGCGTTCCTCGTGGGCGGGGTTGATGTAGGAATGGAGGAAACTGATGGCCAGCGCTTCTATTTGCTGGGCTTTCAGGACGTCGGTGAGGCGCAGGAGGGCGGCTTCGTCCAGGGCCAGCAGGGTTGATCCGTCAGCGGCCAGGCGTTCGGGGACTTCGAGGCGGAGGTCGCGTTCCACCAGCGGGGCGGGACGTTCCATGTAGAGATCGTACTGCTCGAAACGATGTTCGTAGGCGATTTCGAGGGAGTCGCGGAAGCCGGCGGTGGTGATCAGGGCGGTGCGGGCGCCCTTGCGCTCGATCAGGGCGTTGGTGGCGAGGGTGGTGCCGTGGATGACGAGGTCGAGGGCGGATCCGTCTATTCCGGCTTCGGCCAGGATGGTGCGGGTGCCGGTGATGACGGCTTCGTCGGGGGCGTTTGGGGTGGTGAGCAGCTTGGCGGAAACGGTTCGGTCCGGCAGCGACAGGACAAGGTCGGTGAAGGTGCCGCCGATGTCGACGGCGAGGCGAATCCGGGCGGTCATGCAGGCCTCTGGGTGGTTCGGTTTGGAGCGTAGGACGTTTTTTGGTTGCGGGGGAATGGGGACGGATTTGGGAGCGGTGGTTGCGAAGACCGGACCGACCCCTTGCACCGCCGGAGGCGATCCCACATTAGCGCGGCCGGGTG
>DATARX010000484.1:0-10862 GCA_036263955.1 Rhodopila sp.
GAGGTCGCGCCCGAACGTCAGATGCGCGTTGATCACGTCGGGGACGCTATCGCTCGCCGGCCGAACCGGCAGCGAGGAAATGGCCGGCGATGCAGACGCGGCGTCTCGCGTAACCAGGATGCCGGCTTTACCGAACGGCGCCGGTGCGACCGAATAGCCGTCGCCTAGCACGCCACCGACGTAGCCTTGTAATTCTCCGGTCGTAAACCCGCGTTGAAATACCGGGCCGCCCGAACGCTGAACATAAACCGAGTTCGGCTCCGGCCCCGGCGCCGCATTCTTCGTGTTGGCGACGTCGCCGGACCAGCCGCGCGTCGTAATAAGCGCCTTGCCGCCAGGCGCCAGCTTGGCGCCAATGTCCTGCACCACTTCGTCACGCATAGACTGCGGCAGCACGTTCAATACGTTGGTGTTCGTTATCAGATCGTATTGCCGATTGATCTGGGAGTTGTCGGTATAGGTTGGCGCCACGCCGCTTTGCCAGCGCGACGGGTCAGGCTCCAGCGTATGGACTGTGGCCTGGTCACCCAACACGCCTCGCATGGCATCCGCCCCAAGGCCAAGGCCCGCACCATAGTCGAGGACGCTGGTGGCGTTGGGTGCAATGCCCTTCAGGTATTGAATCGCCTTCTGGTACATTGGGACGGTGCCCGCTATTTGCGTGCTCCCGCTACCCGGCGCAGCGGTGCCGCCAATGAGCGCGCCGCTGAACTGCCGCGCCGCGTCGAGATACCCCGCCTGCGTTGGCCAGCCCGTCGTTGGGTCGATCGTTCCTGCCGCAATACCGGAAGCCCTCTCCCGCGCGACAAAATCATTATAGGCCTGCGCGTTGGCAGTCCACGCGTCCGCAGGGGTAGGCACGCCGGCCGCCAGCGGGTTGGACGGGTCCGACGGTAGGATGCCCCAATTGAGCGCGTTGGACCCACTCACGGCGCGTTACCAGCGATAGAGGCCAAGGCCCGGCCCGATAGCGCCGAACAGCAGCAGGATGACAACGATCAGCAGGATAATCCCGATGGGGTTGCCCAGCGTCAGCGCGCCGGTCCGGTAGCCCCAACCGCCGCCGCCCAAGACAAGCAACAGCACGATGATGAGCAAAAGAATCATGACATCGCTCCGGCCGCTTGCGGCTGCGGCTGCTGTTGCGGGTCCGGCGGAGGCTGGAGCGACTGCTCGATATTCGCGTGACGTTGCAGCATCGGCGTAAGCGGCGTGCCCAGCATTTGCTCAACCATCTGCCGGACAATGATCTGCAACGAAGTCTGGTCAATATTGCCAACCGCGGCGAGGCGTCGCGTCTCGGCGTCATAGTCTTTGATCGCCAGGTCGGCCGACTTGTCCTTCGCCGTTTCTTGCAGCCGGACGATCTCCGCCTTTAGGCGCGCGACCTCCGCGTCCGCCTTGCCGAGCAATTGCTGTGCGTGTTGGCCCTGCTGCTGCATCGCCTGCTGGAGTTGCTGCACCTGCGGTGGCGGTCCCGGCTGGTATTGCGGCGGTAGGCCCCTCTTGAGCCGGTCCGCCAACTCGTCGGCGCCGGGGAAGTCCGCATTCTGCGCCCAAAAGTCTCCGACAATGGCGAACGCCTGCTGATTCTGGCTGAGAATTTGCGAGAACGCATTGAATGCCTCCTCCCGGCGCGTGCCAAAGGACGGCCCGACATCGGCCTCGACGTCATAGCGGCCGACGTTCGGGTTGAAGATAATCTTCGGGTCCGGCTGGTTCGGGTCCGCGGTAATGGCGTCCGCCTGCTGCGGCGTCACCGGCTGCGGCCCGTTCGGTCCCAGCGCAACGTGCTGGTGCGCGCTGGCCGCGTTGGGGATCAGCGCAACGTCGCTGTCGCTGCCGTCCTCCGCCATGATCTTCATAACGCGCGCGGTATCATAGACCTTGGGGATGAGGTCCAAGACGATCCGGCCAACCTGGCGGATGCCTTTCGCCTGGTTATCAATGTAGTGGTAAACCGCGTTATCGCCCTGCCGCTGCCGCTGGGAAATCGCCGTTCCCGAAACCTCTTGTCCGTTCTGGCCCATCATCGCCTGGTATTGGCCGCTCACCATCATCATGTCGTCACGGGATAGCTGCATACCCTGCAAATACGCCTGCGCCATCACCGGCGGCTGGCTCCGCTCCGGAGGCGGGATCGGCTGGCCGGTATCATCAAAGCCGTTGTAGACAAGCACCGACTTGTTGACGAGGTTCGCGACCTCCCAATCCGGCTGGCCCTCAATGGCCTGCGCCGTCGCGATGAACGGCGCCTTCGTCTGCAACGCAACGTGCTCAACCGCGGAAGAGGACCAGTAGTTATACATCCGCTGCGCATCGATCAGCGCCCGAGTGTGCCCCTTACGGTCCATCTTGTTGTCGATTACCACCTCTTCGCCAATGAACGGCACCAGCGGGATATACTTGCCCGGCCAAACCTTACGATCGTCTATACGGTCGCCAACGATCTTAAACCACTCGATTTCCGGCTCGCTTACCTCCCGCGAACGCACAGCCAGCGGCTTGACCTTCGCCAGGTCCTCGTCCGTCAGGTCGCTTTCCCGAAGCACGGTTCCGTCCGGCATTTCGTGCAGCATATCGGTCGCGTCGTTGCGCCGCCAATATTCCGCCTCGCGAACGTGGTCGCGGTCGTTCCAACCGTCCGTGTTATCCAGCGTGGCCGGCGCCGGCATATCGCCCTCGCCGTGCTCCGCCTCGTATTGATCCCGCGGCACATCGTTAAACACGAAGCCGAACCGCATATCCGCCTTGTCGTAATCCCTGGCGTCCGGGTCCAAGTAAACCGTGTTCGGGTCAGGAACACGCCGGATGAATATGTCCTGGTCAAAACTTGTCTCGTCGGCGAAGTCCGTAACGACCCGGACGTATCCAATACCGGTTTCAACCTGGTGGAAAATGGCCGTGTTGTAGGCGTCCACCGCCTTCGACTGGTATTCAATCCGCCGGACAATTCCGGAGAATATCTCAGCGGCCTCAAACGTCGCCCGGCCGCCCACCGGCGTTACTTTGATCGCCGCCTTGTGCTGGCGCGCATCATTGACGATCTGAAGTATATGCTGGCGCGTCTTGTTCATCGTCAAGCAAGGCCGGTCACCGCGGGCCGCGCGCACGCCTGGGTCCCATTGCTCGCCGTTCAGGCTGTCACCGTTGGCAAACTTGGCGTCGTGCAAGGCGTTGGCGCGCGCCGTCGCCTCCCACGTCACGCACCGCTCGAACCGTTCCCGCGCCTCGCGCAGGATCTCGGCATCGCCCGCCTTCGGTCGCGCCATCAGTCGCTATCCAGCAGCCGGCGATAGGCTTTCCGGGCCTCCAGCGGGTCCAGCTTGCCCTGCGATTGGCCGACCGCGACCTCCGCGGCCTCCCCGTCGCGGACGCGCCCCGACTTGTGCAGGAACGTCACCAGCCCGGCGAATGCCTGCGTGCAGGTCAGCATCCGGTCGATGTCCTCCTGCGTAGCGTCCCGCATCTGATCCGAATGGACGTCGTAAATACGCGGCATCAGGCACCCATCCAGCCAGCGCCGGCAGGGCGCGCGGTCAGGACCCTTGCGGGCAGCGGCAGCTTGGCACTCGGCACGGTTTCCCGCAGGCCCATAGCCAGCGTCCGAAACGCATCGGCGCCGTGGCTCGACCAGTCATGCACCGGCGATTCCTTGTAAATGCCCATCTTGTCGTTGAAGTCCCGCCGGTAATGCGCCAGGCACTCCCGCCCGCGCGCCGTCCGTTCGCGGTCGAACCAGCAGCGCCCGAGCAGCATCTTCGCGGCGTTTATTCCGTCATCAATATCCTGCCGCGGGAGCACGCGCACGCGCCGGCCGTTGGCCCGCAGCATCTCTTCCCGTGTTTTGCCCGTCCCCAACTCCCGCGCGCCCGCGTCGTGCGGCAGGAGGTCATGGCCGTAGCGGTAAGGCCGGCTGTCCAACCAGCCGACGTAGTGGGTCAACGGTTCGCCGGCGGCCTCATAGTAATCAACGATGTGTACTTCGCGCCCGACAAGCTGAGCGCACCAGATCGCGGTGCTGTCCCCGATCCCTAGGTCCCAGGCCGTCCAAACCGGCACAGCCGGGTCATACGGAACGCCACAGAGCCGGCCCTGGCCTTCAACCGCCGCCAGTTCCGCGCGATAAATGGCGCCACGAATTGCCGCATCAAATGAGCACTCCAATTCCTGGTCGTATTGATCCGCCGTCATCATGCGGCGCATGTCAACGAGTTCGGACTCCGGCAGAAGGCCGCTTTCCGACGCCTTCAGCGTCAACGTGTACCAATCCGGGGACGCTACCGCCGCCTGGTGGATACGCCAGAAGTCATTCCGACCCTTTGGCGTGCCGATGAACGTCGCCCAGCCCCCGCGGTCCGCCAGCGACGGCCGGATCACCTCCGGCCAGGCCCGCGGATGCATGTCGCCATATTCGTCAAGCACCACGCCGTCCTGATAGGTCCCGCGCAGCCGGTCATAGTTGTCGGCGCCATAGAGCCGGACCCGCGCGCCGTTGGGCATCACCACCATGAGGTCGCTTTCGCGCTGCTCGACGCCAGGGATCGGCGCGGTGAACCGTTTCAGATAGGACCAGGCCGCATCTTTCGACTGCGCATAGGTCGGCGACAGATATGAGAACCGCCCGGCCGGCAGCGGGCAACGCAGCGCCGCGTCAACCAGGTCCATCACGCAGGCCACCGTCTTCCCGCCGCGCCGGTGGACCACCAGGGAGGCCCAGCGCTGGGTCCGCGCGTGGTATGGCAGGAACGGCGCCCGCGCGTGGTAGCCAAGGTCAATCGTCCTCGCCGGAGCCGCCGTCGTCTGTGTCCGACGCGCGCCGGACGCCGGTGACGAGGAGCGGGATCGCCGCACCGTCCGGCCCGCTGTGCTCATGTAGTTGCGGGTCCTTCCAACCGGCGCGACACTTCAGCCAAAAGATTGCGGCCGTAACGTTCGCGCCTTTCGTTGCCATGTTGTAGAGCGACTGCGATACCGCCGCGTTGGCCTCGATCGCCGCCTTGTCCAGTTCGCCGCGAAACTTGTCGCGCAGCGTTTCATCGTGAATGCCCAGGACCTTGGCGATATCGTCCTGTTTGATCCCGTAGCCCGCCAGGGCCTTTACCGTCGCCCGGTCGCGGTCCGTAGGCTCATAGCGCGGCCTGCCGCCCTTGTTCTTCGCCACCAAATTTTACCTAAATTTGCCCATTACTGATGCAGAATGTGTTTGCATCACTCGATATCATCGAGCATGTTGATATCGGCGATACCGCCGGACAACCTGGGACTTACACCATGTCACGCACTCAGAAAGTTACCCGCGCCCTCATCAGCCGTAAGGCGAAGGCCGCACCCAAGGCCAACAAGCGGGCCGATACCCGCACCGCCAAGGCCGCCGCGAAGCCGGCGAAGCGCACCAAAACGCCGGAGATTGCCGCCCTGGTCGCCAAGGCGGAAACGTCCTGGGAGGCCCTCGGCGCCGAACGGGTAAAGGTCACCGACAAGCAGCGCGCCGTGCTCCGCGCCATCCTCCACAACACGTTCCACGACGCCTCGCCGCTGGCGGACCGGGCGGAAGTTCAGGTGTGGGTCAACCTTATCAACGACAGCGAGGCGCCCAGCGGCATCGAGGGCAAGGCCCTGGCCGGCGTCGTTTCCGGACTGGTTCAGAAGCAGTTGGTCTTTACCGATGGCGAATGCATCGCCCTGACGCTCGCCGGTCACGCCACCGCCATGGACGGCGAAGAGGAGCCGGCCGCTCCGGTGATCACTGCACCGGCGCCCACCGATGCAAAAGCCACGCCGGAGGCGGCCGAGCCGACTTGGCAGACGGGAAAGGCCCGCGCCAAGATTATTAACGCTTGCAGCCGCCCCGAGGGCGCGACGGCAAAGGAGTTGTTCGCCATCACCACCTGGAAATACGCAAGCTGGCCGCACCAGCTTCGCCTGGCCGCCAAAACCACCGGCTGGTCGCCTGAGGTCCGCAAGGTCGACGGCCGGACCCGCTATTTCCTCATCGAGCCGGCGTAGGAGGGCCGCCCCATGTCGACCAACCGCACCACCATCGAGTGCCAGGACTTCAACGGCATTGAAGAGTTGCAGCAAGCAATGGCGGACCTGAACGTGAGCGCGCTAAGCCTCGATACCACCGCGGTCGTCTACGTCCGTAGTGACAGCTTCGACGTCGCCGGCGTTGCCCGCTTGACCGAGTGCGTCCTGAGTGACGGTAGCAAGGTTTACGACATTATCTTGACTGCCCGACCCGCCTGAAACGCCGGACCTTCCGGCCAAACGATCCGCGGCGACCTCCCCAAAGGTCGCCGCGTTTGATTCCAGCCTTGCTTCAAGCCCGGTGAACGCCTGCCAACGCCGCACCGCGACGTCCACGTAGGCCGGGGACAGTTCGATGGCGTGGCACGCCCGGCCCGTCATTTCAGCCGCAATGATCGTCGTTCCGGAGCCGCTGAACGGCTCGTAAACCGCCTGGCCCGGACTGGAGTTGTTCTCAATCGGCCGCTTCATGCACTCAACCGGCTTTTGAGCAGAATGCCCCGTGTCACTGTTCAGCGGCTTGTCGATCTGCCACGCCGTTGTCTGCTTGCGATCGCCCGCCCAATGCCCCGTGGCCGCCTCCCGAATGGCATACCAGCACGGCTCATGCTGCCAATGATAATGGCCGCGCCCGATCACCGACTGATGCTTAACCCATATGATCTGAGAACGGACCTCAAAACCTGCATCCGCTATGCTTTGCGCGACGGTCGCCGCATGCAGCGCGCCATGCCAGATATAGGCTACGTCGCCGGGGAACAGCGCCCATGCATCAGACCAGTCCGCCCGGTCATCGTTCTTAACCTTGCCATGCATTCCGCCGCTCTTGCCGGGATTCGTTCCAGGCAACGCCGCCTTTCGCCACTCAGCATCATACTCGACGCCATAGGGCGGGTCCGTAACCATCAGGTGCGGCCTCACGCCGGCCAGCGCAGCGTCAACCGCGCCTGGGTCGGTAGAGTCCCCGCAGACCAACCGGTGCCGCCCCAGCAGCCACACGTCGCCCGGCACAGCGACAACCTCCGCCTCGACCGCCGGCGCCTCGTCCGGGTCCGTCAGCCCGACGTTGCTGTCCAGCAGCCCGGCCAACTCCTCCCCGCTGAATCCGGTCAGGCCCAAGTCGAACCCGCCAAGCTGGAGGTCGGCCAACTCCAACTTCAACGCTTCGGCGTCCCAGCCGGCGTTCAGCGCCAGCTTGTTGTCAGCCAGCACGTAAGCCTGCACCTGCGCCTTGGACCAGCCGCGGGCAACCATGACGGGGATAGTAGCCAGCCCCAACTTTTGCGCCGCCAGGACCCGGCCGTGGCCCGCTATGATCCCGCTGGCCTCATCGACCAGCACCGGCGTCGTAAAACCCCACTCGCGGATCGACGCAGCAATCTGCGCAACCTGTTCCGCCGAGTGCGTCCGCGCGTTGCGCGCGTAGGGAACGAGCGCGGAAACCGCCCGCCGCTCCACAGAATCTCCAGGCCACAGGCCGGTCGTTTCGGGATCGTTTATCGAGGCGGAAAACCCGACTGCCAAGAAACCACCCCTGTAAAACAAAAGCGGCGACCCTCGGGAGAGGTATCGCCGCAGTTTCCGCATTTCAGCCAATGCGTGCCACGATTCTTGTACAGCCGTCAACATCGAAACATATGAAATCATGTGCTATGGTTGGCCCGGCCAACACGAGGAGAGCCTGATGGACCCAACGCGGACGACTGCCTTCCCGACAACGGACGAAGCCTGGCGCAGCCTCCTGGCGCGCGAGATACGGGTCGCACGGCGCATGATCGAAGCCCGCGGGGAGATAGGCCCGCTATTCGTCATCGATACCCCAACGACCAACATCGTGATCAACGGTGACTTTCCCGATGAGGCCGCGCAGGACGTGTTCCGTTTCATCCGGTTAACGACCATCGCCTGGAACGCCGTGGGCATCCGCTACATAGCCATGGTGACGATCAATAAATTCGCCGCCCGGCCGGACGAAACCAACGCAGAATTGGAGACGCGCTCCCGCTCCGGCGATCCGGAGAGGACCATGGAGGCAGTGGTGGTAATCCAGACCTACAGGAATGCTGACAACGAGCGGATCACCATCGCGGACATGCGCGAAGTTATCCTCGACGCGGACGGCCGACCGACCGGGCTGCTCGATGAGCCGTTACCGTCACACAGCGCGATCGAAACAAATCTGGAAGGCCTGCTGCCGCCCTTCCGGCCAACCGAAAGCCAACGCGAAGCCGCCCGCTGCATACTCGAAACACTCGGCGTCCCGACGGCGGAAATGACGCAGCCCACCGTCCACTAACCGGAGGAATGACCGCCGATGATATGCGCGAAATCGCTGATTTGATGCTGGAACGCTGGGCGCGGTTTCGCGCATCGCTTCCCGCGTCCTAAACGGAGATCATGGCGTGATAGCTGCTCTCTACATCGAACCGGAAGGTTGTTACGTTGGAGTTTCTGAGGTCGATACGTGGGACGAAGATCGAGACGCCCGCCTGTACGCTGGCCCATATCCGGTCGTAGCACATCCACCTTGCCAGCGATGGGGCCGATTCTGGCACGGCTCAACCCGGAAGCCGCACCAGTTTCTGCTAGGCGACGACAAGGGTTGTTTCAAGGCCGCGCTAGCTGCTGTCCGTGAGTTCGGCGGCATCCTGGAGCACCCGCGCGATAGTCACGCATGGAAGGCTTTCGGGCTCGCCATACCGCCGCGCGCTGGCGGCTGGATCAGGGCGGACGAGCGTGGCGGCTGGACGTGTTGCGTTTCCCAAGGCCACTACGGGCACTTGGCTGGCAAGCCGTCCTGGCTCTACGCCTGCAAGACTGATCTGCCAGAACTGATATGGGGACCGTGCGAACAGCGCCTGCATCCAGTTGCATTGGAGCGTTACGGCTATGCCAAGGCACGACGGATCGGGATGATGGCGATGGTCGGCGGCAAGGATAAAACTAAGATCCGCAATGCCACGCCGACCGCGTTTCGCGACTTGCTGATTTCAATCGCGCGGACGGCCCGCAGCGGGGCTGCCGCATAGGTAAACCAAACGGACGGCACGCCAGATTCCCGCAGAGACCCGTCCTGGTCAGGCAGGGGCGCTCCGACCCGTCGTTCCCGCTTGTAGCCACGTCGCATTTCATTATCCGTTTGTGTTCATTAATGCACTATTGCACAACCTGTTCACACTGTGCAATAGTGAATACCTAGATTGAGCAAACGGACGGAGCGGAATGACCACCAACGATGCCGCCCAGCGCAAGATAGATGACGCCGAAGCCCGGTCTGCTGGCTGGCTTGGCGACTACAACGAGGCCGTCGCGCGGGGCGCTGTGAAGACGGCGGAGACGTGCTTACGGAAGTCACAATTCTGGCTTGACCGCGCGAATGATTTGCGCGGCTGGGGCGGCCGGACAACTGAAGCTTAAACGGAGGGCCGCAAGGCCCCGAGGCTTTCACTCGGTCCGGCATGGCTCTTACCCCTCCGCTCCCTTGCGGGATCGCCTACGCGGGAGGCTTAACGCTGCCGCCGGTCCCGGCGTCGGGCGCGGATTGCGCCGCCCCGGAAGTCCGCTTCCGGCCGCGTTCCATCTCATCATCCGGATACGCGGACACGCCGCCTATCGCAACCGCCTGCCACTCATCGAGCGCGCGGTCCCAGCCGGACCTGGGAACGTGGCGCAGCATGACGGCCAGCGCATCGCGCGCCCCGCATACATACCCGTCGCCCCAATCCTCCGCCCGGCTCATGGGCGCCCAGGCCGCGCCCGGACCTCCGGCGTATCGGCCATCTGCGCGATCTCTTCAAACGACAGCGGCTTGCGCCAGTGCATCGAAACCTGGCCGCGCTCCTCGATCAGCCGCTCCGCCGTTCCAAGGCCGCGGAAGATACGATCCCGCACCGCCTCAATCCGTCGCATCATGGTCGGACTCCACCGGAGCACCGGCAGCGGACCGCGCTCCTGCACCGACAAACTCAGGTGCCAGAGCGGACGGCCCGCCGCGTAGACCGTTCATTCCATCCCTATGTTGACGGTGAGGCCGGCGGACATGCGCCGATCCACCCACCAGTGATGGCCGGGGACGATGTCGCGCTTCGGATCATAGACCGGATGCGCCAGCGCAAACCGCGCGTGGCTGTCCATCATATTGCCGTCTCCTCCGGTTCAATGGGCGCAATCTTGTCCCCGACAACGAGGACGGCCACGCGCGGCTTCGGGTCCCATTCCACGAAATACGCAAACCCTCGCTCCGGATGCACCACCGAACCGAGGATGGTGGCACAGGTGCCGACCGCATGCGCGTCACCGCGGTCGCAGTCGATCTTGCGCACCCGCGCGCCGTTCGGGATCGCGCCAGGCTCTTGCTGACGCGTGTGGACGCCAAACCAGCCGGGATACGTCGCAAGCGTCACAGCCCCATACCCTCCGCCAGCGCCGGCGCCGGTATGTCCGCCAGGACCTTGGGCACGGTGACGCGCCGGGCCGCATCGCCAAGCGGGAAATACGTGTCGGCCAACGCCATGGCCGCAGCCGCGGTCCGGAGGTCCGCCCCGCAGCAGGGACAGAACGCGACGGGCTGGCGTCCGCATCCGGGGATGATGACGTATCCACCGCTGGGAAGCTGCCCCACGGTCACGCCATCCATTCGCGTGCGGTCAAACCAACCTTCGCGCTGTCCTGCCATGTCATCGTCCCGCTGCCGCTTTGAGAACCAGCCCGAAGTGAAAAAACCCATTTGTTTATAAGCAATTATGGCCGGTTGAGAGCGCCAACTATTAGGCCGATGCCGTGGGAATGCCAACTATGAACGGCACGCCTATCCGCATGCAAAACGATAGCCA
>DATARX010000498.1:0-2940 GCA_036263955.1 Rhodopila sp.
GATCGCATCTTGGTTCCGTAGACGCCGAGGCCGGTTGCCTGCCTGAGCAGAGCGTCCAGTTCCGGCATCGGCTTCATCAGCCGCACGCCGTCGGCCTCGGCCTCAAGCCCCTTGTCCACCTTGACAAATGGTACCACTCCGCGGTCCTGCCACAGATAGGACGGCGTCGGCTTGCCCTTCACCATACCGTTCATTGTGCCCTCGAACAGGATGGCGCCGATCACCTTGTCGCCGGTGAACGACGGTGCGGTCATGATCCGCACCCGCATCTCGTGTATCAGGCGGAACATCTCAGTGTCGTCGTGATAGGCATCTTCCGGGATGCCGTACTGGCGGAGCGCGCCGGGAGTGGAGCCACCGCTCTGGTCCAGCGCGGCGATGAAACCCCGCCCACCGGCCATCTGCGTCGCCATCCGTTCATTGCTTTCCATGGTGCTCTCCCTAGCTGTAACACGCGTTAGAGCGGGCCGCGGCGGCGCGCCCGAGCGATCCCGCATATCACCTTACACCCCGCAACGTCGCATCATCTTGGCTTGTTCCGTGCCGCCGGTCGCGCTTCCGTGAGACGTTGACCATCGCTGCTCACGTTCACCGCTGCTCACGTCGAAGGTGACCGCAAGATGCGTCCGCCGATTCCGGCGTCCACCGTTCGAAGCGGTGGACGCCGGCTGACCGGCCTAGCGCTCCAACGCCATTGCGACGCCCATGCCGCCGCCGATGCACAGGGTCGCAAGGCCCTTTTTCGCGTCGCGCTTCTGCATCTCGTGCAGCAGGGTGACCAGGATGCGAGCGCCCGAGGCGCCGATCGGGTGGCCGATGGCAATGGCGCCCCCATTGACGTTCACCTTGGCGGTATCCCAGCCGATGTCCTTGTTCACCGCGATCGCCTGGGCGGCGAAGGCCTCGTTGGCCTCGATCAGATCCAGCTCATCGGGCTTCCAGCCGGCGCGCTGCAGCACCTTGCGGGAAGAGGGGATCGGGCCGGTTCCCATCACTGCCGGGTCGACGCCGGCGGTGGCGAAGGCGGCGATACGGGCGAGGGGGGTTAGGCCGCGCCTGCTGGCCTCGGCGGCGGTCATCAGGATCAGCGCGGCGGCGCCGTCATTGATGCCGGAGGCGTTGCCGGCGGTCACCGTGCCGTCCTTGGTGAAGGCCGGACGGAGCTTGGCCATGGTTTCAACGCTGGCGTCGTGGCGGATGTATTCGTCGTCTGCCACCTGAATGTCGCCCTTGCGGGTTTTTACCGTCACCGGGACGATTTCGTCCTTGAAGCGGCCAGATTTCTGCGCGGCGGAGGCTTTCTGCTGCGAGGCCAGCGCGAACGCGTCCTGCTGCTCACGAGTGATCTGGTATTTGTTGGCGACGTTTTCCGCCGTGTTGCCCATGTGGTAGCCGTGAAAGGCGTCCCACAATCCGTCTTTCAGCATGGTATCGACGAACTCCAGGCCGCCCATCTTGGTGCCGTTGCGCAGATGCGCGGCGTGGGCGGAAAGGCTCATGCTTTCCATGCCGCCGGCGGCGACGATGGCGCTTTCGCCGGTGCGGATCTGCTGCGCCGCCAGGGCGACGGCGCGCAGGCCGGAGCCGCACACCTGGTTGATGCCGAACGCGGTCTTGGAGTCCGGCAGGCCGGCGGCGCGGCCAGCCTGGCGGGTGGGATTTTGGCCTTCACCGGCGGCGAGCACCTGGCCGTAGATCAACTCATCCACGTCCGCGAGCTCAATCCCGGCTCGGGAAGCCGCGGCCTGCAGGGCGATGGCGCCCAGGTCGTGGGCGTGGATGGTGCTGAGCGCGCCGTTGAAGCTGCCGACGGGTGTCCGGGCAGCCGAGACGATGACGATGTCGTCCATGATTGCTATTCTCCCTGCGCGGTCTGTCCCGCGACTTTCACGATGGTAGCGCCATGTTCATAGGTGCGTAAGGTTGGGCCGAAAAACAAGCCGTATGAATTATACGCCAAGCTTGGCCGCCATGTCCTGGATGTCGGTGGCGATGATGTCCCAGTCCTGGTCGGCCTGATAGTCACGCTTCTGGTGGGGGCCGTATTCGGTGGGACGAGGGAAGAAAGCGGTGAGCAGGCCATGCGACCGGGCGGCGGCGAGGTCGCCGTTATGGGCGGCGGCCATCATCACTTGATTGGGCTTCAGATCGAGCATTCGGGCGACGCCAAGATAGGTCTCGGGGTCAGGCTTGAAGTGGCCGAACAGGTCGGAGCCGAAGATCATGTCCCACGGGATGCCGGCGAACTTGGCCATGTTGAGCAGCAGGGCGACGTTGCCGTTCGACAGCGGCCCGATGATGAAGCGCGTTTTCAGCCGCGTCAGGCCAGGAACAGAATCCGGCCAAGGGTGCAGGCGGTGCCAGCCGCGGTTAATGTGGACGCGGTCGTCCTCGCTGAGGGCGGTGATGCCGAATTCGGCTATCAGCGTGTCGAGCGAACTTCGGTGGAGGGCGTCCAGGGTGGTCCAGGCCTGCTCACCCTTGCGGACGCGATCCATGGAGGGGTGGTAGGCGGCGCGCCAGGCATCGACCAAAGCGGGCCAGTCGGCGGTGATGCCTTGGCCGGCGCCGTAAGCGGTGAGGTCGGCGATCAGGCTGGACCGCCAGTCGACGACGGAGCCGAACGTGTCGAAGACAATGGCGACAGGTTGTTTGCTGGGCATTGCGGGCTCCCCTCTTTGTCGGGCGAGGAGACCCCGTGGGTGGGTTGCGGTCAAGCGGGGCGGTGGAGCGGCCAGTCTTGTCTAGAAGTGGTCTTGTCTTGAAGTGGTCTTGCCCTGAAGCCGTCAGCCATGCTTCCGCCCTGGGGTTCGTTACTTGTCGCCGAATGACCGGGTAAGGCTTGGAATCGTTCACGCCAGTCCGTCAGGCGCACGGATCCAATGTCCGCAGCCAGTTCAGTAGCGGCCGCCATAGCGATGCTTCGGCGCGAGCGCCGGC
>DATARX010000506.1:0-2871 GCA_036263955.1 Rhodopila sp.
GGCGGTGGGGAGGGTGATGTTCAACGGCGACCCGGATGAGGTATTCCTCTAGCGTCCTGCCCCCGACGTCGGTCGCATTTCGCGGCGGATCGCGGGGACCAGCAGGCCACTGAAAACAAACGACGAGTGTCGAGAACCTGAAGGGCGGCCACCATGGCGGACCTCAGATCCGGGACACTGGCCGTCCGACTGTAGGGAACACAGCATGACACAACTGACACTGGCCAAGGCGCAGACGATCATCACCGCGGCTCTGGCGCATTCGCGGGAGAAGTCGTTGGCGCCGATGGCCGTCGCCGTGCTCGATGCGCGCGGGGTGCTGAAGGCGTTTGCCGCCGAGGAAGGCACGGCGCTGCGGCGGGCCGACATCGCGATCGGCAAGGCATATGGTGCGCTGTCGATGGGGGTGGGGTCGCGCACGCTGGGTAAGCGGGCCGAGGAGCGGCCGCATTTCATCGCCGCCGTCACGCATGCGGTGGGCGGATCGATGATCCCAGTCGCGGGTGGCGTGCTGATCCGCGGCGATGACAACAGCATCATCGGCGCGGTTGGCGCCACCGGCGACACGTCGGACAACGATGAGGCCGCGGTGCTGGCCGGCTTGGCCGCAGCCGAACTGACTGCCGACCCGAGCTGACGGAGGCGGGGTTCCAAGGTTTCGTTAACATCCTGGCGTCTATGATCCGCGTGTCCGATGGGGGCGCGGGTCATGGAAGTCAGGGAAAGCGATGATTTCATCTGGCGTCGATCCACCGCGGCGGGGCGAGGCGGAAGTCATGTCTGGAAGACGATAGTATGCATCCGGACCGGCATAAGTATCCTGGCCGGGGAAACCGCGGCGGGCGGATTTTCCTGTTAAACCGCGACGGACGGTTCATACCCTTCATCCATGGACGAACGCGTTGCCGGGCTCGAAGAGGATATGCGCGACGTCAAGTCCGTGCTCTCGCGGCTTGAACCCATGATCGTGCGAATCGAAGCGACTCTGACCACGACATTGCCGCATTTGGCAACCAAGGCTGATCTAGCGGATCTGCGATCCGAGGTCACCAGGGAAATCTCCGACCCGCGAACCGAGGTGACCCAGGACAACTCCGGTCTGCGACCCGAGTTGACCCAGGACGCCTCCAGCCTCCGATCCGAGATGACCCTGAAGCTGGCCGATCTGCCCACCAGGACCTACATGTGGGGCATACTGGTTGTGTTGATTACGGCCTATGGTTCCGGGCTCGCCGCGTTGGCGGTCCTCAAATAGAGGGCTGGTTCGGCTGGACGCTGGGTGTCATCGCGAAAAGCAGGCAGCATGACGCGTGCGGCTTGAATTGCTGCCCGGGGCGTTAAGTGTCGGTTAGCCTTCGGCGCACAATGTATGCCGATGCAAAAGCAGATCTTCGAGTTCACGGGCCGGCGGATCGATCTTTGGATCCATCCCGGCCCGGACGATGTGGGCCGGATGATCCGTGCCAACCGCCAATTCTACGAATTGGACTCCTGATGAAGGGCCGGGAGCTGTATCTGCCCGGTTCGACCAACATTGACGTGGGAGCCAACATTGGCAACCACGCGGTGTTCTTCGGGGCACTCCTCAACGCGCCAGTGCATGCGTTCGAGCCGTTTCAACCGAATTACGATCTGCTGGAAATGAAGGTCGCCGCCAACGGACTCGAGGTCCAGGGCGCTTCTCGGCTGACCGGAAACGGTCAGCGCGCTCTAGCTTATTGTTTTGGCGAGCAACTTTATCAGCCGGACCTTCCGGTCAGGCTGATGTCGCTCCAGGTGGTCTCCGCCTGCTGCGCCATCGGTGAGGATGACGGGGTGGGGGGCGCTGCATCCCGGGCCGCCGTCGAACCTCGGCACTACACGGGTGTCGTGCCGCGCCTACTGGCCAATGGCGCTGAGGCCGCCATCACACCTTGAATGCAGCCACGGCCTTTTCGTCGAACTTCAGTCCGAGACCGGGCTTGTTCGGCAAGACGAGCTGACCGTTCTCGATCGCCGGGGTTTCCTCGTACAGGCACAGCATCCACGGCATGTATTCAACGGTCAGGCCGTTCGGGCAGGCGGCAACGAGATGGACCAGCATCTCGGGCATCACGTGGCTGACGACGGGCAGGTTGAAGGCTTCGGCCATGCCGGCGACCTTCATCCATTGCGTCACCCCGCCGACGCGGCAGATGTCGATCATGACGATATCGACCGACCGGGCCTCTATCATGTGGCGGAAGGGCACGATGCCCCAGACGTATTCACCGCCCGCGACCGGGGTCTTCAGCGCGGCGGTGACGCGGGCGAGGCCCTGGTAATCGTCGGCGGCGGTGACGTCCTCCAGCCAGAACAGCCCCACATCCTCGACGCGGCTGCCGATGTCGATCGCCTGTTCCGGCCGCCAGCGCTGGTTGATGTCACACATCAGCTTGATGTCGGGGCCGATCGCCTCGCGCACCACGCGCACGCGGCGGACTTCCTCGGCGGGTGTCGGATTGCCGGGCAGGGCCATCTGGGTTTTCATCTCGGAAAAACCCTTTTGCACCAGGATCTGGGCGGCACGCTGGGCTTGGTCGTGGGTGAGACCACGGCGCAGGGAGCCAGACGCATAGGTCGCCACCCGGTCGCGATGGCCGCCGAGGAGTTTCCATAGTGGCTGGTCCAGGGCTTTGCCCTTGATGTCCCACAGCGCGATGTCGATCGCGGAGAGTGCCAGGGTGAAGATGCCGCCCGGACCGCACGCATCGCCGGTGCCGGCGCGGAGCCTGGCAATGATCTTCTCGGTGCGCAACGGGTCTTCGCCGACGGTCAGGGCGGCAAGTTCCTCGACCGCGACGCGCAGGCTGCCGGTCATTTTGCCGCCGTAGAAGGTCAGGCCGATGCCCT
>DATARX010000512.1:0-4134 GCA_036263955.1 Rhodopila sp.
TTCGCCGCAAGCTGAAAATGTCCCAGCTCGCATTCGCCGAAACCTATCGGATCCCCCTGCCGACGCTGAAAAACCGGGAGCAGGGGCGGCGTCACCCGGACGCACCGGCGGCGGCCTATCTGCTGGCCATCTCCCGCCTCCCGGACGAAATCGGCACGGCGCTGCTTCGGGAAGCCTGATCCGCCATTGCCAGCGCCCACCCGCGGCAACATGATCCCGCCGAGAGTTCCGGGATCCATTCGCCGCCCATGCCCATCCGAACTGTCTGCTTCGATGTCGGGGAAACCCTGATCGACGAAACCCGCCACTGGCTGGAATGGGCTGCGTTCCTCGGCGTTCCGGCGATGACGCTGTTCACCGCCATCGGCGTGACGATGGAGCGTGGCCAGTCCCTGCGCCGGGTGTTCGAGATCTTCAAGCCCGGCATGGATCCCGCCACCGCCCGCAAGCTGCGCGCCGCGCAGGGTTGGCGCTACGATTTTACCGCCCGGGACCTCTACCCCGACGCCATCCCGTGTCTGACCACGCTGCGCGCGCGCGGCTACAAGGTGCTGATTGCCGGCAACCAGCCGGTCGAAGCCGAGGCCGCCCTGGCCCGCCTGGAGGTGCCAGCCGACCTGATTGCCAGTTCCGCCGGCTGGGGCGTTTCCAAACCCGATCCCCGGTTCTTCGCCAAGGTGGTCGAAGCCGCCGGCGAGACACCGGACTCGATCGCCTATGTCGGCGATCGTCTGGACAACGACGTACTGCCGACCCTGGCGGCGGGCATGAAGGCGGTGTTCGTCCGCCGCGGCCCGTGGGGCTGGATGCACGCGGAACTGCCGGACATCGGACGGGCCCATATCCGCGTCGAATCCCTGCTGGACTTGCCCGACCGACTCGCAGGCCTATGAACCTCCCGGGAGCCGCGCCGCGGTGACCTTTCGCATGGCGAACAGGCTACCCATGTGACGCTTCGACATCCAGGAAGGACGATCCATGGACATCAATCCCGATCCACCGCGAAAGTCCGGCGCCTTAACCTTGGCGATCGATATCGGCGGCACGCGATTGAAGGCCGCGGTACTCGATACAAGCGGCACAATGGTGGCGGGACCGAACCGGGTGAACACGCCACTGCGTCCCACCCCTCAGGTGGTGGTTGAGGCGCTGGTCAACCTGGCGAGTCCCCTGGGTTCCTTCGATCGGATCTCCGTGGGTTTTCCAGGCGTCGTCCGGCAAGGGCAGGTGTTGACGGCGCCGAACCTCGGAACGCCGGACTGGCGGAATTTTCCGCTCGCCGCCGCATTGACCGACAAAGTCGGCAAGCCGGTTCGGATGCTGAACGATGCCGAGGTGCAGGGCCTGGGTGTGATCGACGGCAAGGGCCTGGAATGCGTGATCACGCTGGGCACGGGCATGGGTTTTGCGCTGTTCCAAGACGGCCGCCCCGCGCCGCATCTGGAACTGAGCCAGCATCCCATTCACAAGGGCAAGACCTACGACCAGTTCATCGGCGTCGTCGCCTACAAAGATGTCGGCCGAGCACGCTGGAACCGACGACTGAAGCGAGTGTTGGCATGCATCACCACGCTGGTCGGCTTCGACACCCTGTATATCGGCGGCGGCGACTCCAAGCACGTGGACCTGGAACTGCCGGCCAACGTCCGCATCGTCCCCAACACCGCCGGCATAACCGGCGGCGTCAGACTTTGGGACAAGACACTGGATGCGGTATTCGTCGCGAGCGTTTAGGACGAAATCAGCGCGTCACGCCGCGCGCCGTGACGCCAGCGCGGACGGAAGCTGGGTGATCGCCTGATCGATCAACTGAGCATCCGCGGTGGCCGTCAGTCCCTCGGCCAGAACCTGCCGCGCAGCGTTGGTGGCCACATCGGCCGCGGTAAGACGGACGTCGTCCACGGCAGCCTTCTCCGCCGCGGCGATGCGGTCGATCGCCATCTGCTCCCGCCGCTTGGCGGAGGCTTCGGCCTCCGCCGCGGCTGCTGCGGAAACGCGGCTCGCTTCGGCGCGCGCCCCGTCGATCAAAGCCTTGGCATCGGCGAGCGCATCGGCGCGTTGCTTTTCCGCGTCACGCAGCATGGATTCGGCTTCCCGGCGAAGCCTGGATGCCTCCTCAAGCTCCGCCTTGACGCTGGCGGCACGGGCGTCAAGCATGCCGGCCAGGGCGCCCCAGAGCTTCTTCCCGAACAGGATGAAGAACAGGAAGAACGCGATGACCACCCAGGTCCTGGGTTCGGAGAAGAAGCTTCCTTCGGAATGCATCGTGTCTGCTCCGGTCAAATCTTGAAGCGCGGGTGGCGCGCTTCGGTGGTTTTGCCTCGCATCGCGCGCTAGCCGACACCGCGGGCGGCGAGCGCCGATCCGATGGCGCTATCCAACCGAGCGGCATCCGGTGCCGTCCCGGTCAGCCGGGTCACCACCGTGGCAGCCGTTTCCGTGGCCACCTGACGCAGCGCGCTCATGGCCGCGGCCCGAGCCTGGGCAATTTGCGCCTCCGCATCCTGCAGTTGCTTATCCAGGCGGGCATTCAGCATCTCGGCCTGCGCGGCGGCGGCTTTCTTGGCCTCGTCGAGCGCGGCATTGATCGCCGCCTGGGCTTCGGCGCGCGCCTTGGCCGTCGCCTGTTCGGCCTCTGTCATGCCCGCATCGGCGCTGGCCTTGGCCGCTCGGGCCTCATCCAGGTCCTTGGCGATCTTGCCCGCCCGCTCCTCCAGCACCGACGCCACCAGGGGCAATCCGGTCCTGGAGAGCATGATGTAGAGCACGATGAAAATGATCGCGCCCCAGACCACCTGACTGATCGTCAGCGGGGTCGAGAAGTCGAGCTGCGGCATGCCCTTTGCCATCGCGGCGGCGGGCAGCATCAGCAGACCTGCGCCCACAAGCGGAATGATCCGGCCGAACAGCTTCATGGTGCTTGCCGGGCGCATGCGGGATGCGCCCGCCTTTGTCAGACGAAGAGGATGATGAAGGCGATGACCAGCGCATACAGCGCGACGGCTTCCGTCAGCGCGAAGCCGAGAATGGCCAGGCCAAACACGCGGTCGCGGGAAGCGGGGTTGCGAGCTACGCTGGTGACCAGGGAGCCGAAGATCGTGCCCATGCCGATGCCGACACCGGCGAGAGCGATCATGGCAATGCCGGCACCCAGCATCTTGGCGGAAGCGACGTCCATAGTCCGAGTTCCTTTCGTTTATCCAGTCACGCGGGCGGAGGAGTCCGCCCGGTTGTTCACGGTGGTTGGAGGGATGTCAGTGCAGATGAACCGCGTCGTGCAGATAGATGCAGGTCAGGATCGCAAAGACGTAGGCCTGCAGTGTTGCCACCAGCAACTCGAACCCGATCAGCAGCGTATTGACCCCGAGGGAAAGAGCCGCCGGGAAGTAACCCAGCAATCCAAGGCCGCCCAGCATGACGATGAACGATCCGAAGACCTCCAGCATCACGTGGCCGGCCATCATGTTGGCGAACAGTCGAACCGACAGGGAGATGATGCGCGAGAGATAGGAGATGAACTCGATCGCGACCATCAGCGGTGCCAGCGCCTTGGGGATGCCTTGCGGCACGAAGTAGCTGAACCAGTGCAGGCCATGTTCCTTCAGGCCCACCACCGTCACCAGGACGAACACCAGCAGCGACAGCGCCAGCGTCACCATGATGTGGCTGGTGAACGTGAAGAACAGCGGGAACACGCCCAGCAGATTGCCGAACAGGATGAAGAAGAACAGCGTGAACACGAAGGGGAAGAATTTGCGGCCCTCATGCCCGCCGATCGTCTCGGTGCACATCGACAGGATGGTTTCGTAGCCCATCTCCGCCGCGGCCTGCAGCCGGCCGGGCACCATGGCTCGGGGCTTCATGCCCATATAGAGAAACAACAGGACCAGCAGGCCGGCGACAACCATCATCAGGTTGGACTGGGTAAAGTGAACCGAATCGCCAAGCAGGCCCAGGCTCGTATGAAGCTGGAACTGCCCCAGCGCGTCGATGCTGTTCGAACCCTCGGCCGCCACGCTGCAAGCTCCTACTTACGATCAGACTTCCTTGGCGCAAACAGGCGCCACACATTCGCCACACCGGCCGCGCCGCCCAGGGGGACGAACACGGCTGTCAGGATTGGGGTGGTGTGGA
>DATARX010000003.1:0-21975 GCA_036263955.1 Rhodopila sp.
CCACCGAGAATCCGGCGGCTCGGCGGGCGCCGAACCGGTCGGAAATCACGCCGGCCGGCAGGTTCAGCAGGAAGTAGGTCCACAGAAAAGAGGAAAGGAGATACCCGACCTGTACGGGTGTCAGGCCAAACTCCCTGGCGATGGCCGGCGCGCCGATCGACAGCGCGGTGCGGTCGCCGTAGTTGATCGCCGACATCAGGAACAGCAGCACGTAGACCAGGATGCGCCGGTTGCCGGCGCCACGCCTCCCGCTCAACGGCTTGTCCTGCGCCAGGCCTCGATGCTCGCGACGACCCGTTCCACGACCTCCGGCAGCACGTGAACATGGGTGGACAGCCGCAGCGCGCCACGCCGCACCGAGTGGGCAACGCCGTCCCGGGTCAGCGCCTCGCTCAATCCGTTGATCCAAGGGACGTTGCTTCGGTCATGCCCTTCCTCCTGGCGCTCCCCGATCGACAGGATGTGGGATCGGTGGGTCTTGGGAACCGGCAGCAGCGGAATGTCCAGCCGTTCCAGCATCCAGCGAATCTGTTCGGCCGCGCCGACCGCCCGTTGCTCCACCGCGTCCGGCCCGAGGGCCTGCAGCAGCGCGAGTGAGGCCTGCAGGGCTGCAAGTCCAACGTAGTTGTAGTTGCCGACTTCGTAACGCCCGGCGCCGGCGCGCAGGCGCCAGCCCGCCTCCGGCCCCGCCGCTTCATGTTCGGCTGCGAGGTCGACGGAAAAGCGTGCCAGGGAAACCGGCCGCACGCGGTCCGCCCATTCCCGGCGCACGTACAGAAGGCCGAGACCATAGGGGCTCAGCAGCCCCTTTTGGGTGGCGGTGGCCCAGCCATCGACGAGCAGGCGCGCCATGTCCTGTTTCAGCACGCCGGACGATTGCGCCGAATCCACCAGCAGGAATGCGCCGTGTGTTCGGCAGGCGTTGCCGATCGCGGCCAGGTCGGTGCGCCGTCCGGTGCCGAAGTCCACACCCGTCACCGTCACCAGCTTGGTCCGTCCGTTGATGTGGCGGATGATCGCCTCTTCCAGCGGTTCGTCCGGCGCCGGCATCACGGACACAACCTCGGCGCCGCGCTCCTGCGCCTGCCACAGCCACGGGAAGATGTTGTTCGGATGCTCTGCCGTCGGTGCGACGACGATTTGGTCGCCGCGCGTCAGACCCAACCCGGCACCGACAATATTCAGCCCTTCGGCAGTGTTCTTGGTGAACGCCACCTCCTCGGGCAGGGCGCCGATCAGGGCGGCCGCCTGCGCGCGCACGCTGTCCACCAGGCGCAGCCACTCCGCCTTCGGCACAACGCCGGTCGCCTGTGCCCGCAGGATGCCGGACGCTGCCGTCTCGGCCGAGGCCGGCAACGGTCCGCGCGCCGCGACGTCCAGGTAAGCGCCGCGCAAGGCCGCGAACTCGGTGCGAATCAGGGCGTCGGCATCGGCGCGGGGCAGAGGACGAAGCGGACCGGGGTTGCCCCGGCTGTCATCGAGGTCTATTTGCATCCTGGATACAGAACCCGGATTTAATGACGTGTCAATGTCTACAGTGACCGCCGCATCCCGCCCCATCGGCCAGGGCGCCCCTCTGCATGCGCAGGTCTACGATCACCTCTGGGAAGCGTTGATTGCCGGCGAACTGCCCCCTGGCACGCGCCTGAAGGACACCGGCTGGGCGACTCGGTTGGGCGTCAGCCGCACCCCGGTGCGCGAGGCGTTTCGAAAACTGGTGCAGGACGGCGCGCTGGACCCGCTGGAATCGGTCGGTTTTACCGTCCACAGCTTCACCCCGGCGGAAATTGCCGGATTGTATCGCTGCCGAGCCGCGTTAGAGGCGCTGGTGGCCGAGGAAGCTGCCGCTGACCGTAGTCCGGCCCTGTTGTCGGAACTTGCCGCCAATATCGCGGCCGCACAGCAAGCACTGGAGGCCGCCGACCTCGACGCCCTGCAGCGCGTCAACGGCGAATTCCACCTGATTTTGCTCGACGCCAGCCGCAATCGGCATCTGCGGCGCCTGCTGGAACAGACCGGCCGCACCGTGCGGATGGCGCGCCGGCAGGTGCTGAGCCACGCCGCCAGCGACGCCAGCCTGCGCGAAGACTATCAGCGTGGACTGGCGCTCGTCCTGGACGACCACCGCGCGTTGTTCGAAGCGGTCAAGGCGGGTGACGCCGCTCACGCCGCCGTCGTCATGCAACGCCATTTGCTCGCCACCGCCCAGGACATGACCCTGCTGCTCGGCAGCGACGGCGGAGCCGCCCTATGAGCGCGCTCATGGACCAGGCCGATTGCTGGATCGGCATCGACACCGGCGGTACCTTCACCGACGTCGTCCTGGTGGACCGAGCCGCCGGCACGTACTGCTTCCGCAAGGTGCCGTCCAATCCGCGGGACCCGGCCGGCGCCATTCTGGCCGGGCTGGACCATATCCTGGCGGATGCCGATGTCCCCGGTGCCCGCGTCGGCTTTGTCGGCCTGGGCACCACGCTGGCCACCAACGCGGTGCTGGAGGGCAAGACCGGACGCGCGGCCATGCTCACGACCGCAGGCTTCACCGACATCCTGGAACTGGCCCGGCAGCGCCGGCCGCATCTCTACAACCTCGATATCGGTAAGCCGCGCGCGCCGATCGCGCCGGAGCATCGCGTCGGTGTCACCGAACGGCTGGACGAAACGGGTGCCGTCGTGACGCCGCTCGACGAAGCCGCCCTGACCGACGCGCTGGCTGCTTTGCCGGACGCGGAAGGCTTCAGCGCCTTCGCCATCTGCTTCCTGCACGCCTACCGCAACCCCGCGCATGAACGCCGCGCCGCGGAAATCCTACGCGCCGCATTACCCAACGCTCTGGTGTGCCTGTCGAGCGAGGTCAGCCCCGAATTCCGCGAATACGAGCGCTTCGCCACCACCGCGGTGAACGCCGCCCTGTTGCCGGTAATGGACCGCTATCTGGCGCGCTTCGCCGATGGCGTGGCGCAGCGGGGTATCGCCAGGGCGCCCTATGTCATCCAGTCGAACGGCGGCCTGGTCTCCCCGGCCACGCTGCGCCGGTTGCCGATCAACACCTTCTTCTCCGGTCCGGCCGGCGGGGTGGTCGGCGCGGTTGACGTCGCGGCGGCCTCCGGCGTTTCCGACATCATCACCATCGATATCGGCGGCACCAGCACCGACGTCTGCCTGGTGCGTGGGGGCCGTCCCGCGCGTGCCAACCAGCGCGACATGGGTGGCCTGCCGGTGCGGACCGCGAGCCTCGATCTGCACACGATCGGCGCGGGCGGCGGCAGCCTGGCATGGGTGGACGCTGGCGGCCTGCCGAAAGTCGGCCCCGAAAGCGCCGGCGCCAGTCCGGGGCCGGCGTGCTACGGTCGCGGTGGCGAACGGCCGACGGTGACCGACGCCAATGTCGTCCTCGGTCGGCTCAATCCGGTGGCGCTGTTGGCGGGTCGCATGCCGATCGACGCCGCCGCGGCGCAGGCCGCCATCGCCCGCCACATCGGCAACCCGCTCGGTATCGCCGTCACCCATGCCGCGGCCGGCATCCTGCAGATCGCCAATGTCGGGATCACCGGCGCGGTGCGGGTGATCTCGGTGGAACGCGGCGAGGATCCGCGCGACTGTGCGTTGTTCGCTTTCGGCGGCGGCGGTCCGCTGCACGCCGCGGAGGTGGCGGAAGCGATGGAGATGCGGCGCGTCATCGTGCCGCCGCACCCAGGGCTGATGTCGGCGATCGGGCTGCTCGCCGCCGATATCCGGGCGGATTTCGGTCTCACCTGCCTGACGGATGCCACGCAAGCCGGTTGGCCTTCCGCCGCCGCGGCGCTGGCGGACCTGCTTGACCGTGCCCATGCCTGGGCGAAGGACGAACAACTGGATCCGGCAACGTTGCGGATCGACCGCACTGTGGAGCTGCGCTATCGCGGCCAGAGTTCGGAACTGCGTATCGCCTTGCCGCATGACGGATCCGATCCGCTGGGGCATGCCGTCTCCGGTTTCCACGCGGATCATGAACGCCGCTTCGGCTATGCGATGCCGGATCGTCCGGTCGAGATCGTGACTGCCCGCCTGACCGCCGTCGCACCACGGCCCGCCCCGCCGCCGGAACCAGTTCCCGCCGAGGTTCCGCGGCGGGAGCCAGGCACGCGGCCGGTCTGGTTCCTGTCCACAGGTTTTGTCGACACGCCGATCCTCGACCGCGACGTCATCGGCCGCGACGATCGAATCATCGGACCCGCGATCGTCGAGCAAATGGATACGACCACCGTGGTGCCACCCGGTTGGACCGCCACCGTGGATGCCGCAAACAACCTGTTGCTGACGCGGGAGCCTGTCTGATGCAAGCCGATGCAATCCTCACCGAAGTGGTGGCCCGCTCCCTCACCCTGGCGGCGGAGGAGATGGGCGCGACGCTGATAAGCCTGGCGTTTTCGCCGAACATCAAGGAGCGGTGGGACTGTTCGTCCGCCATCTTCGACGCCGAGGGCAATGTGATCGCACAGGCGAACCGGGTGCCACTGCACCTCGGGTCCATGATCGGCGCGGTGGAGGCGCTGCGTGCGAAGTATCCGGTCGAGCGGATCGCGCCGGGCGATATGTTCCTCGCCAACGATCCCTACAGCGGCGGCGGCACCCATCTGCCTGATATCAACATCATCGCGCCGGTGTTCGCGGATGGCGCGATCGTCGCGTACGTTGCCAATATCGCGCATCATGCCGATGTCGGCGGGATGGTTTCGGGTTCAGAATCCACGCTGTGCACCAGCATCTTTCAGGAGGGCATCCGCCTGCCGATGGTGCGGATCTGCCGGACCGGGGTGATCGAGGACGATATCTTCGACATCATCCGGCTGAACAGCCGCACGCCGGATGAGCGCGTCGGCGACCTGCAGGCCCAGATTGCCGCCTGCCGGGTGGGGGCGGAGCGGGTCGGCGGGCTGTTTGATCGCCACGGCCGAACCACGGTGGCCGCCTGCATCGCGCATTTCCTGGAAGCGACCGGCAGGCGCTTCACCGCCGCGGTTCTGGCCCTGCCGGACGGGGTGTTCGACAGCGAGGAATTCCTGGATCCGACGGGGGCCGACGCCGAGGCGCGTCTGCATGTCAGGCTAAAGGTCGCGGGTGGCCGGCTGCATTTCGATTTCTCCGACACCGCACCACAGTTGACCGGCAGCAGCCGCAATGTGCCGCGCAAGGCGGTGCTCGCGACGGTGTACGCGATCGCCAAGTCTATGCTGGACGCGGATGTGCCGCCCAACTCGGGTTATTTCGACCGGATCAGCGTCATCACGCGGCCGGGCACAGTGACCGATCCGACACCGCCCGCCGCGGTCGGCACGCGTTCTATCACCTGCGGCGTGTTGGGCGACCTGATTGTCGCGGTGTTGTCGCAGGCGGTCGCCGTGGGAGCGATGGCCGATAGCGGGCCGCACCATCTGGTGGTCTTCGCCGGTCCGGATCCGCGGCATAACGGTTATTTCGTTGATTATGAGACGATCGCTGGCGGGGCCGGCGCACGGGTGCGGCAACCCGGCCTGGACGGCGTGCGGGTGCACGCGTCCGGCGCCGCCAATTTGCCGATCGAGGCGCTGGAAAATGCTTTCCCGATGCGGGTGGAGCGGTATGAGATGCGCAAGGACTCGGGCGGTTCCGGGCGGATGCGTGGGGGGGCCGGCGTGGTGCGCGACTATCGCGTGCTGGCCGACAATATCCTCGTGAGCTTGTCATCGGCGCGCCAGACCCGCGCGGCACAGGGCCGAAACGGGGGCGGGGAGGGGCTGTGCGGTCGTTTCATGCTCAACCCGGACACAGGCCGGGAGCGGATCCTGCCGGCCGCGGCGGTCGATCTGGCTTTGGAACGAGGCGATTTGTTGCGGGTATTGACGCCGGGTGGCGGCGGCATGGGGTAGGCTGGTGATACCCAGATGATCGCGTCGAACTTCACCCCGGCAATGCGTCCAGCCGGACCATAAACGGCTCCGGCCGGATGGCCTCGGTGATACTTTCGTCGCCTTGGTCATCCGAGCGCCATTGTAGTGACTACCTGGTCACGGACTTGGCCTTGCCGCAATTGATACATACGCAACGATATAACCAGGGCAGACCGCACGGTCGCGGTCGGTCAGACGATACGGCGGCTTGCCGATTGACAGGGCGTGCCGATCGCCAGGGCTTGGCAATTGACAGGGCTTGCCGATTGACAGGGCTTGGCGATTGACAGGGCTTGGCGATTGACAGGGCTTGCCGGCCGCCTGCCGGTTGGATAGGTCAGACGCCATCAATCAATAACGCGGCCATTCCAAACGGCCGAGGGAAACGAAGGGCGTCGCAATGGCCGGCACAGTTGGCATCATCGGTCTCGGCATCATGGGCGGAGCCATCTCCAAGAACCTGATCGAGCGCGGCTGGCGGGTTTTCGGCACCGATATCGATGAGACCAAGCGGGCCGCGTTGGCCGCGGCCGGCGGTTCGGCATGCCCCGACATCGCCGGCGTCTGCGAAAACGCCCCGGTGATCCTGACCAGCCTGCCGTCGCCCGCTGCGCTTGCCGTCGTGGCCGCCGCCATCGCCGCCACCCCGGCGCCGCGCATCGTGGTGGAAACCAGCACCATGGCCTTGCCCGACAAACTGGCCGCGCGCGACACGCTGGCGGCAGCGGGCCACACCGCGCTCGATTGCACCCTCAGCGGCACCGGCGCGCAGGCGGCGAACCGCGACCTGGTGGTCTATGCCAGCGGCGATCCCGCCGCCATCGCGGCACAAAAAGACCTGTTCGCTGACTTCGCCCGCGCCGCGCATGACATCGGCGCCTACGGCAACGGCACGCGCATGAAGTTCGTCGCCAACCTTCTGGTCGCCATCCACAACATCGCGGCCGCCGAGGCCATGGTGCTGGCCAACGCCGCCGGCCTCGATCCCGACCTGGTCGTGAAGATCGCCGGGGCAGGGGCGGGGGCCTCGCGCATGTTCGACATGCGTGCGCCGATGATGGCGGCGCGATCCTACACCCCGGCAACGATGCGGGTGTCGACCTGGCAGAAGGACATGGACATCATCGGTGCTTTCGCCCGGGACGTGGGCGTGACCCTGCCGCTGTTTGAAGCCTGCGCGCCGATCTACACCAAGGCCCTCCAGGCGGGACTGGGCGATCAGGACACCGCGGCGGTGTTTGCGGTGCTGGACAAGAACGCCGCCACCAATTGACCGGCCGGCTGACGGGCGCGACGAGGCCGCTGCTGGCGATCGGCGGCGCCGCGATAGGAAATTCGCGCGTTTTGCGGATGGTCGGAGGGGCCGGCACCACTGACCGTCGCGGAAGGCAGGCGCACCATCGGCGCCCGCGCGAGGATCGCCTGTCGATCCTGTTGGTCGAACAGAACGTGCGCCTGGCGCTTGCGCTGGCCGACCCCGTAACCATCCTCTCCGCTGGCCGCTGGGTTTTCAGCGGTGGCGTGGCCGATGTGCGGTCGCGGCAGGAATTGATCGAAACCACCCTCGGTGTTGCCACGCGCAAGCCGGATTGAAGCAGGAGAGCCCGCTATGCGGATCGGTTTTTGCGGTATGGGCAAAATGGGCGCCACCATGGCGCTACGGCTGATGACGTTCGGCCACGAACTGACGATATGGAACCGCGACACGGCAAAAACCGAGCCGGTCGCCGCGAAAGGTGCTGCGGTTGCCAGAACCCCGGCCGAACTCGTGGGCGCTGTCGAGATCGTGATCACCATGGTGTCGGACGCCAGGGCGCTTGACGCGGTGTATCGCGGACCGTCTGGCATTTTGTCAGGCGACCTGACCGGCAAGCTGGTCATCGACATGAGCACGGTGCTGCCGGACGTTGAGGCCGCGATCGGCTCCGAGGTCGTTGGTCACGGCGGGGGCTTCGTCGAATGCCCCGTCGGGGGCACGGTCGGGCCCGCGCGCGAGGGCAAGCTGTTCGGTTTTGCCGGCGGCACCGTGGCCGACGTGGCGCGCGCCCGGCCGATCCTCGATCAGCTGTGCCGCCGGGTCGAACCGGTCGGCGCGGTCGGCAACGGCGCCCGCTTCAAGCTCGCGATCAACCTGCCGATGCTGGTCTACTGGCAGGCGCTGGGCGAGGCGCTTTCCCTCTGCACACCCGCTGGCATGTCGCCCGAGAAAATGATCGACATCCTGGCCGACACAACCGGCGCCGCCGCGGGAATCAAGCAGCGCGGCCCGGACATCGTGCGCGGTCTCGGCGGCGCCGACACCGGCCCGGGTTCGTTCGACATCGTCACGGCGCGCAAGGATCTGGACACCATGCGGGCCTTGGCCGGTGAGCTGGGTATCGAGGTACCGACAGCGGCAGCGGCGCTGAAGGTGTATGACGAGGTGATCGCCGCGGGGAAGGGACAAGCCGATGCCGGGCAGGTCGCGGTGTACTGGGCCGGTCGCGGTGTACTGGGCGATCGCGGCGTACTGGGCGGGCGCAGTGTACTGGGCGGGCGCGGGGCAAAATAGTTTTGCCGGCCGGCCTCGTCCGGTCCCTCTGACCGTAATGGTTGCCCTCCTTCCATCGTAACCGCCAGCCACACGCGCGCTGTGGCGGCCAGCCCCAAGCTGGCCGTCATGGCTGGGCGAGCGAGGGGGCAGGATGTCGCCGCGCGACTGGACCGGCTTCACGCGCCCCGATAAGACCGAGGCAGGCGGCATAACGCCGGAAAAACAGGGGGAAAAACGAGCGTGGCGGATATCCTGATAGCTGGCGCCGGCCTGGGCGGGCTGACCGCGGCGCTGGCGCTGATTCAGCGCGGACACCAGGTGCGCGTCTTTGAGCAGGCGACGGAACTGCGGGAGGTTGGCGCCGGGGTGCAACTCGGGGCGAACGGCACCCGTGTTCTGATTGCCCTCGGCCTGGAAACCGCCATGCGACAAATCGTCTGCGCCGCCACCGGCAAGGAGATCCGGCTTGGCACAACGGGGCAGACCTGGCCGGTGTTCGACCTTGGCGAAACCTCGGTCGAGCGGTTCGGCGCACCCTATTGGATGGTGCACCGCGGCGATTTCCATAAGGTCCTGCTGGATGCTGTCCGCTCGGCCAGTCCCGGTTCGATTCTGACCGGAAACGGATGCGTCGGCTTCGAACCTGCCGGCGACAGCGTCATCCTACATCTGGCCAACGGCGAACAGGTGAGCGGAGACCTGTTGATCGGCGCCGACGGCGTCCATTCCCGTGTCCGCCAGCAGATGGTGGGCGCCGGACCCGGGGCAGGGGGCGCGGCCCGGTTCACCGGCATCATGGCCTGGCGCGGCCTGGTGCCGATGGAACGGCTGCCGCCGCATCAACGCCGCCTGGTCGGCGCCAACTGGCTGGGCGTCGGCGGCCACGCCGTCACATATCCGCTGCGGCGCGGAGAGATCCTCAATTTCGTTGGGGTGGTGGAGCGTGATGACTGGCGTGTCGAGTCCTGGAACGAACCAGGCAGCAGGGAGGAATGCCTGCGCGACCTCGCCAACTGGCATGAAGACGTCAAAACCATCATCCGCAACATCGATACGCCCTACAAATGGGCTCTGCTGGGCCGTGAACCGCTGGATCATTACGCCCAAGGACGCGTCTGCGTGATGGGCGACGCGGCGCACCCGACCCTGCCGTTCCTGGCCCAGGGCGCCAACATGGCGTTGGAGGACGCGGTCGTCATCGCCCGCTGCCTGGACCTGTCCGCCAATCCCGAGGACGCGCTGCGCCGCTACGAAAACGCCCGCCTGGAACGCACCGCCGCGATCGTCCGCGGATCGTCGGACAACACCAGACGCTTCCATAACCCGGCACTCGGCAGTCCCGACGGCGCCGCGGCCTACGTCGAACGCGAGTTTCAGCCGGCGAAAATCAAGCAGCGCTATGACTGGCTGTACGAATACGACGCCCTGGCGGTGGCTTTGTAACGCATGATACCAACCGGTGCCCCAACGTCACACGATGTTCGGGTACCGCAACTCCGTCATCATGCCGCCCATCATATGATAGAGGTTGTGGCAGTGGAACGCCCAGCGCCCCGGATTGTTGGCGTCGAAGGCAATCCGCACCTGCCCCATAGGCGGCACCAGCACGGTATCGCGTACCGCGCCCGCGATGCGCGTGCCGTTCAACGCGACCACCTGGAAGGCATGGCCGTGCAGATGCATCGGATGCGCCATCATCGACTGATTGATCATGTCGATGGCCACGCGCTGGCCCGATGCCACCATCAGCGGCGTCACCTTCGGCCAGTACTCCCCGTTGATCGACCACGCGTAGGGACTCATACCGCCTGACAGCGTCATGCGGTGATGGACGTCCACCGGACGCGGCACCAGCGGCACGGCCGAACGCAGAACCCGCTCGAGCGAGAGATCGACCGGCGGGGCTTCGGTGTCCGCGTCCGGCGCAAGTCGTGTCACCGGCGAACCGGGGGTGGCGATGACGATGCCGGTGCGCGCGTGCTCGCCCTCGACCTGCGCCAGGATCGGAAACGCCCCGGATCCCGGTAAGTCCAGCAAAATGTCGACGCGTTGCGCCATCGCCAGCGGCAGGCGCCGCACCAGCACCGGTTTCACCGCATGCCCGTCGACGGCAACGACAATCCCGTCCAGGCCGCCAAAGTCGAGCCAGAACTGGCTCGAGACGGCACCGTTGATCACGCGCAACCGAATGCGACCCGCCGACGCCACGCGGACGATTTCCGGATCCGCCAGCGTGCGGTCGTTGGCCAAATAGGCATCGAACGTGACGTCGTTCAGATCCATCTTCATGCTGGCCGGGTTCGTGACCTTCATAGGCATCGATCCCATTCGCATGGATCCCATACCCGTCGATCCATCCGACGCCATGCCAGGAGCCATCGCCATGCCCTTGCCAGTTGACGTACCATTGCCCACCGGGGCTTTCGTCAGATCGGCGAGTAACGCCTCGGGCGAGCGGAAGCTGAAATCATGCAGCATCAGCACGACCTCCTGCCGGTCCTCCCGCCGGTCCGCCGCGGTGTGGACGATCAGCGGCGCGGCCATCAGCAATTGCTCCTGCATGCAATGGTGAGAGTGCATCCAGTATGTGCCCGGGATCGGCGCGTAATCGTAGTTTCGCGTGGCGCCAGCGGCGATCGGTGGCGTCTGCTTCCAAGGGAAACCATCCTGCGTCCAGGGTGGCAACTGCCCATGCCAATGCACGATCGTCGGATCGTTTGTGGCGTTGGCCAGCGACACGTTGAACCGCTCGCCCGGCGCCAGCGTCAGGCACGACTTGCCGTCCGGACCGGTGAGCCTGAAAACCGATGCGGCTTTGCCGTTGACCTCGATGGTTCTCGTCCCGGCGACCAGCCGGAGCGGCGCCGCCGCACGCGTCGGACGGACCAGGCCACCGGCCGCGGCACCACCGGCTATGCCGACACTTGCTGCCAGGATATCGCGGCGGCAGGGATAGTGTGACGTTTGAAATGACCGGGTTTTGCTCATGATGATTGCGGTCTGGTTTCGGTGGCACGCCCGGTTAAGGCCGCCCGTCGATAGCTGGCCGGTTCGGGCGCCGCATCGGACGCGCGGTTCGCCCGCGCCGTCCCGATCCGCGGCAGGCCCAGCGGCTGCCACCCACGGAGCAGCAGGGCATTTGTCACCACGCTGACGCTGGAGAACGCCATCGCCAGCCCGGCAATCATCGGATTCAGATAGCCCGACGCGGCCAGCGGGATCCCGATCACGTTGTAAGCAAAGGCCCAGAACAGCCCCTGCCGGATCTTCGTGTAGGTGCGGCGGGAGATATCCAGTGCACCCGCCACCAGCGCGGGATCGCCACGCATCAGCGTGATGCCGGCGGCGTGCATGGCGACATCCGTGCCAGTTGACATGGCGATGCCGATATCGGCCTCGGCCAGGGCAGGGGCGTCATTGATGCCATCCCCGACCATGGCGACGATCCGTCCGCCCTGTCGCAGCCGCGCGATCGCCGACGCTTTGTCCTGCGGCAACACCTCGGCCACGATTTCATCCAGACCGAGCACGTGGCCGGCGGCCTGCGCGCTGCCGGCGTTGTCGCCGGTCAACATGACCGTGTGCAGCCCGGCCGCGCGCAGCGCTGCGACCGCGCCAGCGGCGCTGGTCTTCACGGCATCGCCGAATGCGATCAGTCCCAGCACCTGGGTCGGCGCACCGGACACATCCAACAACCAGGAGACGGTGCGACCCTCGGCTTCCAGTGCCGCCGCACGACCAGCCAGTGAGCCGGGTTCGACGTCGTTTTCCGTCAGCAGCCGCCGGCTGCCCAACTGCACCGCGCGCCCCCGCACCTCGGCCGCCATGCCGCGACCCGGCAGCGCGCGCACATTGCTGGCCCGGTCGCTGGGGATGCCGGCTTCCGCGGCATGGCGCAGAACCGCGCGCGCCAATGGATGCTCGCTGCCCGCCTGGATCGCCGCCGCGATCCGCAGGACGCTGGTCCGGTCCTGACCGCGCGCCGGTTCCAGCGCGACGACCACGGGCTTGCCTTCGGTCAGCGTGCCGGTCTTGTCGAAGGCGACGACCTGCACGCCATGTGCGGTCGCCAGGGCATCGACGTCCTTGAAAAGGATGCCGTTGCGGGCCGCGGCGCCGGTGCCGACCATGATCGCGGTCGGCGTCGCCAGGCCGAGCGCGCACGGACAGGCGATCACCATCACCGCGACGGCGTTCAGGATCGCGGTCTCCACGTTGCCGGTGACAAACCACCAGCCAAGCGCGGTGAGCGCCGCGATCGCCAGCACCACCGGCACGAAGATCGCCGCCACCTTATCCACCAGCTTCTGGATCGGGGCCTTACCGGCCTGCGCGGTTTCCACCAGGCGCACAATGCGCGCCAGCATCGTCTCCGCGCCGATCGCCGTCGTCTCGACCACCAGCAGCCCGTCGCCGTTCACCGCGCCGCCGGTGACGCGGGCGCCCGCCGCTTTCGCAACCGGCAGGCTCTCGCCGGTCAGCAGCGATTCATCGACCGCGCTGGCGCCCTCCTGGACTGTTCCGTCGACCGGAATGCGCTCGCCGGGGCGCACCACGACAAGGTCGCCGTGGCGGATCTGTCCGATCGGCACCTCGGATTCCGACCCATCGGCGGCCCGCAATCGCGCCCGTTCCGGCCGCAGCGCCATCAAGGCGCGTATCGCGGCACCGGTTTGCCGCTTGGCCCGCGCCTCCAGCCATTTGCCGAACAGCACCAAGGTGATCACGACGGCCGATGCCTCAAAATATAACCCCGGCGCCGCCGCACTGGCGTCGGACCACGTGGTCGCCAGCTTGTAGGCGCTGAGCCCATAAGCCGCGGAGGTTCCCAGCGCGATCAGCAGGTCCATGGTGCCCGAACCGGCGCGCAGCGCCTTCCAGCCAGCCCGATAGAACCGCGCCCCCAGCCAGAACTGTACCGGCGTCGCCAGCGCGAGTTCAAACCAGCCCGGCAGCATCACGCGCCCGCCAAGCAGCATCGGAACCAGCAGCGGCGCACTCAGGACGGCGGCGATGATAACATTGCGAAGATCGCGCCGCGCGGCGCGCGCCCGTTCGGCGTCAACCGTCGCTTCCTGGCCGCCGTGCTCGTGCAACGGCCGCGCGCCGTAGCCGATGGCTTCGACCGCCCCGACCAGTTGATCTTCGGAAACCCCATGCAGCGTCACCCGAACGCGTTCGGTCGCCAGATTGACGTCCGCCGACACGACACCCGGCACGCGCCGAAGCGCCCGCTCGACGCGCCCCACGCAGGCGGCGCAGGTCATGCCCGCGATCGCCAGTTCGACGGTTTCGGCGGTGGCTTTGTAGCCGGCCGCGGTAATCGCGGCTTCGATCGCCCCGGCATCCGATTTGCCACCAGGATCAAACGTGACCCTCGCCCGCTCGGTGGCCAAATTCACCGCCACCGCCGCAACCCCCGGAGCTTTCTGAATCGCTCGCTCAACCCGGCCGACGCAGGCCGCACAGGTCATCCCGTCGATCCGGAAGTCGAGTTCTTCGCTGCCAGGCATTGACCTCACTCCTCGCATTTCAAAGCCATTGATGGGGATTCCCGCGATGGGAAGGTCAAGTCGGTATTCCGGGTCCAGCGTTGCGGGAAGGACATGGGGGCCAGGCAAGAACCTGTAATTGGGTTGGTTGACCTTCCGACGGTGGGAAACCCTATCTGTCGGCCTGCTTGCTTGCAGAAGGGTTCTTCGAATGTTGAAGTTTAAAGTAGTGGGCATGACCTGCGGCCATTGCGTGAAGGCGGTCACCCGGGCGGTGCAAAGCGTGGCCCCGCAGGCGCAGGTCGATGTCAGCCTCGAGACCGGGGAGGTCAGCGTGACCGGCACCGCAGACGCCAGCCAGGTCATCGCAGCGATCGCCGACGAAGGCTATGGGGTTGAGCGCATGGCGGACTGACCGGTCTTCAGCGTCCATTCGACCAGACGACAAAGTGCATGGGATGTCGACCGGCGTTCGGGCCTGGCAGCCGATTGCCGGGAAGCGTCAGTCGCGGCGGCACCACGGTTCGTCGAAAAAAAACTGCCAGAACGGTTCGCTCTGTGGCAGGAAAAATTGTCATATCAGCAGGACTGCCTGTCCGACCGCAGCGGGCGGGCAGCGGATGCGGCCAGGCATAACGCGGCGTATCGCCTGAGCAGGGTGACACCAGGGGGGCGTGGAAGATGGGTTGGGATCTGAACCGCTTTCTGCTCTTGGTCGCCGCTTTTCTGGGTGATGTTCGCGATGGCGCGGGATGGGACCGTGCTCGGCGTCTGGATTAAGACAAGGTGCGGCCAGTCGATCCTCGATCGCGAAGCGATGGATACGATCCGCCGCGCCGAACCACCGCCGCCGATCCCGGCGACGCTACCCCCTCGACATCCTTTTGCCGGTGGACTTCGGGATGTCCGACTGACCGAGGTTTCAGGTGCCGAGACGCGCCGCGCGGCGATTTGCATCGCACCATTGAACCGGACACCGATCGGCGCCACATTCGGCGGGTTCGGGTCGTTCCGACAGACCGATAGGGGCCCCCATGACGAACGAAGAACGCGACATTATCAGCCAATTTATCGCCCGCGTGGGCGGCGCCACCCAGCAATCGGGTTTTGCCGCCGGATCGGTCCCCGCGACCCAGCCGGCGCTGCCGCCGGTCGACCGCGACGCCGACGCCTACATCGCGCAGGCATTCAATCAATACCCCGAAGCCCGCTATCGCGTCACCCAACTTGCCTTCGTGCAGGAACATGCCCTCGCCGAGGCGCAGAACCGCATTCAGCGGTTGGAGTGGGAACTGCAGCAAGCGAAGCAAGCAGCCCAACAGGCTTCGCAGCAAGCGGCGCAACAGGCCCAGCAATCCGGCGGCAAGCCGGGCGGCGGCTTTTTCAGTGGCCTGTTTGGTGGCGGGGCAAGCCGCCCGCAAGCCGCGTCGCCGCAAGGCGATCCGCGGTGGGGTGGTCAAGCCGGATACCAAGGCGGCCAGCCGCAACAGCCGTATTATCAGCAGGCAGCGCCTCCGCCGCCTCAATATCCGCCGAATTATCAGCAGGGCATGTTCCAGCAGCGCGGCGGCTCCGGCTTCCTTGGGTCGGCGCTGACAACCGCCGCGGGCGTCGCCGGCGGCATGGTGGCCGGCCAGGCGCTCATGAACCTGTTCTCGCCGCACCAGGGTTATGGCGGCGGCTTCGGAGGTGAGGCAGCAGGCGGCCCGTGGGCGACGCCCGGCGCGCCCGGTCAGGATTACGTCGATACCGGTACCTGGGGCCAGGGCGGTGGCGCCGCGCCGGCCGGGAACCAGGACTACGTGGACAACGGTAGCTGGGATCAGTCGGGCAGCGGCAGCGACGCGTCCTGGACCGACAATGGCAACAGCAGCGACTCGTCGTGGACCGACAATAGCAACAGCAGCGACTCGTCGTGGACCGACAACAGCGGTGGCGGTGACAGCAGTTGGGACAGCGGCGGCAGTTCCGACGATACCTTTTAACAACGGCTGTTCAACGACGACCGGTCGGCGCTTGAGCTGAGCGGTCTATGCGCCGGCTTGGCCAGCGGCGTTACGGGAAAAGAGACCCTTATACCGGTCGGCGAGCGCCGGCTGGTATGAGGCTATCGAAAATCCCGCGGGGACACGCCAGCTGAAGTGATCCCCTCGGCTTATTCCCCTCGGCGCTTTCCCATTCTCGGCAAAAAAACGGCGGTGCTTGTGGCACCGCCGAAGTTTAGGGAGGAAACGTCCAAGAAAGCAGTGCGCCTAAGCGCGTCTGCGAGTTGAAGAATGGCCTTCGCCGCTGCAGCATGCAAGCGTTAATTTGCTGCGACGCAGCATTTATCGCCGCCCCCCGTTTTGCGTTGCAAAATTGCCACATAAGTGGGCACCGCTCGCGAATGCCCAAAAATCAGGCGGAATCGCCCTGCACCGCCCGCGCCACGGCCACCACCGTCCCCAGGCTGCTGGCCATGTCGGTCGGGATCAGCACGGTCGTCCCGCGCTCCTTGTTCATCTCGTATAGCAGGTTCATCTGCCGTAGCTTCAGCGCGTTCGGGTCGCTGCCGTACAGCTTCGCCGCCTCCAGGATCTGTTCGGCGATCGCCGTCTCGGCCGAGGCCAGGGTCACCCGTGCATCCTTTTCCCGCTCTGCCTGCGCCTGCCGGCTCATCGCGTCCTGCAGTTCCCGCGGGATCGCGACGTCCTTGATTTCCACGCTGCGCGCCGTCACGCCCCAACTGGTGGTTTTCGCGGTAATCGTGATCCGAAGTTGCTCATCCGCGGTCTTCCGGTCCGACAGCAGCTTCGACAGGTCGGTGGCACCAATCATCTCGCGCAGGCTGGTCTGCGCGACCCGCTCGATCGCCTCCCGGTAGTTGGCGATTCGGATAGCGGCGGATTCCGCGTTCTCGACCTGCCAGAACACGATCGCATCGACCCCGACCGCCACGGTATCTCTGGTCAGAGCCTGTTCGGCCGTGATCATGGTGGTCTGGATCCTCAGGTCGATCACCTGCGCGACGGCATCGATGATTGGAAACACCAGGTAAATCCCCGGTCCTGCCACCGCATGAAACCGCCCGAGCCGAAGAATGACCGCGCGCTGCCATTCCGAGGCGATGCGGATCGATCGCGCCAATATCAGCAGGACAACGATCGCGACGACGATAAACCCGGTGCTCATGCTGATCTCCACAAATCGTTCTGCTTCTATATAGGGACGCGTGGGGCCCCTAATGGCGCATCGGTGGATGCCGCTGTATAGCGGACCCGCCGATGCCCCCAACCCCAATCAAAGTCGCTGTCGTATTGCCGCCGCGGGAAGGCTTCGGCCCGGGCCGCACCGGCGCGATCGGCCTGCTGGTGCGTCGCCTGGCGCAAACACCAGGGTTCCAGACCGTCATCATTGGCGGCAAGCAGGACGGCCCCATCTTCCCTGGCGTCGATTTTCGTCCCGTCTCGCCGGCGCTTTGGCCATTCGGCAGTACCAATGTCCGCTATGCCGCCGCCGTCGCCAACCTGCTCCGGCACATCGGCCCCGCCCTGGTCGAGGTCCACAACCGGCCCGAAATCGCGCTGGCCCTCGCCGGCCGGCTGCCGGGCCTCCCTGTCATCCTCGGCCTGGGCAACGATCCGCAGGGCATGCGCGCGGCAGCCTCCGCAAACGAGCGGGCGGACTTGCTGCACCGGCTGGCAGGGGTCTTCACCGCGTCCGAATATCTACGGCAACGCTTCCTCGACGGCGTGGCCGTCCCGGCTCGCGACCCGGTGGTGCTGCACAATTGCCTGGATCTCAATGAAATTCCCGGCCCTCGCCGGCGGGAGCGGCTGATCCTGTTCGCCGGCCGGGTCGTCGCCGACAAAGCGCCGGACGCGTTCGTGTCCGCCTGCGCGACCGCGCTGCCCTGCCTTCCCGGCTGGTCGGCGGAAATCATCGGCGCCGACCGGTTCAGCTTCGACAGTCCCGAGACCGGCTTCGTTCAAATGGTCCGCGCCGCCGCCGAAGCCGCCAACGTCCGCATGATCGGTTATCGCGATCACCCCGAGGTGCTGGCCGCGATGGCGCGCGCCGCTATCGTCGTGGTGCCCAGCCGTTGGCCCGAACCATTCGGCCTGGTGGCGCTGGAGGCCCTGGCCAGCGGCGCAGCCCTGATTTGTTCGCCCCGCGGTGGCCTGCCGGAAGTCGCCGGCGATGCCGCCATCTACGCCAATCCGGACGAACCCGCCGGGATCGCCGCGGCGATCCGGATGCTCGCGACCGATGAAAGCCGGCGCGCGGCCTTGGTCGAGGCTGGTCGGCAACGCGCCCGGCAGTTCGACGTGCCGGTGATTGCGAGCCAACTTGCGGCGCTGCGGATGGCGGTGATCGAAGGCCGGCCAGTCGCGCGTTTCGCGCGGTAGGGCAGGGTGCTTGCTCGCGACACAGATTGCATCGCCGCCATCCAGGCCTTGGAGTGAGGCAACAGCCTCTCCGCAATGGCTTATTGTTTCTCCCGGATAAATTTGATGGTGCCAATCGGCGGCTTGCCAACCGCGAATGCAGGTGTTGCGGACAGACCCATGTTCCCCGACCACGATGTCGCTGGAGGCGGACGGCCTGCTTCCAACGGCATTCATGAATGTTCTGGGGATTTCCCAGGCCCCTGTCTCGACGGCGTCCCAGGCGACGCGGCAGGTGACAGGCTTGGAACGCGCGATGGTCCTGGACAACACCGGATCGATGGTCGGCTGGCCAATCCAGTCAGTCATTGCGTCCGCAACGGATCCGTCGCGGTGGTTCACGCAATGCCCGCTACCGCCGGCCGCCGGATGTAGGCCTCGCCCGCCCCATTCCGCGTCACAGCCATGCGCGGCCCCACCGAACATGGTTGACGGCCCGCGTGACACCTATATTGCTGCTCCAAACAGCGCAGGAGCCAAGTGATCATGGCTGACACGAATACGCCCCTTGGCACGCAGGTGCCGGTGACGGTGCTGACCGGCTATCTCGGCGCCGGCAAGACCACCTTGCTCAACCGCATCCTCACCGAGAATCACGGACGCAAATACGCCGTCGTTATCAATGAGTTCGGCGAACTCGGCGTCGACAACGACCTCGTCGTGGACAGCGATGAGGAAGTGTTCGAGATGAATAACGGCTGCATCTGCTGCACCGTGCGCGGTGACCTGATCCGCATCGTCGGCGGCCTGATGAAGCGCCGCGACAAGTTCGACGGTATCATTATCGAGACCACCGGCCTGGCCAACCCGGCCCCTGTCGCCCAGACCTTCTTCGTCGACGACACGGTCAAGGCCAAGACCCGCCTGGACGCGATCGTCACCGTCGTTGACGCCAAGCACCTGCCGGCGCGCCTGGCCGACAGCCACGAAGCCGCCGATCAGATCGCCTTCGCCGACGTCATCGTGCTGAACAAGACCGACCTGGTGACCCCAGAGGAACTGGACGCGGTCGAGGCCACCATCCGCCAGATCAACCGCTTCGCCATCATCCACCGCACCCAGCGCGCCGGCGTGCCGATCGAGCAGGTGCTGGACCGCGGCGCCTTCGACCTGCAGCGCATCCTGTCGATGCACCCCAATTTCCTCGATGGCGACGACGACCACGAGCACAACGAGGATGTCTCCTCCATGAGCTTCGAGGTCGAAAAGCCGATCGATCCCGAGAAGTTCAACGCATGGATCGGTCTGCTCCTGCAGGACAAGGGCGCCGATCTGCTGCGCACCAAGGGCATCCTGCATTATGCCAACGAAGATCGGCGCTTCGCCTTCCAGGCCGTGCACATGATCGCCGACGGCGACTTCATCGGTGCCGCGAAACCGGAAGACCCGAAGACCAGCCGCCTCGTCTTCATCGGCCGCAACCTCAACCGGCCCCAACTTCGCCGCGGGTTCGAAAGCTGCGCGGCCGACTAAGATCGGCCCTCGGAAGTGGCGCGGCCCGTTCCCTAAAGTGTCATGGTCGGGCGAGCGAGCACGCGAGCGAGGGTTGGACCGACCACCTAAGCCTTGCGACGCCAGACGCGAACAAGAACCCTGACTGCCCATGAAGACCAGAAAGCAAACCCAAGCATGAGCCAGTCCGCCCGAGCCGATTTCCTGCTGGAAACCCGCGGCAAATCCAGCGATCTGGGTGCCTTCGTCGTCGCCGCCCGGTTCTCCCGGGACGGTCGGCGAGTTGGCTTCGCCCTCGGCGACGGTACCGTGCGCCTGGCGACTGTCGGCGCCTCCGACACCTGGGCCGAAATCACCGCCCACGACGGCGCCATTCTTGACTTTGCCGAGGACCCGACCGGCGGCGGCTTCATCTCCGCCGGCGACGACGGCAAACTGAACCGTATCGCCGCCGACGGCACCGTCGCCACCATCGGCGACTTCGGCATGAAATGGGTCGAGCATGTCGCCACCTACGCGCTCGACAAGGACAGGGGGCTGATCGCGGCCAGTGCCGGCAAGGTCGTGCGGCTGTTCGACCAGTCCGGTCAGATCCTCAAAACACTGACCCACCCGTCGACCGTCACCGGCCTGGTTTTCGACGGCAAGGGCAAGCGCATCGGCGCTTCCCACTATAACGGCGCCTCGCTCTGGTTCGTCGCCGCCAAGACCGATACCCCGCGCAAGCTGGAGTGGAAGGGCAGCCACACCGGGATCATCATCCACCCGGAAGGGGAGGCTGTGGTCACCGCCATGCAGGAAAACGCCCTGCACGGCTGGAAACTCCCCGACGGCCAGCACATGCGCATGAGCGGCTACCCCGCCAAGACCACCAGCCTGTCGTTCACCCGCAACGGCAAATGGATGGCCAGCAGCGGTGCCGACGCGATGGTGCTGTGGCCGTTTTTCGGTGGCGGCCCGATGGGCAAGGCGCCATTGGAACTCGCCGGCGGCGACGGCATCATCTGCACCCAGGTTGCCTGCAACCCGAAAAATGAGATCGTGGCCGGCGGCTTCACTGACGGTCTCGTCGTGGTGGCGGACATTGAGTCCTCACGCATTCTGCCGGTTGTGCCGCCCGGTCACGGCCCGGTCAGCAGCTTGGTCTGGAGCCAGGACTCAACCCAGTTGGCGGTCGGCACCGAAACCGGCTTCGCCGCGCTGATCGATTTCGCCAAGCGGTGACGGGACGGCATGGACCGCCGCTTCATCATCCGTCCGGCCGAGCCGCATGAAATGGCAGTCATTGCCGCGCTATTCCGCGAATACGCCGCATCGCTAGCGGTGGACCTGTCCTATCAGCAGTTCGAGGCCGAAGTCGCGGCACTGCCCGGTCCCTATGTCCCTCCTGCCGGCGCGCTGCTGCTGGCGGTCTCTCCGGTCGACGAACCCCTCGGCTGTGTCGCGTTGCGCCCACTGGCCGAACCAGGCGCCTGCGAGATGAAGCGTCTCTACGCCCGGCCCGCCGCCCGCGGAACCGGCGTCGGCCACGCCTTGGCCGTCGCCGCCGTCCAGGCCGCCACCGCCGCCGGCTACCGGACTATGTGCCTGGACACACTGCCCACAATGCACACGGCCCAGGCGCTGTATCGCCGCCTGGGGTTCGAAATCACGCCGCCCTACTACGACACCCCGGTCGCCGGCACGATTTTCATGCGCAAGATGCTCCCGTGACGGCTCATTTCGTCGGAGCGGCCGGAGCGGTCGGAGCGGTCGGAGCGGTCGGAGCGAGCGGCGTGCTGTCCGCGGCCAGGCTGGTCAACTGGCGGAACGAGTCACTGACGCCTTTCGACATCGCCCCGAACCCGCCCCCTGCCAATCCGGTCTGACAACCCGTACCGGCCGCGCACGGCGCGGTTGCCGGAGCGGCCTGCGACACCGCCATCTGCGCCAGTGGCACCGCGACACACCCGCTCAGCGCCACCGCGCCCGCGGTCAAAAGCAAAGCGGAACAGAAACGTTTAATCAGCATTGGTTGGTTCCACGAACGCTGGACCCAACGGCCGGCATTGTGCCGCCATGAAGCCGGGGATGAACGGAACCGGACGCCGCGCTGATTTTCAGCGGCGACGACTGCCGGCCAAGCCAGCATCGCCACCAATTGCAAAGATTTGGTTAACAAC
>DATARX010000010.1:0-5303 GCA_036263955.1 Rhodopila sp.
CAGGTCGCACACCTTCAGCAGGGCTCCGCTGAGGGTCAGGGCCGGCAGCAGGGCTCCGCTGATCGTCAGGGCCGGGCCACGGAGCCACCCGCGCCCACGAATCCTGGGCCGGCAATACCGGCGTCCCCGGCGGGGCCCACGGCTTCATCCCAGGCGCCCACGACGCCCGGCGCCCCGACCGCTCGGTCGTCCGGCTCAGTGACCTCCGCACCACCGGCCGCGGTCGCATCCGCACCACCGGCCGCGGTCGCATCCGCTCCACCGGCCGCGGTCGCATCCGCTCCACCGGCCGCGGTCGCATCCGCTCCACCGGCTGTGGTCGCATCTGCTCCGGCCGCCCCTGCCGTCCCCGAAGCGCCTCCCGCGGCAGCGGCATCCACGCCACAGCCTGATTTACGCGTCACCGCGCCCGTGGTCGCGGCACCGATGCCGGAGCCACCGCCGATCCCGATCCCTGAACGCCACGAATTTGCCGGCGAACCCGCCAAAGCCAAATCCGACCAGGCCAAATCCGACCAGGCCAAATCGGACCAGGCCAAATCCGACCAAGCCAAATCTGACCAAGCCAAATCAGAATTAGCCAAATCAGAATTAGCCAAAGCCGAACTCGCTAAATCAGAGACGGCAAAATCGGCCCCCTCCCGGTCCGAACCGTTCAGGTCGCCTCCCGTCAAGGCAATAGCCCAGCGACCGCCGCCGCCGCCGCCGTTGCCGCAGCAGCCACGGCCCTCGGCTGAGGACACGCAGTCCGTCCTCGCTCGGTTGCGGCAACTCACGCCCGCCCCGACGCTTCCGGCGGACACGCCGCCAGCGCCCGCGCAGGAAATCAGACCGCGCGCGCCGTCGCCCTCGCTGCCCCGCCTGGCTGCTGCGCGCACCGCTTTAATCAATGGCCAAATCGAGGACGCCCGCCGGTTGCTGCAGGAAGCGCAGTTGCAACTTGTCTTCCGCCCGGTCGATGCACCTGGCGATGAGCCGCAGGCGGCCGGGAAAGGGGCCTCGGACGTCGCACACGCGCTTGATGCCTTGAGCGCGAATGACGTTGCGTTGAGCCGACGCTATGTCGATGTCGCCGTTGCCGACATATCCGGGGCCGCGGTGAGCCCGCAAATGCAGGAAACGGAAAGGCGCGCGTCCGGTTACGCCCCCGCGTATCCGCCGCGCTAGGGTATTTTCGCCGCAGGCGCTGCGCCAAGACGCGATTTGCCCGCGCGAAACGCTGGCCCGGCATCGTATCGCCGTACGGGTTCGGACCGCGAAAAGCGCCCGATCATGTGGCACAATCAGCGAGTCACCTTTGCAGTGAATCCAAGGATCTCCGCCAAGACAAATGCCGCACGCAACACTTGACGCCGCCATTACGTAAACGGGGGCAATCGACGGCGCGGAATATCCCGCATCGGGTTGGCACGGCATTTGCTGCTGTCCTGAGCGTGATCATTTCACCAGGGTCTCGCCCGGTTTTGGGGCGTGACCGGTTCCACACGCGTTCAGGAAAGCTGTTCAATACTGCCTCTCCCACCTTCGCTGAACATTCCGATAAGGGTTCAAAACATGACTGAAGCCACCCCAATGGTCTTTACGCGCAATGAAACCGGACGGTTCGGCCGGAAAAACCGAGCGGCTGGCACGGCCGGAATCGTTTTGGCGGGGGCGGTCGCGCTGGCGGGCTGCTCGCCGGTGCCAACACTGCCGCCGGCTCCGATGCAGCCTGCGCCTTTGCCGGTCAGCGCAACCGCGCTACCGCCCTATCGCATCCAGGTCGGTGATGTTCTGGAGGTTCGGCTGTTGTTGAACCCGGAGCTGAACGAGGAAGTGACGGTCCGCCCGGACGGCCATATTTCCACCACGGCGGTCCCGGACATGGCCGCCCTTGGTCGCACACCGGCCGATCTCGCGAATTCGTTACGAAGCGTCTATGCCCATGATCTGCAGAATCCGCGCGTTTCCGTCGTGGTCAAATCGTTCGCCCCGACCCGCGTCTACGTCGGCGGTGAGGTCAATACTCCAGGTGAATTCATCACCGTTGGGCCGACCCTTACGTTGTCGCAGGCAGTCGCGCGGGCCGGGGGTACCAAACTGAGCAGCGATGATACCTCGGTGTTCATTATCCGCCGCGGGGCGGACGACAAGCCCGAGTTCCTACACGTCAAATGGAAGGCGGTCCGCCAGGGGATCGACCCGAATGGCGATGTCCGGCTGGCTCCGTATGACGTGGTCTATGTGCCGAAGATGGGCATCGCCGAGGTCTATCAGTTCTACAACCAGTATATCGGCCAGTTCGCGAACCCCAATTTCGGGTTCTCTTATTTGCTCAATCAAGTCAACTCCACCGGCGCCGTGGTCACCACGGGAGCGACCGCGACCGGACGCTGACGCGACAGCGGCGCCGGGAACACCGGCGCCGTTTTACCGTGGCATGGTGTTGGCCCGGCAACCTGAAGGCCGACATGGGAACAAGTTGGTTGTCGCGGCCGTGTATTCCTCGCTCGTATCCGTCTGGAGAATGGGGCGAATGATGGGTTGCGATCGCCATGCCAGAGCCTGGGACCTGTTGGCATGAGCCTTGCGGTAATTGATGGTATTCGCTTCACCGCCGGCCGGGGCGAGGAAACCTGGGTGCCAGGAACAGGGACATTCACGGGACTCGACGATGCCGACCAGCAGATCCTGTCGGACTGGCTGGATCGCGCCGGGATCGGTGGAATCGATGCCGCCTTGGATCTTTCGGTTCGCCCATGGGGCGTCCTCGGCGCAGGCGCGATCGTTGGCGTTTTTGAGGCCGGCAGCAGCCAGGCGTCCTGGCTGCTCGTGCGACAGGGGTCGGCTTGGGTACTCGCACGCTGCAAAGACGGTTTCGTATCAGACGAAATGTCATCTCTTCCGGCCATTCTGGCACTGATCGAATTGCATCGAGGCGGCTAGTATCGCGCATAAGACAAGCGCGATACGTCGTGTTGTGCTTGAAGTATCCGATTCACGCGGCGAATCGTGGTCACGGTGCGACTCACGCTACTCTGCGATCGGATACTAGCACGGCCAGCCTGGGCGCAATACGCCCGTGTCCGCCGAACCACCATCCATGACACAAAAGAAACTATCCGTGCGCGTGCTGCGGCCGCCGAACGATCGGGGCCTCCGCCATCCCACGTTTCAGGACGATGCCGTGGCGGCGCAGCATGCGATACAGCGTCACGCGCGACACGCCCAACGCGTCGGCGGTCAAGGTGATGTTTTCGCCGGTCCGCTCCAACGTCGCGAGCAGGGTTGCCCGCTCTTCCGGGGAGCCGGGTTTCGCCGCAACCGTTGCGGTTACCGGCGTCGCCTCCGCCCGATCATCCAGGCCGATTAGCGTCGCGGCTTCGATCACCGGGCCGTCGCCGACGACCACGGCGCGCCGCACCACGGACATCAGCTCCCGCACATTGCCGGGCCAGCGATAGCGGCGTAGCGCCACCATGGCATCTGACGAGAACCCATCCACCTGGCGACCGAAGTCGCGCCGCGCCAACTGCAGGAAATGACTGGCGAGCGGGGCGATATCCTCGGCGCGCTCGCGCAACGGCGGCACCGGCAGGGTTAGCACATTCAACCGGTAAAACAGATCCTGGCGAAAACGGCCTTCGGCGATTGCCTGACCCAGCCGCACATTGGTGGCGGACACGATCCGCACATCCAGTGCGATCGTGTCGCGGCCACCCACCCGGCGGATCTGGCCTTCCTGCAGAAACCGCAGCAAGTGGCCCTGCAGGTCGATCGGCATGTCCCCGATCTCGTCCAGGAACAGTGTGCCGCCATTGGCATACTCGATCTGACCGATGGTGCGTGCAGCGGCGCCGGTAAAGGCACCCTTCTCGTAGCCAAACAATTCGGACGCAACCAGGCCGGCTGGGATCGCCGCGCAATTCACCGCCACAAACGGGCCGCTCGACCGGCGCGAGCCGTCATGAATGGCGCGGGCCAGCAATTCCTTGCCGGTGCCGCTTTCGCCGGTGATCAGCACCGGTTCGTCGGTCTGTTCAAACCGGTGCACCAGGGCCGTCACCCGGCGCATCGCCGGGCTGTCCCCAACGATGGCAGGCGGCTCATGCCGTCGTGTCTTTTGCCCGGCATCGATCGTTTGGTACAGCCGGGCGAGCAGCGTCGGGTCCTCGGCCGCGCGGTCCAGCAACAACCGGGCCAGGCGCTGCGCCGGTACGCGGGCCAGGTCGTCGAAGCTGACGCGCGCCACCGCGGCGTCCTTCAAACAGGACGGTAAGCGTGCTTCCGGTGAATAGGGCCGACTTTCGGACATCCTGGATCGGTTCCGCGGAGGGTGAGCGACACATTTTTTGTCACGTGACGTGTTATCGTAAACCTCTCGCACGCGGGATCACGAGCGCGTGGCACGCCATCATCAGAAAGGGAGCGTGACAATCTCGCCGCCAAGGCTACCAGGTCCGTGACGCCACACGGCCGGTTAATCGAAACCGAGGCGGCGCCACAATGGGAACCGTTGTGCATTCGGGATTATGGCGATAGAACCCCTTTTCGATTGTTTTGGCACTGAGTACTCGTTCGCGTGTGTACTCGCTCACGTGTATAGGCCGCCGCATGCGCCCGCCGGTCCGCCTCCCGCTTCTGCTCGCCCTCATACTGCCGCCCGCTGCGTGGTCCGCACCGGTGGAATCAACCCGGACCCTGGCGCCCCACACCGAAGCCGATCCGGCCACATTATGCGAAACCGCCATCACCACGGCCGAATATGTCGGGCGCCTGCCGCCCCGCCTGTTGGGCGCGATCAGCCTGACCGAGACGGGGCGGCTCGACCCGGCCTCAGGGCGCCTCCGCCCCTGGCCTTGGACCATCAACGCCGAGGGCGAAGGCCAATTCTTCGAAACCCGGGACCAAGCGGTCGCCGCGGTTAAGGCGCTGCGAGCGAGGGGCGTGCAGTCAGTCGATGTCGGCTGCCTCCAGGTGAACCTGATGTATCACCCCGACGCCTTCGCGACCCTCAATGACGCCTTCGATCCGCTGCTCAATGCAAAATATGCCGCTCGGTTTTTGAACGCGCTCTATGCCGACGGCAAGGACTGGCCCCGCGCCATCGCCGCCTACCATTCGGAAACGCCGGCGATCGGCGACGCATATCGCATCCTGGTGATGGCGCGCTGGCAAAACGGCGACCTGCATCCGATGGCGCCGACCGCCGCGCCAACCGCCTACGGCGATTTCGCCCCGGCGGCGCAGGCCTATGGCGCGTTCGCCCCGCGCAGCCAGGTTTACGGCGCATTCACGGATCCGGCGTACGGGCGTTAGACCAC
>DATARX010000018.1:0-8027 GCA_036263955.1 Rhodopila sp.
GCAACGACCGAACGCGTCGATTGACGCCGCGCAAAACCGCACCCTATCCTCCCGCTCAATCAGAATAAGGGCTTGCTGGCCCACGGGCAGGGGAGGCCTACGGCAGTGGAAGACGCTGCGCGCATCTTGCAGCTCGTCGTCAACGGCGCGGCGTCCGGTTGTATCTACGGCCTGATCGCCCTTGGTTTCGTGCTGATCTACAAAGCGACCGAGATGGTGAATTTCGCCCAAGGCGATGTCATGATGCTCGGCGGCTTTGTCGCGTTCAGCCTGATCACGCAGTTTCATTTGCCCTATTGGGTCGGCGGCGTACTGGCGATCCTGATTACCGCAGCCTTCGGCTACGCGTTGGACGCGCTGATCCTGCGACGCGTCATCGGCCAGCCGCAATTTGCCGTGGTGATGCTGACGCTCGGCCTCGGCTTTATTTTCCGCGCGGCGGCCGGGATCACCTGGGGTTACGATTCGGTCGGCTTCGACACGCCGTTCACCAATAAGCGAGTCCATGTCGGCAGTCTGGTGCTGGGCGAGGACAATCTGTCGATCATCGTCGGCACAGTATTGTTGTGCGCCATCCTGTATCTGTTTTTCAGCAAGACCCGGATCGGCGTTGCGATGCAGGCGGCGTCGCAGAATCAGCTTGCCGCCTACTACATGGGCATCCCGGTGCGTACGATCTTTTCCTTGATCTGGGCCATCAGCGCCGGGGTCGCGTGCCTGGCTGGCATCCTGTTGTCCCCGGTCTCCATGATCGACGTGAACATGGGGACCCTCGCCATCAAGGCCTTTGCCGCGGCGGTGATCGGCGGTTTCGGCAGCATTCCGGGCTCGCTGATCGGCGGCGTTATCGTCGGCATCGTCGAGCAATTCGCCGGTTACGACCTGCCGGCCGGGTTCCAGGAGGTGACCTCCAACGTTGTGCTCCTGCTGATGCTGTTCGTCCGGCCGCAGGGGCTGTTCGCGGAACGCATGGGAAAGCGGGTCTGACCGATGCGGTACCTGTTCAAAACCCAGTATCGCCAGGATATCGCGCTTTGGCGGCATAACGGCGACCGCTTCTGGTACGGACTGCTGGCGGGGCTGGTGCTGATCGCCCCGCTGGTGTTGGGTGAGTTCTACATCGGCGAACTCGGCGCGGTGTTCATTTTCGCCATTGCCGGTGTCGGCCTGATGCTGCTGGTCGGCTATACCGGCTTGATCAGCCTGGGGCACGCGGCGTTCCTCGGCATCGGCGCATACGTCAATGCGGTGCTGCTGGACAAGGGCGTCCCCTTTCTCGTCACCCTGCCGCTTGCCGGCCTGGTGTCCGCGATGTGCGGCGCGGCGATCGGCCGGCCGACCTTGCGCATGAGCGGGTTGTACCTGGCGATCGCGACCCTGGCTTTCGGCAGCATCGTCGGCACGGTGTTCCAGAAATGGACCGCGGTCACCGGCGGTTTCGACGGGTTCGCGGTGCCGACACCCTACGTGTTCGGCGTTGCGATCGAAGGCGCCACCGGCATCTACTATGTCTCGTTGGTGGTGCTGGTGTTCGCACTTTGGGTCGCGGCCAATTTGTTACGGTCGCCAATGGGTCGGGCGATGGTGGCGATCCGGGACAGCGAGGTTTCCGCCCAAAGCATGGGCATTCATCTTGCTCGGTACAAAACCCTGGTGTTCGCGATCAGCGCAGGCATGACCGGGCTGGCGGGGGCGTTGTTCGCGCATTACGTCCGCTACCTCGCGCCCGACGCGTTCGATGTGCTGCTTTCGGTGCAATTCATCACGATCGTATTTGTCGGCGGCCTTGGGTCGTTGCGCGGAGCGATCCTGGGGGCGATGTTCGTCCGGCTGCTGCCGCAGTTCATCGCCGTGGTACGCGACGATCTGCCATTCGGCATCGGCCGGCTGCCGGGGCTGGAGCCGTCCTTGTTCGGCCTGGTTCTGGTGCTGGTGATCCTGTTCCAGCCGGGCGGCCTGAACGGCATGTGGCTGAAAGCGAAACAATGGTTTCAGGCGTTCCCATTCCAGCGGCAAACCGGATTCCGCCGGCAAAAATCCTATGCAAGATCGGAGCGTCTGCGATGATCCTGTTCCAGGCGCAGGATATCTCGGTCCGGTTCGGTGGAATCCGAGCGGTGGATTCCGTCAACTTCGATGTCCGCCGGGGAGAAGTCTTCTCCATCATCGGCCCGAACGGGGCTGGGAAGACCACGATCTTCAACCTGATCAGCCGTATCTACAATTCGACATCCGGCAGACTGATTCTGGAGGACAAGGACTTCACCCACACCCCGGCCTGGCAGATCGCCGGGCTGGGCATCGCCCGCACCTTCCAGAACATCGAACTGTTTCCCAACGCCACGCTGCTGCAGAACCTGCTTATCGGGCGGCATTGCCACTCGCGCGTCGGGTTCGTTGCACAGCTTGGGTTCCTGCCCTCGGTCCGCAAGGCGGAGCTGGCGCATCGGGAAAAGGTGGAGGACGTCATCGAATTTCTTGGCTTGCAGCGCTACCGGGACTCGCTGATCGCCAACTTGCCCTATGGCGTCCGCAAGGTTGTCGAACTGGGACGCGCCTTGTGCATCGAACCCAAGCTGTTGTTGCTGGACGAACCATCCTCCGGCCTGAATGTCGAGGAGACCGAGGGGATGGGGTTCTGGATCGAGGACATCAAGAAGGACCTTGGGATTACCGTGATCATGGTCGAGCACGACATGGCGCTGGTGAACCAGGTATCGGATCGGGTGATGGCACTGAACTACGGCAAGGTGCTGGCGATGGGCACCGCGCAGGAGGTGCAGTCGCATCCCGAGGTGGTGAAAGCCTATCTGGGCGGGGAGATCGCGGCGTGACCGAAGCCCTGCTGCAAATCAATGCGATCGAAACCTTCTACGGCCCGATCCAGGCGATTCGGGGCGTGTCGCTGGATGTCGATCAGGGGCAGATCGTCACCGTCCTGGGCGCGAACGGCGCCGGCAAGACCAGTGTGCTGCGGACGATTTCCGGCGTTTTGGATCCGGAACGCGGACAGGTGATGTTCGAGGGTCGCGACATAGCCCGGCTGCCGCCCGACCAGGTGATGCGCCTGGGGATTTGCCACGTGCCGGAGGGGCGGGAGATCTTTCCGTTCCTGACGGTGCGCGAAAACCTTAATATGGGTGCCTACAGCCGCCACGGTTCGGCCGGTGTCGCCAGCGACATGGAACTTTGTTTCGATTATTTCCCCCGACTGAAGGAGCGGGAGTCGCAACGGGCTGGCCTGCTGTCGGGCGGTGAGCAACAGATGCTGGCGATCAGCCGGGCACTGATGGGCCGGCCAAAATTGCTGCTGCTGGATGAGCCGTCGCTGGGATTGTCGCCCCTGCTGGTGCAGCAGATCTTCGGTATCATCCGCCGTATCAACCATGACCAGAAAGTTGCCATCCTGCTGGTGGAACAGAATGCCCATATCGCTCTGCAGACGGCCGATTTCGGCTATGTGCTGGAGGTCGGGCGGATCGTCGCGGCCGATACATGTGCCACGCTGATGCAGCGGGCTGACATCAAGGAGTTCTATCTCGGTCAAAAGGAAGCCGGTGCACGCGGCACGCGGCGCTGGAAAAAGAAACGGTTGTGGAATTGATCATGGACCAGAATCTGATTCCAATTCCCGTACTCATCACGCAACGCGCTGCCTCACAAGGTGACGAAACGATCCTGCGGACCAAAGACCGCGGCATCTGGAAAACCGTCAGTTGGTCACAGCTTGACGCTAAGGTGCGCGCGATCGGGACGGCCCTGCTGGCGGCGGATTTCGCCCGCGGCGACGTCGTGGCGATCCTGTCCGAAACCCGGCCGGAGGCGGTGTATGCCGACCTGGCGATCCTGGGCTGTGGCGCGGCGAGTATTGCAATCGATCCCGACGAAGATCCGGACCGGGTCTGGCATCTGCTGTCGTCCAGCGGCGCCCGTCTCGCATTCGTGGAAAACGAAGAGCAACTCGATAAAGTTCTGACCGTGCGCGATCGCTGTCCGGCGCTGTCCCGCCTTGTCGTGTTCGATATGAAGGGGTTGCGCGACTTCTCCGGTTCCGGATGCCTCAGCCTGGCCAGTTTCATCGAAACCGCGGCCGCATCCGACTGGGACGCCGCGATCCGCACCATCGAAGCCGACCAGCCCGCGGTCATCCAGTTTCCACGGGGCGACAGCATGGGCCTGACGCTGACCCACGGCGACCTGGTCCATATGGTCGGTGCCGCGCGAACACGCCTGCCGATACGGAAGAACGACGAACGGCTCGTGGTGATGCGGCTGTCCGATATTACGGAGCGCGTATGGGGCCTCTATCTGGCCCTGGAGACCGGTTGCATCAGCAACTACCCGGAGGGGCCCGACACGTTGATCGAGAACCTGCAGGAATTGCAGCCGACGATCCTCGGCGCCGACGCCGCGGCCTGGGGCCATCTGCACGGCCTCGCCACGTCTCGGGCCAAAACGGCGACCGCGGCACAGCGCATGGCTTATGAATGGGCGTTGCGGGCGGCTCGCCTGGGCGGATCCAAAGGCCGCCTGGCCGATCTCCTGGTGTTGCGCGCGGTGCGGCGGGCGTTCGGTTTGAACAGGCTGCGCCTGGCGTATGTCGGCGGAACGTCGGTTGGGCCGGCGGCGCTGGACTGGACGCGCAGCCTCGGTATCGCGATCCAGCGAGTCGACGAGACCGCTATGGGGTCCAACCAGGGGGATCAACGCTATCAGGCGTTGATGCAAAACGCCTACGCCTGATGTCGCGTCCGTGGTTGACGGCGGTCACGGAGCCGCTGCTTCCTGCTGCAGCAACCACGATGCCGCCGCGTGGTCCGCACCCGACGGGAGCGGCGCATCGGGGTGCCGTATCCAGGCCAGGATATCCCCGATCGGCTGGGCGCGATCCTTGTCCCGCAGCAGCAGATGGTAACCGTTCGGGTAGAACGCCAGCGTCGGACCCGGCGGCAGCGCCCGCCACATCGCCGCGGTCGCCCTCGGGGGCACCAGTTCGTCGTGCCCGCCATACAGAAACAGCGCGGGCGCGTGGAAATGCGGCGCGGCCGACAGCGCCTGGCCCATCAGGTCGACCAGCCCATTGATCGCATCGACCCTGGTGGCGTGGATCGTCAGTGGGTCGGCGGAGAGTCGCATCAGCGCCTGCCGGTTGTCACTGGCGGTGACCTTGACGATGCCGCCACCGGTCAGCGTCAGGCCCGGCACCGTATGATCGGCGATCCACAGCGACACCCGCATGAACACGTTCATTTTCGCCCGTCCCCACACGGCGGGGGCGACCAGCACATAGCCGTCCACCGGCGGCGGATTGGGCTGGGCTACGAGAACCATCAGCGCCGCCGCGCCCATGCTCTCGGCCATCAGGATCAGCGGCGTATGGGGATAGCGGGCGCGCAGCAGCCGGACCATCACCCTGATGTCGGACGTGAAGCCGATGGTGCCTGGCCACAATCCGCGGCTGCGCGTCGCGCCGAAGCCGCGCAGATCGGGGGCGAACACCGCCATCCCGGCGGCGGCGAAGTCGGGCGCAGGATATTCCCAGGCGTCGCGGCTGTCGTTCATGCCGTGCAGCGCCAGCACGATCGTGTTCGGCGTGCCGGCCGGCAGCCACTGCCTGTATGGCAGGTTTGTGCCGTCCGGCATGACGAAGGATGCGGCGGTTTCCGTCGGTTTCTCCACCGTAGGCCCAGGCGGCGCCACCTGGGCGAAGCAGCCCGCCAGTAGCAGCATGGCCAGCAGCAGGCAGATAAAGCGTGGGTTCACGGGTGCACGGTTGAAAGCATTCGCCGCATCGCTATCATCACGCCGCTTTCCCGACCAGATAGAGGATCATCATGCCGGACGGCGCCGCCTCAACACCTGCCTCATCCATGTCTGGAAACCAGGTGACACCGACCGAGATCATCCATGTAGACACGCGCACCGTCGCTTGCGATGGCGGGGACGGTGCTCTCGGTCACCCTCGGGTCTTCCTGCGCATCCCTGGCGAACAGGTGATGTGCCCGTATTGCTCGCGTCTCTATGTCCTGAACCCAGGAGCGGACCACGACAGCGGACATTGATATTCCTGGGGAAATCGCCGGCGAGATCTCGGCGGAGACCCCAACCCGGAAGCTGCACCTGATCCTGATCGATGGATCGGGGTTTATTTTCCGTGCCTTCCATGCCCTGCCGCCGATGACACGGCCGGACGGCACGCCGGTGAACGCGGTATTCGGTTTCACCAATATGCTGGCGAAGCTGTTGAAGGAGCATGTCGGCACGCACATCGCCGTGATCTTCGATGCCGGCCGGCTGACGTTCCGCAACCGGCTATACGATGCTTACAAGGCCCACCGGCCGCCGCCGCCGGAAGAACTGATCCCGCAATTTGCCCTGGTGCGCGAGGCGACCGAGGCTTTCGCCGTCCCGGCTATCGAATTGCCAGACTGGGAAGCGGACGACCTGATCGCGGCCTATGCGTTGGCCACCACGCAGGCGGGCGGACAGGTGACCATCGTGTCGTCCGACAAGGATCTGATGCAGTTGATCCGACCCGGCGTCGATATGCTGGACCCGATCAAGCAGAAGCCGATCGGCCCGGCCGAGGTGATGGAAAAATTCGGCGTCACCCCGGACAAGATGGTCGAGGTGCAGGCGCTGATCGGCGATTCGACCGACAATGTACCTGGGGTGCCGGGGATCGGGCCGAAGGGCGCCGCCCAGCTGATCAACGAATTCGGCGACGTGGAGGCGGTGCTGGCTGCCGCCCCGGGTATGAAACCGTCCAAGCGCCGCGACATGCTGATCGAACACGCTGAAAAGGCTCGGATTTCGCGCGAACTGGTCCGGTTGCGGGAAGACACGCCGCTGCCCACGCCCGTGGAGGCGCTGGGCGTGCGGGACCTCGACCGGCCGACGCTGGTGGCGTGGCTGACCCAGCAGGGATTCCGCAGCACGATCGCGCGCCTGGGCCTGGAGGCGCCGGCCAAGCCGGAGGCGGACGCGCCGCCGAAACCCCTGGTGCAGCCGGATCTCGGCTTCACGCCGCCGCCCACGGAACACGGTTTCGGACCGTATGAGAGCGTTACCACCGCGGACGCCCTGCGGGTTTGGGTCGCCGAGGCCACCGCCAGCGGCTTCGTCGCGATGGATACCGAAACCGATGGCCTCGACGCGATGCGTGCGCGTCTGGTTGGCTTTTCCCTTGCCACCGCGCCCGGCCGAGCCTGCTACGTGCCGCTCGGGCACGAGGTGCTGGGCGAGCAGATGAAGCCGGCCGAGGCGATCGCGGTGCTCGGGCCGCTGCTTGCCGACCCCGCGGTGCTGAAAATCTTTCAGAACGCCAAGTTCGACATGATGATGCTGTCGCGCGCCGGGTTCCCGATGCCGTCGCCGGTGGATGATACCATGCTGATCTCCTATGCGCAGGAGGCCGGATTGCATGGGCACGGGCTGGACGAGTTGTCGCAACTGCACCTCGGTCACACGCCGATCAGCTATGACGAGGTCACCGGGACCGGGCGCAACCGGGTGCCGTTCGCCCAGGTGCAGATCGACCGCGCGACGGCGTATGCGGCCGAGGATGCGGATGTGGCGCTGCGGTTGTGGGACGCGCTGAAGCCGCGGCTGCGGGTGAATGGCGGGCTGGCACTGTATGAGCAGGTGGAGCGCCGCCTGTTGCCGATCCTGCTGGAAATGGAACGTGCGGGGGTCAAGGTCGACGAAGACGACCTGCGGCGCATGTCCGTCGATTTCGCCGCGCGCATGGCGGTGATGGAGGAAGACTGCCACCGCCTCGCTGGCCGCCCGTTCAATCTCGGCAGCCCGAAGCAACTCGGTGAGGTCCTGTTCGACGAACACAAGCTGCCGGGCGGCAAGCGGATGAAGACCGGCGCTTGGGGGACCGATTCGTCCGTGCTGCAAGGGTTGGCAGACCAGGGGCACGAACTGCCCAACCGCATCCTGGAGTGGCGGCAGCTGGCGAAGCTGAAGAGCACTTATGCCGACGCGCTGGTGACGGACATCAACCCCGAGACCGGGCGCGT
>DATARX010000021.1:0-14177 GCA_036263955.1 Rhodopila sp.
GTGCTGGATCAGCCCCCGCTTGTGGTTGGCGGCGGGGATTTCCCACAGCTCCTTGATGCCGATCGCGTAGGTCTGCGGATCGCGGCCCGCGCGCAGGTTGAAGCGTTGCATCAACTGTTTCGACAGGGACCCCCGGCAGCCATCGGCGAACAGCGTGTAGCGGGCGCGCAGTTCCATGCCGCGCTGGAAATTGCCGGTGGGCTGGCCATCCTTGCCGATCCCCATGTCGCCGGTGGCGATGCCGACGATGCGGCCGTCTTCCTCCAGCAGTTCGGTGGCGGCGAAGCCGGGATAGATCTCGACCCCGCATTCCTCGGCCTGCCGGCCCAGCCAACGGACCACGTTGCCCAGCGAGACGATGTAGTTGCCGTGATTGTGCATCTGCGGCGGCGTGGGAAGCTTGAAGGATTTCGTCTCGGTCAGGAACAGGAAGCGATCCTCGCCGGCCGGCGTGTCGAGCGGGGCGCCTTTGTCCTTCCAGTCGGGGATCAGTTCGTTCAGCGCGCGCGGCTCGATCACCGCGCCGGACAGGGTGTGCGCGCCGATCTCGCCGCCCTTTTCCACCAGGCAGACCGCCATGTCGGGGTTGAGTTGCTTCAGGCGGATCGCCGCCGACAGGCCAGCCGGGCCGCCGCCGACGATCACGACGTCGAATTCCATCGTTTCGCGTGGCGATCCCTGGGATTCTTCCCTTGGGGTCATTTCCTCCGCCATGTTCGACTCCTTGCAGCCCATTGAATGTTCGCTTCAGACTTATGTGCGTCAGTTCACGATGTGGGGCAAACCGGCAAGGCCTCGCGAACATTTAACACCACACCAGGGAGTGTCGGTCGTGCTGGCAAACGAGGCCTTGTTGCTGATCAGCCACGGATCCGCGCGCTACGCCGACGCGGCCGATGCGATCCGCCGGCACGCCGAATCGCTGTGGTCCGGCGGCCATTTCGATCAGGTGGAGGTGGCGGTGCTGAATGGCACGCCGTCCGTGGCCGAGGCGTTGCGCCGAATCGACAAGCCGCTGATCCGGGTGGTGCCGCTGTTCATGGAGGATGGCTATTTCACCGGCATCGCCGTGCCACGGGCGATCGCCGCCTGCGACAGCAATGCCGTCATCATTGGCGCCGGCCGGGTATCCGGGACGCACGATATCGCGTCACCGCGACGGATCGTGATGTGTCCGCCGGTCGGCGTTCATGACGGCATGGCCGGGGTGATCGAGCGGCAGGCTTTGGCGGCTTGCGCCGATCTTGGCATTCCCTCCCGCACCGCCGCGGTGGTTGTGGTCGGCCATGGTTCGGCCAGCGCGCCGGGCCGGAACCTGGCCCTGCATCGGCACGCCGCGCGCGTCGCCTCGACCACGTTGTTCGGTCGGGCGGAGGCGGCCTGCCTCGAGGAGGCACCGTTCCTGCCGGATACGCTCGCGATGCTGCGGGCGCACCCGGTGATTGTGATTGGCTTTTTCGCGAATAGCGGCGGCCATGCGCGCGATGACGTGCCCGGTCTGGTCGCGGCGGAACGGCAAGCGCGGGGTACCCCTGGGCCGGATGTGCGGTTTCATGGTTCAGTGATAGACGATCCGGCGATACCGGCGATCGTTTTGGACCAGGCAACCGGCGTTCCTGCGGGAGAATAAGATGTTCGCTTATGTGGGGGGCTACACCACGCGCGATCGGGACGGACGTGGAAAGGGCATAACTGCCTATCGTGTCGATCCGGTCAGCAGCGGCTGGACTCTTATCCAGACCATCGGCGATCTGGAAAACCCCGCGCTGTTCACCGTAACGCGCAACGGCACGCGGCTGTACAGCGTGCATGGCGGTCGCAGTTTGATCAGCGCTTTCGCCATCGACCGCGACTCCGGCCGGCTTACCCTGCTCAACCAGGTCGATTGCCAGGGCAACAATCCGGTGGATTCGGCGCTGGATCCGACCGAACGCTTTCTGGTGATCGCCAATTACGGCACCGGCGCCGTCGCGGTGATGCCGATCGGCGAGGATGGACGGCTGCAGCCGGTCAGCCAGTTGGTCCCGCTGGAGGGCGCGCCGGGGCCCGATCCGAAAGAGCAGGCGTCGTCGCACCCCCATGCCGTGATCTTTGATCCTTCCGGCAGCTTCGTCATCGTCCCGGACAAGGGTTTCGACCGCACCTTCTTCTTCCGCTTCCAGGACGGCAAACTGGCGCCGACGGAACAGGGATTCCTGGCTTCGGCGCCCGGCGCGGCGCCTCGTCACGCGGCTTTTCATCCCAGCCTGCGGGTGCTGTACGTGAACAATGAGCTCGATTCGACAGTGACGGTGTTCGACTGGTCGGCGGGACGGGCGACCGAACGGCAGGTGATTTCGACGCTGGCTGGGGGTCATGATGGGCGCAACACGACCGCGGAGATCGCCGCATCGCCCTGCGGCCGCTATCTGTATGTCTCGAATCGGGGCCAGGACAGTATCGTCCAGTTCGTGATAACGCCGGGCAGCGGCTTCCTGACTTATGCCGGGACGTTCCCGACCGGCGGCGCCAAACCGCGGTTTTTCACACTTGGTCCGGACGGCAGGCATCTTTACGCGGCCAATCAGGACAGTGACGAGATCACGGTCTTTCACATCGACCAATCCGCCGGCAGCCTGATCCCCACCGGCGTGCGGATCAACGTTGGCAGCCCATCGGCAATCAGCTTCGTCACACCCCCTTGAAAGACAGGCGTCATCGCGTCGATACTGAATGCAACCGAAAAGTATCACGAGGACGACGCCATGGCCCGAGCCAGCACCGGCCGCGCAGCCCCAGCGAAAGTAAAAGCGGCGCCTGCACGCAAAAAAGCGGCGGCAGCGACCGTGACGGCGAAGAAGAAGGGCGCCGAACCGAAGGCCAAGGCCGCAGCGCCGAAGATGGCGCCGGCCTCGAGGAAAGCCGCCGCGGCCATGCCGCCGAAGAAAGCTTCATCGGCGAAGCAAACCGCCGCGGCAAAGGCGCCCCCACCGAAGAAGGCCGCCGCGGCCCAAATGCCGCCGAAGAAAACCGCGGCAAAGGGCAAGGCGCCGGCCCAAGGCAAGACCCCCGCCCCAGCCCCAACCCCAGGCAAAGCCCCAGCCCCAGCCCCGGCCAGGGCCCCAGGCAGGGCCCCAGCCAAAGCCAAAGCGGCGCCTCAAATGGCGGTGCCGCCCAAAAGAGCCACGGTCCGGCCGGCGGCGCCGGGTAAGAAGGCTGCACCGGTGAAGAAAGCCGGGCCGCCGAAATCGGCCGTCCGCGCCAAGACGGCGGCAAAGACAGTGGCGGTGACGAAGGCCGCGCCCCGCCGACTGACCACCCGCACCGCCGTTCCCACCCCAACCGTTCGGCGCGGACGGCCACCCGCCCCGGTCCGCGAGGCGCCCGCCCGGAAATTGAGCGGCGGCGGCACGCAGGTCTTCACCGTCAGCCACCTGGACGAAGCCGACTTCAAGGCCGACGGATTGCGCCCCTATGCGCTCTACCGGGACCTTGGGATCGCCGCCGCGACCGAAGGCCTGTGCCAGGCGCATGTGATCCGGCTGGTGCCGCCATGCACCGACGCGGTCCGCAAGCGGCACGCCCACCAGACCGAGCTGCAACTGGTTTATGTGCTGAAGGGCTGGATCAAAAATGAGTTCGAAGGCCATGGCGAGCAGATGATGTCGGTTGGCAGCTGCTGGCTGCAGCCCGCGGGAATCGCCCATACCGTGCTGGACTATTCGCCTGACTGCGAGCTTCTGGAAATCATCGTTCCCGCCGATTTCCGGACCGAAGACGTCGTCTGAGGCCTTGCGGCAGCCCACCGCCAGTCCCACACATCGGCGATGGTTTCGCATGAGCGTCTAGACTGCCTGAAATGCCCGGCGCTGTGCTGCCGGATGGCAGGGTATGTGCGGGTCAGCCGCGATGACATACGGCGGCTGGCCAAGCACCTGGATATGAGCGTCCCTGACTTCGAGAAGCGGCATATCGTCGAAGTCACCAAGAAGGGCGAAAAGCGAATCAAGGAAGGCTACAAGACCTGCCAGTTCCTTGATGAGAACCACATGTGCGGCGTGTACGAGGCCAGGCCCCATGATTGCCGCGGATACGTATGCTGGAACCAGCCGGACGAGACGGTGTACGGATACGCGGTGTTCCTGCAGACCGGCGTCGCCCGGTTGCGCCAGCAGGAAGGATAGTCGGGAAGGATAGCTTCGTTCCGCCACCCGCTCGGCGCCGATGACGCAGCCTACCCGGCGACCTCCCGAAGAAACACCTCAGACCGAGCGGCAGACTCCTCGGCGAGGCGATTGGGGAAAAGCGTGAAACCATGCGCGCCGCCAGGATAGATCGCCAGTTCGGCCGGGTTCCCCGCGGCGATCCAGCGGGCGTGCATGAACAGCGTGTCGTCCAGCAGCGCGTCCTGGGTGCCGACACTGAACAGCGCCGGGCATAATCCTTTCAGATCCGCGTAGAGCGGCGAGATGTCGGGAATCCGCCTTTCGGTAATGGTCGGCAGGAAAGCGTTGTAGAACTGCTGGATATCGATCGTTCGCAGCACTAGCCTGCGGTTGCCGAACGCGCGTTGGCTCGGGGTCATGCCGAGGTCGAAAGCGCCGTAGACCAGGTTTGCACCACGAAAGCCGGCGTAGCCGTAACGGTCGCGCATCCGCAGGATCGTCACCGCGGCCAGGTGGCCACCGGCGGATTCGCCACCGATCGTCAGTACGTCGGACCCGAATTCGGCCCTGGCGTTTTGCACCAGCCAGGCGGCGACGCTTTCGCAGTCGTCGGGTCCGGCCGGATAGGGGTGTTCGGGAGCCAGGCGGTATTCGACGCTGACGGTGGCGAGTCCGGTGCTGTCGGCGATATGTTCCAGCATCGGGTCCTGCAGGTCGGCGCCCCCCAACACCCAGCCACCGCCATGGATGTGCAGGTAGACGCCACGGGCGCGGTCGGGCGCAATGATCCGGAGCGGGATTTCGTTGCCGTCACGACCGGTGATGACGATGGTCCGGGCGCGCGGCGACCTGACCGGTGCCGGGAATGGGCCGCGGCCCTGCCGCCTCGCTTCCCGCACGGTCTCGGCGCCGATGTTCCACCATTCGGGGAGGCCGGTCAGCAGCCCGACCATGGCATCGTTCAGCCGCGCCGTATCCTCCGCGATCGCGTCCGGGCGGAACATCGCCGGATGGAGTTGGTGGTCTGTCATACACTTCTCATTGAACGTCACGGATCACGGCCGTTTGCCCGACTATACAGGGTCTTGCCGAATCGAAAAGCATTGGAGCAGCGTCGCGCCAACGATGGCGCCGACTTAATATGCATTGATAATAAATCGTTTCTGCGACATTATTTCGGGAGACCAATCGATGTCGAAACCGAAACTGGCTGGCCTGACACTGATCGTGTGCCTGGGCGTTGCGCCAGGTTTGGCCCCTGCCGACCAGGGACCGCCCGTTATGGATGCGGTTCGTATTGCTACCGGACAGAATTCAACGATCGGGTTGATTGCCGGGGGCGTCGGCAGTACCGACACCCGCATCGCCGCGGACATCGCCCAGGCACTGGATGACGGCGACAAGCTTCGGATCCTGCCGATGCTGGGCAACGGGTCGGCGCAGAATATTGCCGACCTGATCTTCCTGAAAGGCGTCGATGTCGCGATCGTCCATACAGATGTTCTGACGCAGACCATGCAGAGCGGGACGATCCCCCGGGAAGGATCGGTGCAGTATATCGCCAAGCTGTTTCCGGAGGAAATTCACATACTGGCCCGCAACGAAATCGCCAGCCTTAAAGATCTGAACGGCAAGCCGGTCGCGACCGGGATGCTGGGGAGCGGAACGGAACTGACGGCGGCGGCCTTGCTGGACATGTGTCACATCACACCGAATATCGTGCATGAAGGCCAGACCGCCGCACTGGACCATCTGCGCCGGGGCGAAATCGCGGCGATGGTGGTCGTCGGTGGGGAGCCCGTGCCGATGCTGCAAGGAATTGATGCCGGCAGCGGCTTGCATTTCGTGCCGATTCCGCTGAACGCCCAGCTGATTGACAGTTATGTACCGACCGGCCTGGATCATCATTCGTACCCGGATCTGGTGCCGGCCGGACGGCCGGTGGAGACGGTCGCGGTCGGCTCCGTGCTGGTGACGCTGTCGACCCCTTCGGATACGGCCCGGGCGAAGCGGGTCAATCGTTTTGTGGATGCGCTGTTTGAGCGCTTCGACCAGTTTCGCCGGCCAGGATTTCATCCGAAGTGGCGAGAGGTGAACCTTTCGGCCCAGGTCCAGGGGTGGACGCGGTATCCGGAAGCGCTGAGCCTGGCGCGCGGGCCTTCGGATACGAACCTGCGCACGTCATTCGATTCGTACTTGAACCAGTCGGGCCAGTCGGCGTCCGGCATCGACAGTGAACGCCGGGAGTCGTTGTTCCGGGATTTCCTGAAATGGCGGGAGCAGCATAGCGGCCCGTGAGGCCAACGCTGCGTGCCACCGCCATGGCGGGTGCGGCTGCGCTAAACCGGCAACCTCGCAACCCCTTCAGCTGCGTCACGTTCCGCCGCCGGCAAGGATGCGGCGAACGCTTTGAACCACTCAAAACCGGCCGGCCAGGCTCCCATCCCCGCGTCGCTGCCGATGTGACCGCAACATCCGGCATCGATGAAGCGGGATCCCCATGCCGCGGCAAGCCATTGGGCGCGCGGAAACTTCACATAGCCATCGTCACGGCTGGCCACCACGACCGACGGGAACGGCAGGCGGTCGAGAATCAGCGGGTCGAACCCGGCGATATCGAATGCGGGGTCGAGCGTATTCTGATCCATATCAGGCGGCGCGACCAGAAATGCGCCAGCGACTTTCGCCGTGTCCTGTTTGGCCGCCCAGAGCGATACGAGCGTGCTTCCCAGGCTGTGGCCCACGAAAACAACGCGACGCTCGCTGCGCCGTACCGCTTCGTCCAGGCGTACGGCCCATGCGTCGCCACGCGGTGCCGCCCAGTCATCCTGTTCTACCCGCTGCGCGCCCAAGGCATTTTCCCAGTGGGTTTGCCAGTGATCGGGTCCGGCCCCGTACAGACCGGGGACAATAAGAATTTGGAAATTCGAGGCGGCATCCATGGCATCGACAGTGCGTTGTAACGCGCGGCTCATACCACGGAAGGTTTCCTGCTCAAGCCGGTTTTTCGTCACTCGTTCGAATCAGATAAAATCAATCCGTCACAATCCAGATAACAGATTTTTCATTACAGCCTCCCTACCGCGGAGGTTCGACGGGCGATGCTGTCCACCCGGAACTTTACCCGGCATCCCCCACCCCGGGTGCCAGGCAGCGGTGAACCGAGGCGAGTGCCGGGACGTCCATCCCGGTTGCTCCACCACCGTGGTCGTCGCACGGACGCAGCCGCCGCATACCCTTCCTATAGCAGCAATCCACTATGCGGCGGCCCGACGGCCCCAATCGAATTCCTATGCCGGCCTTGCCACTCTCCCCAGCGTCAGATCGGCGATCCGCCTCACGGAACCGTCCGGTCGGGCCCCAACCAGGATGCTGAGCGTCCAGCCAAGGGCGCCCATTCCGAGAGGATTTTTCAATGATCCAAACGTCCATCGCCGCGCCCTCGCCTGTTCGGCCACAGTCCGAAGTCCAGGAACCGGCCCTTCTGGACCCGCTCTTGCGACTGGCGGGACACGTCGCCAACACCCACGCCCTGATCGTCGCCGATCACGGCCTTGACCTGATGTGCGGCCTGATCCGCCGCGGCTGCCTGGCAGCGACGATCCTACGGATCGGCGATAAGCCGGCCTCCGGCGAGGCCGACCTTGTCATCATCCCCCAGGCGGCTTGCTTGCCCTCGGCCGACGAATTGATCCAGCTCGTCCGTCGTTCGCTGGTGCCGCGCGGACGCCTCATCGTCGGCGTGCGCGACAGCGAGGAAGCCGCCGCGCTGGCGCGCCGGCTACGGCTGAACGGCTTCGCCGCCCTGCGTTCCACCCATTTGGCCGGCCTCACGCTGCTGCGCGCCGACCTGCGGAGCATCTCATGACCCGCGTTTCCCTCCCGCTCAGCGGTTCGATGACCGCCCTGGCGACGCCGTTCAAGGATGGCCCGGTCGACCAGTCCACCTTCATCCGCCTCTGCCAGCGCCAGATCGAGCGCGGCACCAGCGCATTGGTGGTGTGCGGCAGCACCGGCGAGGCGGCCTCCCTGCAACCGGAGGAATTTGGCAACCTGGTCCGCCTGGCCGTCACCACCGCGAAAGGCCGCGTGCCGGTGATTGCAGGCTGCGGCGGTCTGTCCACCGACGCCGCGGCAAGCGCTGCCGTTCTTGCGGCGCGCTGCGGCGCCACCGCCCTGCTGTGCGCGCCAACGCCTTACGTGAAACCCTCACAGGATGGAATCATCGCCCATATGCGCATGCTGGCGCATGTCTCGGACCTGCCATTGATCGTCTACGACGTGCCCGGCCGGGTCGGCGTGGCGATCAAGGATGAAACCGTGGCGACGTTGTTCGACCGCGGCCTGGCCGTCGGCATCAAGGACGCCACCGCCGATCTCGGCCGCCCCGCCCGGCTTCGCGCGCTGTGCGGTCCGGACCTCGCCCAACTCAGCGGCGACGATGCGACCGCCGCCGCCTACCGTGCCGCCGGTGGCCATGGCTGCATCTCGGTGACGGCCAATCTCACGCCCTCGTTGTGCGCGCTGCTGCACCGCTCCTGGGACGACGGCGACCTCGCCGCCTTCACCAGCATCCGCGATGTGCTGGCGCCGCTGCACGACGCGCTGTTTCTGGAAAGCAACCCGGTTCCGCTTAAGGCCGCGATGGCGATCATGGATCTGTCGGAGGGCGAAGTGCGGCTGCCCCTACTGCGCGCGGCAGAAACGACACGGACCGCGCTCGCGGAACTGCTGGGCCGGATCATGAGCCGCGAGGAATGGATGGCCTCGCACCCACGCTATGCGCTGGCCTGCTAGGCTCAGACGCGCATTACCAGGTCTCGCCTGGATCGTCCTGGTCCTGGCGGTGGCGGCCTACGGCGCCGCGATTGTACGAAACGTAACCGACATGCTGGTGGGGCTAACATCCCACCAGCCATCGTCGTTGGTAGTGGTGCAGCGACCCAACCGATAGCGGGCTCGACTCTAATACCCCCTCGGTGACGGCCCGGGATAATCGGGCGGCGGCGGGGGCCGGCCATACGGCGGCGGCGGTGGCGGCGGACGCCGATAATCAAGTGGTGGGGGCGGCGGTGGCGGTCGACGCGGGGGAGCCTCGACGACACAACCCGCCAACCCGAGCGCCGGGATCAGCATCAGGCAGCGATTCAGAAGGCGCATGCGAAGGTCCTTGCAAGCAGTGTCGTCGGCGGCGGACAGACCCGACCGGGCGGCCCCGCCACGCTATAACGACCCCGACGCCGCCGGGTCGCGTAACAAGGTCGCGTAACAAGACAGAGGCGGCGCATGCGATGCCCAGGGGGTCCGGTGAATCGTTCCAGCGCCCCCGCAACACTGGCGCCCCCACAGCACTGGCGCCCCACAACACTGATGCCCCACAACGCTGGAGCCCCACAACACTGATGGCCCACAACACTGGTGCCCCACGGCACTGGTGCCCCACAACACTGGTGACTGGGCTTCCTTTCAGCTAACGATTGGATCCGTGTCAAAGTCGACGGCCGCGGCGTCGCAAAAACAACAGGGGCCCCAGCAACGGGAGAGTGCCATGAGCACGCTGGCTACGCAGATCGCCGAACGCATCCATGCTCTTCAGTATGAGGACATCGCGCCGACGGCGCTCGAATGGACCGCCAGCGCCTTCGTCGACACGGTTGGCTGCACCCTGGCGGGGATCGTCGAGGAGGGACCACAAATCCTGATGCGGGTGCCGGGGATTGCCGCCGCGCCAGGGCCGGCGCTGATCCACGGCACCGACCGTCGCACCAGCGTGCTGGACGCGGCGCTGATCAACGGCACCGCCTGCCACGCGCTGGATTTCGACGACGTCGTCGGATCGCTGGGCGGCCACCCGTCAGCCATGCTGGTTCCGGCACTGATTCCACTGGGGGAGATGCTGGACAGCAGCGGGCGGGACCTGGTGGTCGCGTATGTCGCCGGGTTCGAGACGGCCTGCCGTATCGGCCGCGGCGTGCATCACCACCACTACGAGAAAGGGTGGCACCCCACGGCCACGCTAGGCATCTTCGGGACCGTCGCCGGTGCCGCGCGCCTGCTGCGCCTCTCCGTCCCGCAGACCGCGATGGCGCTTGGGCTCGCCGCCTCCTTCGCCGCGGGGCTGAAGGCCAATTTCGGCACCATGACCAAGCCGCTGCACGTTGGACACGGCATTCGCGACGGGATCTTCGCCGCGCTGATGGTGCGGGACGGGTTCACCGCCAATCCCGGCGCGCTTGAGCACAAGCAGGGGTTCCTGGACGTGTTCAACGGCCCGGGAACCTACGACACGGCGCGCATCCTGGGCGCATGGTACGACCCGATCGAATGCGGCGGCGCGGGCGATCCCGGCCTGAAGCCTTACCCTTGCTGCGGCAGCACGCACCCGTCGATCGGGCGGATGATCGACCTCGCGGTCCGCCATCACCTGACGCCGGAGCGCGTGGCTCGGATCGTCGTCATGCCGCATGCGCGGCGCTTGCCGCACACCAACAATTCGGACCCGCGCACGCCACTGGCCGCCAAGTTCAGCCTGCAGTACTGCGTCGCCCGAGCGTTGGTCGGCCGATCGGTGAAACTGTCGGATTTCGAGGGGGATGCGCCGTTCGACCCGGGGGTGAGGGACGTGATGCGGCGGCTGGAGGTTCGGCCACATCCGGACATGCCGGAGGATTGGGGCACCGAGGTGATCGTGGAGACCACGGACGGGCACCGTCTGGTGTCGCGGCTGGACGACTACCCGAGCCGCGGGCCCGCCGGCGAGCCGATGACCCACGCGGAACTATGGGCGAAGTTCGCCGATTGCGCTTCACGCAGCCTGCCGCGGGCAGCGCTGTCGGCGGCCTTCGACACGCTGATGGGAATCGCCGCCCTGCCCCGCGTTCGCGACCTGACGGCGGTGCTCGCTGTCTGATCGCGATCCCGCGGCCCAAGAGGCTGAGAATTTCAGGTTCGAAGCTGTCAGCCTTTGGCCCTCATTGATTGAGGGGGCGATTCACGCCTGAGATTTGTTCAACCCTTAGGCGATCGCGCTCTGGCCTCATTTTGAGGATGCATCGCCCGGCCGAAGATGCTTTAGAGCGCCGACCGGCTGCCGTGATCCGTTATCGTAATCATCATGCTTCGGCGGGTTTGCCCCTCCGCAATCGCGGCGCGTGGGGCGGCGCGCCGAAGCATGACGGTGTTGGGGCAATTCCGGTGGTGAATCTGATACAGGAGCGAACCACGACGTGGCCGAACATCCGGGCTCGACCTTTCTGGAACTCATGCGGCGCATTCATGGCGTCAATATCTATACCGGATTTACCCCGGCCATGGCCGAGGACCGGCAGGGTTGGAACAGCCAGCATCCGGCGCTCGCGGAGATCATCCAAAAGGCGCGCCCGGACATCGTCATCGATGTCGGCGTGTGGAAGGGGGCTTCGACCATCTTCCTGGCGGAGCTGATGAAGCGAAGCGGCATAGACGGCGCGGTCATCGCGGTTGATTCGTTCCTGGGCAATGTCGAACACTGGGATCCGAACTCCGGGTTCGCGGGGCTGATCCCGCACCGGTTCGGCCGGCCGCTGCTGTACGAACAGTTCCTCAGCAACGTGATGCGGGCCGGGGCGCAGGACCGGATCGTGCCGCTGCCGCAGACCACCGCCATCGCCGGTGCGTTGCTGGGCAGAATCGGCGTTCAGGCTGGCCTGATCCACGTCGACGCGTCGCACGAGTATGACGATGTGCTGCGGGATGCGCGGATCTACTGGGACATCCTGGCGCCGGGCGGCTTCCTGGTCGGTGACGACTATAACCAGGACTGGCCGGGCGTGATGAAGGCGGCGGACGCTTTTGCCGTGGAAAAGGGCGTGCGGTTGATGAGCAGCCCGCCGAAGTGGATCGTCCGCAAACCGGTGTAGTCACGGTGGGTTCACTCCGTCTGGCGGCCCACCGGACGGCCCACAGGACCGCCCACGGGCCGGCTATTCCGCGGCGATCAGCCCCAGGCGGATGAACAGATCGATCAGCACCAGATTGACGTTGAACTTGAAGTCGTCGGTCTCCCGCACCGTGTCGACGACGCGGGCGATCGGCCATAGCTCGAAGGCTTCGACCTCGCCGTCGGCGGCCTCCGGCACGAACGCTTCGGGCAACGTCAGGTCGTAGCAATAGACCAGGTCGCGGCGCAGGCCTTCGGGCCGCTCCATCGCGTAGGCGATCGTGCCGACCTGCACCGCGGCCGCGGCCAGCGAGGGCGGAATCGCGGCTTCCTCGCCGGCTTCCTTGATCAGGGTTTGCCCGCGATCCATTCCGGCCGATACGCCGCCAGCGACGATGTGGTCCAGTTTCCCCGGGTCCAGCAGTTTATCCATCGCGCGACGCGCGACCCACAAATGCAGCCCGTCCGGACGACGGACCAATCCGTTGACGTGGACGCCGACGGCCTGGATTCCGAAGGATGGGATCGCGCCACGATCGATCCGGGTCAGCGCCGGACCATCCGGCTGTGCCCGGACATCGAAGGCTTCGTTCCTCCAGCGGTACAGACCGCGCTCCGCCAGTTTTTTGGCGATCGCGGGCAGCGCCGTGGGATCGCCGAGCACCACCCGATCGTCGAAACAACTGATCGCCGGCCAGCCCTGCAGCGCGGCGGCGACCCGCTCCGGCACAAATCCGACGGCCTGGTTGCCGATCAGCAGCGGCCTGCGTGATCCCGGCAGTTCGGCGTTGTTGCAGACACGCACATGGCGCGCAAATCCGGGGTCTTTTGGGTGCTGAACCAAGCGGCTTGCCTTTCAAACGACGCGGCATCATGCCACATGCGAAGCATGAGACGAAGCAGCCACCAACCCGCGCCGGCGCCGTTGCCGCCCTCCGTGCGCGTGCAGCGATCCACCCTTCAGACCATCGTGTCGCTGCTGCCCTATATGTGGCCGGTCGGCAATCCAGGGGCCCGGATTCGTGTCGTCATCGCCCTGTTCTTCATGGTGCTGTCGAAAGTCGCGACCGTTTATGTCCCGGTGATCTATGGCCGGATCGTAGATTCGCTGGCGCCGCGGGACGCGGCGGCCACCGCATTCGTCGTCCCGGTGGCGCTGATCGTGGCGTATGGCGCGATCCGCATCGGGTCCGCCGGCTTTGGCGAAATCCGCGACGCGCTGTTCGCCTCGGTCCAGCAGCGCGGGGTCCGGCTGCTGGCGCTGCGGACCTTTCGCCATCTGCATTCGGTCAGCCTGCGCTTCCACCTGGACCGGCAGACCGGGGGACTTTCCCGGGTCATCGACCGCGGCATCCTGGGCATGCAGTCGGTCTTGCGGCTGGCGGTGTTCAACGTCGTTCCCACCGCGCTGGAACTGGTGATGGTCACGGCGATCATCTGGCGCATGTTCGATTGGCGCTATGCCGCGATAACCTGCCTCGCGGTGATCGCCTATGTCGGCTTCACCACGGTTCTGGCCGGCCAGCGCGGCCGCTACCGCCGGACGATGAACGACACCGACAACGATGCCTCCACCAAGTCGCTGGACAGCCTGATCAACTATGAAACGGTCAAATATTTCAACAACGAGGACCATGAGGCGCAGCGCTACGACCATGCCCTCGCCCGCTATGAGCGCGCCGCCGTTCGCGTCCAGGTGTCACTGAACGCGCTGAACCTGGGTCAGGCGGCGATTATCGCGGTCGGGCTGACAATGATCATGCTGCTGGCGGCGTCCGGGATGCGGAACGGCACCATGACCGTCGGCAAATTCGTCGTGGTGAACACATATCTGCTGCAGCTCTACCAGCCGCTCAATTTCCTCGGCGTGGTCTACATGAGCATCAAGCAGGGCCTGGTCGACATGGAGCAGATGTTCCGGCTGCTCTCGGTCAACCAGGAGGTGGTCGACCGGCCGGGTGCGCTGGTGCTGCCGGCGCATATCGCCGACAGCGAGCCCTGCTCGGTTTGGTTCGAGGACGTGCATTTCGGTTATCGCGACGATCGGGAAATCCTGAAGGGCGTCAGCTTCACCGTCCCGCGCGGCGGCAAGCTCGCGATCGTCGGCCCGACCG
>DATARX010000028.1:0-2469 GCA_036263955.1 Rhodopila sp.
CCGATGGCGCAGCTTGGCAGTTCCATCATTTCGGACCACCACGCCAGGATTTCCGGGTCCAGCAACGCGGACACTTCCTTGGTCGTGGAGGGGTAGAAGGCGCCGAAGGCGACATAGTCGGCGCCGTCCTCGCCGGCTTGCATCGCGAGGTCGCGGCTGCCCTTGCAGGTTACACCCAAGGTCAGGTCGGGACCCAGCAGCCGCCTCGCCTCGCGGGCCGGCATGTCGTCCTGGCCGACATGGGCGCCGTCGCAGCCGGTCGCTTTGACCAGATCGGCGCGGTCGTTCAGCAGAAACGCGACATCGCGGGACTGGGCCACCGGGCGCAGCGCGTCGATGGCGCGTTTCCAGGCGTCGTCGGTCAGGTCTTTCAGGCGTAGCTGCACCGCGGCGACATCGCCGGCATCCAGTGCCGCCGCCAACAGATCGGCAAACGGCACGGGGTCCAGCTTGGGCGGGGTGATCAGGTAGACACGGCAGGCCTCGGAAAGGCCGCCCTTCGATGCACCGCCGCCCGCCACGCCGATCAGGCCTTGCCGAGGTAGATGTCGATGATCTTGCCCAGCATCTCCAGCGCCTGCTCCTTCGGCCGCTGGAAGGTGTTGCGGCCGATAATGCTGCCGTTGCCGCCGCCGTCGCGGATGCCGCGGATTTCCTCATACAGGCCGTCGAGGTCCTTCGCCTCGCCGCCGGAAAACACGACGACGCGCTTGCCGGCGAAGGACGCCTGCATGACGTGCGCGACGCGCTTTTCCATGGTGGAGGCGTCGAAGCCTTGGTAGCTCTTTTTGGCGGCTTCCAGGCTGATCACCGCGGTCGGCGGCTTGACCTTGATGATGTTGGCGCCAAGCATGGCCGCCATTTGCGCGGCGTAGGCGCAGATATCGAGGGCGGTTTCGGCCGCCTTGTCGAGGTTCGGACCGCGCGGATAGCTCCAGGTCACGACCGCGAGGCCGGCGTCCTTCGCTTCCAGGGTCAGTTCGCGCAGTTCTTCCATCTGGGCGAAGGCGAACTCGCTGCCCGGATAGATGGTGAAGCCGATGGCGGCGCAGCCCAGCCGCAGCGCGTCCTTCACCGTGGCGGTGACGGCCTGGTCCTTGTTGGTGGCCAGGCTGTTGGAACTGTTGCACTTCAGGATCAGCGGAATCTGGCCGGCGAAGGTGTCGGCGCCTTGCGCCAGCATGCCCAGCGGCGCGGCATAGGCGTTCAGCCCGGCCTCGATCGCCAACTGAAAGTGATAATGCGGATCGTAGGCCGCCGGGTTCGGGGCGAAGCTGCGGGCCGGGCCGTGCTCGAAACCCTGGTCCACGGGCAGGATGACGACCTTGCCGGTGCCGCCCAGCTTGCCGGTGGACAGGATGCGGGCCAGGTTGGCCTTCACGCCGGGATTATCGCCCTCATACCAGTCGAGAATCTTTTTTACCTTTTGAGTCACGCGCATAAGCCGGTCCTTTCCTGGGTGAGCGGTTCCGAACTGGGTGGGTCAGTAACCCAGCCTTGCCCCTCTGTCACCTATGGGCTGTCATCGGTGGGGCGCGTTCGGATCCTGCAGCCAACTGTGTATTTGCCGGATTGCGTTGCGCCGCGACAGGTCCAGGGCCGGTGGTGGTTCTGCCAGGATGAACCCGCCGGCCTGTCCGGCGACGGCGGCGACGGCATCCCAGCCGGGCGCTTCGGGCCACAGGACCAGGCGGCACAGACCGCTTCGCAGCGCGCCCATGGCCAGGCCCGAGGCATCGGCGCAGTCCAGGATATCCACCACCCTGGTGTGCGGATTCGCGGCCTGGGCAGCGGCGATGACAGAGGCCCACCATGAGCACCCGGCGAACAGAGCGGCGCCGGGGGCCGACAACAAAGTCACCGGCAATCCCGGCGCCAATGCCGCGTTCGCGTCGGCCAGCCCATGGACGATGACAGCCGGATGAATAATCATGGTTGACGTTCAACCGGTTGACCGCGCTGAGTTCAAGCGGCATCACCAAGTGAACATGCCAGATGGATGTTGTAGAGGCGGACATGGCGGACGAGCCTGAGGACCCGGACGCGGCGGCAGACAGGCTGGAAGCCGCGCTGGAGCGGATCGCGCGTCTGGCTGCCGTGGCGCAGGCGCCGAAAAATCTACCGGTGCCGGACTCGGAGCTGTCGATCCCCGAGATCGCCGAACGCCTTGATTCGCTGATCGGGCGCCTGCGGGCGGCGCTCGGCAAACCGGACTGAACCAGGGGAGAATGGCGCGATGGCGCAGGTGACGCTTCGCATCAATGGCTATGCCTATACGATCGGCTGCAAGGATGGCGAGGAAAAGCACCTCGAGGCCATGGGGGCGGAAGTCAGCCGGCGTATCGAAGGTGTGCGCACCGCCGCGGGACCCAGCGGCGAGGCACGCATGCTGGTCATGGCGGCCCTGCTGATGGCGGATGATATATTCGATCTGCGCAGCAGGCTGGAGGCCGCCGAGGCGTCGCCAGG
>DATARX010000056.1:0-5117 GCA_036263955.1 Rhodopila sp.
CCGGTTGGCCGGCGGCGGCACGCGGAAAGAGACGCGTATGCTGGTCGCATGCGTGCCGGGTTGGCCGGCGGCGGCACGCGGAAAGGGACTCGTATGGCGGTCGGCGCGAGCCGACCGCCATACGGCCCAATCAGCCGCGGCCGATCCACGGCATCTTGCTGGCCATGATGGTCACGAACTGCACGTTCGCTTCCAGCGGCAGGCTCGCCATGAAAGCCACCTGCTTGCCGACCAGATCGGCGTCCATCCGCGGTTCGACGGCCATCTGGCCGCTCGGCTGGATCTGGCCGTTGGTGGAGCGGGCGGTCATCGGCGTGGCGGCGTTGCCGATATCGATCTGGCTGCAGCAGATATCGTATTGCCGTCCATCCAGCGCGATGGACTTGGTCAATCCGGTGATCGCATGCTTGGTGGAGGTGTAGCCGACCGATCCAGGACGCGGGTTGTGCGCGGAGATCGAGCCGTTGTTGATGATGCGGCCGCCCTGCGGCTGTTGGTCGCGCATCATGCGGAACGCGGCGTTGGCGCACAGGAACATCGCATCCAGGTTCACCGCGCAGACCTTGCGCCACATCTCGAACGTGAAGTCGCCGAAGTTGGTGGTGGGGACATTGCCGCCGGCGTTGTTGAACAGCGTATCGAGGTTGCCGAAGCTGGACTTCACCTTGGCGAACAGGGCGTCGACCTGCGCCGGTTCGGTGACATCGGTGGGCACGACCAGCGCCTTGCCACCCTTGGCCATGCCGGCGGTTTCCTCCAACGCATCCGCACGGCGGCCGGCCAGCGCAACGGACCAGCCACCCGCCAGCAGGTTAAGCGCCGCCGCGCGCCCGATGCCGCTACCCGCGCCGGTGATGATGGCAACGCGACTTGTCATTTGGGTATTTCCTTCCCCAGCAGTGAACCAGCCGCCATTCTGGACCGCGCGCGCCGTTGGGGGAAGATCGGCCGGGAAAAATCGTCCGCGGATCGATCCGCCAGGTCGTCATATCGGCGGCGGTCCGGTGATCGCCGGCTTCCCGCTGCGGTCCGTCCATCGGATTATCGGAAAAAATTGCAAAATCATTAAGTTTATTTTATGTCAATCAGTTGCGGCATGTCACCCCTCCGCAACCGGGCGTATGATAGCGAGTTTCAATGAGGTCGGGACCATCGGCACCAAACGGCAATCGCCCGGATGTCGAAGGCTGTGCCGCTCCGGGTAAGGCTGTGCCTCTGCTGAAGGTTTTTGCATGAAAATAGTCGCCCAATGACCCGCTTTGCCGCAATCGGATTGGACCATCGCCACATCTACGACTTGACGGCCGGTCTTCTCGCCGCCGGCGCCGTCTGCGTCGGCTATGACCCGGAGACGTCGGACCCGCGTGTGATGGCGGGATTTCGCAAGCGCTTTCCGAGTGTGCCGGCGGTGGAGCGGGCGCGTCTGCTGGATGATCCGACGGTGGATTTCATCCTGCTGGCCGCGGTGCCGCGGGATCGCGCGGCGATCGCGATCGAGGCGTTGCGGCGCGGCAAGGATGTCATGGTCGACAAGCCCGGCGTGACGACGGAGGAGCAACTCGTTGCGGTCGAGGCAGCGGTGGCGGAAACCGGACGGACCTGGTCGGTCGCGCTGGGACGGCTGACCTCGCCATCGGTGCAGGCGGCGCTTGAGGTGGCGCGATCGGGCGAACTGGGGCGGCTGGTGTCGCTGACCAGCCTGGCGCCGCACCGGCTGAACCGGGCGCTGCGGCCGGCGTGGTTCTTCGACACCGAGGCGTATGGCGGGATCATCGCCGATATCGGGGTGCATTCGATCGATCAGTTCCTGGCTTTCGCCAACGTCTTCGATGCGACGATCGCGGCCAGTACGATCGGCTGTTTCGGCACAGAACCGGCTGGGTTCGAGGACTTCGCCGAGGTGACGCTGCGTGGCGGCGGCATGACCGGCACCATGCGGATGGATTGGTTCACCCACGACGGACTGCCGGACTGGGGCGACGGGCGGTTGTTTCTTGTCGGAACCGAGGGCACGCTGGAGTTGCGCAAGAACCTGGACATCGAGGGCAGGGCCGGGGGCGACCACATGTTCGTCTCCAGCAGGACACGGACCCGCTACCAGGATTGCAGCCTGCGGCCGATCGACTACTACCGCGACTTCCTTGACGACGTGGCCGACCAGTCGGGACGCACGATGGAGGACGGTCGCGTGTTCTCGGCGTGCTGGCTGGCGTTGCGCTGCCAGGCGACGGCGGACCGGTTCAAAGCCTGACCAGGATCTCGGTCAGGCCGCGCACGAGGACATGACGCAGGTGCTCCGGGGCGAGGGCGATGCAGCCCTCGGTCGGGGAAAAGTCCGGCCGGGCGAGATGCAGGAAGATGGCGGAGCCGCGGCCGGGCCGCACCGGATCGTCGTTCCAGCCAAGCACGCCGATGATGTCGTAGACGGCGTCGTCGCGCCATAATGCTTCGGCACTGGCGTTGATCGGCAGGCGAACCGGGCGGTTGTAGGCCGGGTGATCGGGGTCGTCGCACCAGCCATCGGACGGGCTCAGGGGTTTCACCGGGACGGCGCTTGTCGGGGCCGGCAGCCGGTCGGGACGGTAAAGGACCACCCGCAGCGGAAGCAGGCCGGTCGGGGTGGCGCCGTCGCCTTCCCGCTTGTCGGAGCGGATGCCGCCATGGCCGAGGGCCGCGCGGAACGTCTCGGTTCCGAGGCTCAATTTTCCATCCGGCGTGACGGTTGCGCGCATGCGTGGGGTCCTTTGGTTCGGCCAGCCTCGGTGCGGGTTCCGGGCCCCCATAGACCAGACCCCGGCAGGGAACTGCAACCCTGCCGGGGCCGATCGCTCGTCTGGGGCGCGTCACTGGGATGGAGATACCAGGAGCACTCGCACGACGGCAAAGCGACATATGGTACCGGATGCGGCGCTGCTTCCTGCGTCCGGCGCATAACTCGATTGCTGCGCTGCACCATTCCCATTCGGCCCTTGGCCCCAATCTAGTCAACCATCGAAGCCGGACATCCCGCCCGACTGGAGATGGAGATTTCCGATGAAGACCATGATTCTTGCCGCCCTGGCTGTTCTTAGCCTTGCCGCCTGCAGCGGCCCGACGATCAACGGCCCGACAATCAACGGCCAGAGTGATTTTGCCCAGGTGTTCCCTGGGGAGCCGCACGTGACCCACCCCACGGGCCCCTATGACAACACCGCCAACAGCCTCGGCGGGCGCAACGCCGGCAACTACGGCGGCAACTAAATCCGCATTCACCGTAGGATGACAGCAGGAGGATGACAGCAGGAGGATAACTGCAGGAGGATGACAGCAGGGGCCGGGCAAAACCGGCCTTTCCGCTGTTCGGCTGGCCGCCGGCGCCGCGGTCCACCGTTACGCCGGTCTCGGGTCCGGGACCGTTGCCGGAAATCCATGAGCCAAATCCATGAGCCGATGAGCGATCTCACGCTTTCACTAACGCCGTTGTAATGTCATCCCAGCGGCCCCGCCTGATGCGGCGAACGTCCGGGGCCGCCCATGGGACCCGACCCCGGTCAGCCCTTCACGTCATCGATATCAGTTCGACGCCGATCGCGAATCGAATCCAAGGAACCCGGCGCTGGGCAGCGGCGTGCCGCCGTCATTGGCGAACAACCGGGGTGTCGCGGTCGGCTTCGGGGCTTCCTCGCCCTTGGTCGCCGTCCCGGCCTTGCGCGAAGCCACCGCTTTCCCGCGCGCCGCAGCCTTCCGGGGAACCGCCCCCGCCGGCGCCACCGCTGGGGAAGACCCGGCAACAGTGCGTCCCACTGCGCGTGATCCGCGGCCGCTGTCGTCGCCCCGCATCGACAGCAGCAGGAACGAGATATCATTGCGACCCAAATCGACCGACAGTTCCATCGGCGTCATGCCCAGCACGTTGACCGCGCTCATGTCGGCCCCGCGGTTCAGCGCATCGCGCGCCGCCGCGATATCGCCCCGGTTGATCGCGTCAAACAGCGCGTCGGTCGGTTGCATGTCGGCCGTCGCACGCGTCGCCGGCGCCGCCGGCTCCCGCGCTTTCGCTCCAGGCACCGCGTCCGGCGCCGGATCCGGCGCCTTCTCGGCCGGAGCCTTCGGCATCCGGCCGCCCATCCCGCCGCCGCCACCCATGCCGCCACCCATGCCGCCGCCGCCCATGCCGCCCATCCCCTGTGCCCACACGACGGACGGCGCCGCGACACACAGCACACCAGCCAGAGCCAGGGCGGACGCCCCCCGCCCGGTAAGCGAAGCCCCAAAACGAAGCCGCATCGCGAAATTCCTCATGGCCCGAATCCTCATCGCAACCGCCTTCAGAGGGCTGCAAGTTCGGCCTTCTAGCCTATTTCCACCGTTGCTGTGCAGCCCGAAAATAGCTTTCGCCAACGCCATTCCCGCCCCCGCGGGCACCCCGTTAGCCAAACCCCCTGCCTCGAGACCCGCTATTTTGACGGCCACCGCCAATCGGCCACCGCCGGCATATCCTTGCCGAACCGCACCACATAGTGCTCGTGATCGATCAGCTTGTCGCGCATCGCCTGCTTCACATAGACCCCGCGCCCGCCCAGGCCGGGCACCCGGTCGATCACGTCCGCCACCAAATGGAACCGGTCCAGCCGGTTGCGCACCACCATGTCGAACGGCGTGGTCGTCGTGCCCTCCTCCATGAACCCCCGCACATGGAAATTTGCGTGGTTGGTCCGCTTGTAGACCAGCCGGTGGATCAGCGCCGGATACCCGTGATAGGCGAAGATCACCGGTGCGCTGGTGGTAAATAGCGCATCGAAATCCGCTTCGCTCAGCCCGTGCGGATGCTGCGATTTCGGCTCCAGCGTCATCAGGTCCACCACGTTCACCACCCGGACCTTCAGATCCGGCAGCAACCCGTGCAGCAGGTCCACCGCCGCCATCACCTCCAATGTCGGCACATCGCCCGCGCACGCCATCACCACATCCGGCGCCGCCCCCTGGTCGTTCGACGCGAACGGCCAGATCCCGATCCCCTGCGTGCAGTGCTTGATCGCCGCGTCCATATCCAGCCATTGCGGCTCCGGCTGCTTTCCCGCCACGATCACGTTGATCCGGTCCCAACTCCGCAAGCAGTGATCCGTCACCCACAGCAG
>DATARX010000073.1:0-3277 GCA_036263955.1 Rhodopila sp.
CACGCCGTCGGCGGTCAGCACGCGCGTGGTAGGGAAGCTGTCGCAGGCGGCGGCGGCGCTTTCGACGTTGTCGAGCGCCTCGATGAGGTCGTAGATGCCGAACGGGATCGCGGTAACCAGGATGACGCCGAGGTATTTGAACCCGTCGAACGTATAGCCGACGGCGGGGATCGGCACCGAGAATCCAAAGTTCGAGACCGACCCGAAGAGTTTTGCGAGTGTCAGATCGCCATAGCCCAGGCCCAGCGCGGTGGACCCCCAGGCGATGACCGTGCCGACCGCGATGGCTACCAACCCGCCGGGAACATCGCGGAAATAGCGCACGCCGCCGAACCAGTTGGCCAGGATCACCGCGAAGCACACCACGCCGATGATCGGGGTGGTGAACACCTGCGCCGCGGGACTCATGGAAATGAAGGTGATCGAGATGCCGGCGAGCGACCCCAACAGGGCGGCGCGCGGCGTGATCTTGCGAATGTAGGGGCCGATGAACCCGCCGGCCATCAGCACGAAGCTTTGGATGAACACCCAGGTCAGCCCGGCTTCCCAGGCCTGGATCGGATCGTCGGTCGCCAGCTTGATCGGCAGCATCACCACGAACGTCACCACGAACATATGCGGGACGCTGATGCCTGACGGCAGCGCGCAGACATCTGCGCGGCCGGTCTTGCGGGCCAGGTTCCAGGCCAGGAACGCGTAATACCCGGTGCTGAGGCACAGCATCAGGCCAAGCGCCGGCAGAATGCGGCCGAACACCAACGAGTCCGGCATTTTCAGCACGAAGCGCAGCAGGCCGGTCAAGACCAGCACGTTCACCAGGATATTGGTGCCGAACCCGAACAAGGCGTTCCAGTCGCCGGGTACCCAAAACTTCGGCCGACTGCCAATTGCCATATTTCCGCTCATTCTGCCGCTCCTTTCATCACGTCGATGCCAGTGAGCGCCTGGATGACAGCGGCTGACGGCGCGACCCAGCCAAAGATGCCGCCCTGAGCGGCGATCATACGCAGTCCCATCTCGTGGAATTCGGGGAAATACGAACCGCAGCAGTCGGCGACCACGAGGCAGTCGTAGCCGCGATCATTTGCTTCCCGGACGGTGGTGTTGACGCAGACTTCCGTGGTGACGCCGGTCACGACAAGCTGTTGGATGCCGCGGTTTTGCAGGATGGCATGCAGGTCGGTGGCGAAGAACGCACCCTTGCCGGGCTTGTCGACCACCGGCTCGCCCGCCGCGGGGTAGAGTTCCGGGATGATGTCGTGGCCAGCCTCGCCGCGGACCAGGATGCGGCCCATCGGGCCGGAATCGCCGATACAGGTGGCGCTGCGGCCGCGGATTTTCTTGGCGGGCGGAAGGTCGGCCAGGTCGGGCCGATGCCCTTCGCGGGTGTGGATCACCAGACCGCCCGCTTCCCGCCAGGCGGTCAGCAGCGCCTTATTGGGCGCGATCGTGCGGCGGAGCTTGCCGACATCGTTGCCCAGCATTTCGCCAAATCCGCCGGGTTCCAGGAAATCGCGCTGCATGTCGATGATGAGCAGCGCCGCGGTTTCCACAGTGAAGCCGTATTCGTAGGGTTGCGCCTCGACCAGCATGCCTATCCCCAAGCGAATTATTTGCGGGTTGATAAAGCAAATTCGATGCCAGCCCGGGCGCCCCAGTCGAAGGAAGAAAACGCATCTGGCTGATCGTGGCCATCGACGGCGAACATCGGTTGCGGCACTGTTTGCTTCATGCACTTCGACCTAAAGCTATGGACGATGACAGCCGGCCAGCGGGGGCGGATCGCGCTGTCGGCCGGCCTTGGGCTGCTCGCCCTGGCGGTCGGGATTGCCCGCTTCGCCTTCCTGGGGCGCTTTCTGGCCGGGATGTTCCGCGGCGACCTTCTTGTGCTGCCGCTGATCGGGGCGGCGGCGGCGATCCTGCTGCGCGCCTGGCTGGATCACCACCGGACGATGATCGCCCACCGCACCGCGGCCAGCCTGCAGGCCACCCTGCGCGGCCGGCTGTTCGACAAGATCATCGCCCTCGGGCCCGCCTGGTTCGGGGCGGAACGAACCGGTGGCGTCATGCTGTCCGTGGTGGATGGGGTCGAGCAGCTTCAGTCGTTCTTCGGCCAGTACCTGCCGCAAGTAACGATCGCGATCTGCGCGCCGGTGGCGATCTTCTTCTTCATCGCCTGGTGGGACGTGCCGGTGGCCACGGTGATGCTGGCCGCCGCGCTGTTCACCCTGATCCTGCCCGCCACGGTGCATCGCAAGACCGCCAGCGCCTCCCGCACCAGACAGTCGGCGTTCAAGTCGTTCGGGGAAGAATTCCTCGACGCGGTCCAAGGTTTGCCGACGCTGAAGGCGTTCGGCCAGAGCGCCGCCTATGGGCGGATGCTGGCGGCGAAAGCCAGAGCGCTGTCGGACAGTACGTTCTGGGTGCTGGCGTTGAACGTGCTGACACGGGGTTTCACCGACCTCGGTACCGCGTTGGGCTCTGCCGTTGCGCTGGCACTGGGCGCCTGGCGCGTCCAGCACGGCGAAATGAGCCTGGAAGCGCTGCTGATCGTGCTGATGGCGGGGACGGAGATTTTCCGGCCGCTGCGTGACTTGCGCGGCGTACTGCATCAGGGCCTGAACGGGCAGGCCGCGGCGAATGGAATCAACACGCTGCTGGATACGCCGGTCAGCGCGCCCACCGGATCGCCCGCCCCGGCGTTGACGCCGGAGATCGTTTTCGAAGACGTTGCCTTCGCCTACCCGGGCGGCCGGCGGGCGGCGCATGCCGGCCTGACCTTTCGGATCGGCGCCGGGGAGCGAGTGGGGATCGTCGGGCCCAGCGGATCCGGCAAATCCACCATCGTGCGGCTGCTGTCGCGACTGCACCACGCGCAAAGCGGTACCATCCGCGTCGGAGGGCGTGATCTGCGCGAACTGGATCCGGCGCAGGTGCGCGGCATGATCGCCGTGGTGTCGCAGGACACTTATCTGTTCCACGGTTCGGTGGAGGAAAACCTGCGCCTTGGCCGGCCGGACGCAGACGACGCGGATCTGGTCGCCGCCGCGACCGCCGCCAATGCGCATGGCTTCATCGCCGCCCTGCCCCAAGGCTACCAGACGGTGATCGGCGAGCGCGGCACGCAACTGTCCGGCGGCCAGCGACAACGCCTCGCGATCGCGCGGGCGCTGCTCCGCGACTCGCCCATCCTGGTGCTGGATGAAGCGCTGTCGTCGGTGGACACGGAAAACGAGGCGATCATCCAGCAGGCGCTGGACCGGCTCATGACCGGCCG
>DATARX010000080.1:0-9744 GCA_036263955.1 Rhodopila sp.
CGTCGTCGTCGAGGTGACAGAATGCGATGTCGGCGCCTTCCTGTGCGAACAGCAACGCGGTCGCTCGGCCGATGCCGCGGGATCCGCCAGTGATCAGGGCGATTTGGCTGTGTAGTTTCATTCCACATGGCTCCTGCGTTAAGAGGGCATGTTGCCCGCAGCCGCGGTCTGAACCAAGGTCCCGCCCATGCTGATTGCTCGCACCCTGCCAGATTTGCGTGCCGCCTGCGCGCGCCTGCGTTCGTCCGCCGATGCGTTGGCCCTGGTGCCGACGATGGGCGCGTTGCATGCGGGGCATCGGACGCTGGTGCGGAGCGGCGTGGCCTCGGGCGCGGCGACGGTGGCGTCGATTTTCGTCAATCCGCTGCAGTTTGGGCCGAATGAGGATCTGTCGCGGTATCCGCGCAACGAGGCGGGCGACCTGGCGGCGCTGGAGGCGGAAGGCTGCGCGCTGGCGTGGCTGCCGGATGTGGCGACGATGTATCCGCCGGGTGAGGCGACGACGGTCGTGGTGGGAGGCCCTTCGGAACGGTGGGAGGGCGATGTTCGGCCGGGACATTTCCGCGGGGTGGCGACGGTGTGCGCCAAGCTGTTCGGGCAGGTGCGGCCGGATCGGGCCTATTTCGGGGAGAAGGACTGGCAGCAGTTGCAGGTGGTGACGCGGATGGTCGCCGATCTGTTGCTGCCGCTGGAGATCGTCGGCGTGGCGACGGTGCGGGAGGCGGATGGACTGGCGATGTCCTCGCGGAATCGGTTTTTATCCGCGGCCGAACGGGCGGTGGCGCCGGTGTTGTATGCGACGCTGCGGGCGGCGGCGGCGGCGATCGGCGGCGGAACGGCGGTGGCGGAGGCCGTGGCCTCGGCGCGCGCCGCGTTGTCGGGGGCCGGGTTCGGGGTGGATTACCTGGCGCTGGTGGATGGCGCCGGGCTGGCGCCGGTTGACGCGCGGATGCCTGCGGCGCGCCTGATCGTGGCGGCTCGGCTGGGGTCGGTGCGGCTGTTGGATAATATTGGCGTTGAGTAATGGGAAGGCGCGTTCCAGTGGAAAACGGGCCAGTCGAAAACGGGCCAGTCGAACACGGGCCAGTCGAAACTGGCACCAGTCCAGTGCAAAAGCTGTGCGTGGGCCGCGATCCCTGGTATCGCACATCCGAAGATGTGCGACACCTCGCTTTTGGTTTGAAGTATCCGATTCACGCGACGACTCGTGGTCACGCTGCGACGCGCGCTTCTCTTTGATCGGGTACTAGCTGGTAGCAGGCTGAGCGTGCAGGGCAGCGATCTTGGTGCCGATCGGGCTGCCGAGACCGGTGCAGGCGTCCCAGCCCTGTCCGGCCTGGAAGGCCCCGTTGTTGCCATCGGTCACGTCGTTCAGGGATGCCGAGGCAGCGTAGAGCCGGGGATTGATGAAACCGAGCGGCGCGCCGTTCGCCCCGTTGATGCGCGCGATCAGACCGGCCCACAGCGGAGCCACCGCGCTGGTGCCACCGATGACGGTATCTTTTCCGTCGATCCGCACATTGTAGCCCGTCTGTGGGTCGGCATCGCCGCAGACATCCGGCACACCGCGCATGGTCAGCGCCTTATGACCGCCGGATGTCATTGCCGCCTGCAACCCCTTTTGCCACGCCGGCAACGCAAAAACGCTGCTCACGCCGCCGCCGCCCGCGCCACCCTGGGCGCCATCGTTCCAGACCGACTCGCGACTGATCGCGGTTCCGGACGCTGTCAGGCTGGTTCCCCCGCAGGCCAGCGCAAAGGCGCTGGATGCCGGGAAATCCACGTGATCCGCGCCGTCGGCGACACCGTCGGTGGATCCATCGTCGCCCGACGCGACGCATACCGTGATACCCATCGCCGCCGCCGCCTGGAACGCCGAGTCAAAGGCGGTCATCGCCTGCTGGGTCCACGATGATTCGGGTCCGCCCCAACTGATGGAGATGACCGATGGTTTGTTGATCGTATCGTGCGTCGCGGTGGTGATGGCGTCGAGGAAGCCGGCATCCGTGTTGGGTGCGAAATAGACCACGATGACGGCTTCGGGTGCGATGGCACTGACCACTTCGATGTCGAGCATCACCTCTCCGTCGGGGCCGTTCGGATCGCCGGTCGGATGATTCTTGCCGTGATCAATCGAAACCGTCGTCAGTTTCGGTACCGAATGGATACCCAGTCCGGCAAGGTAGGTCTTCAGGTCGGCGGGCCGCTCGCCGCCACCGAGTTCGATGATGCCAACGGACGCGCCCTTCCCTGTTCCGCTGGGAAAATTATAGATCGACGCAAGCTGAATCGGCGTGAAGGACGTCGAGGGACCGGCGTGCGGCTGCCGCCGCCCCGCGGTGCCGCCCGGCGGCCGTATCCGAAAATGTGGCGCGGCGGTGGGCCTGTTGTCCAGACCGAGGACCGCTTCGACCGAATCGCGCAGTTCGTCCGGCAACTGAATTGCGCCGACCCGCCCGCGATAGGACCCGCGCGGGTGCTCGAAACGCTGCAAATCCACCCTGAACGCGGCATTGAACTGCGCCACCGTTCCGGACAGGATGACCGTCCGCCGAGCCGCATGTTGCTGAACGACGACGAGGTCGTGCGCCTCGGCGAATTTCCTGATAGCCGTCATATCGGCCTTCCTGGCGCCGAATCGTTCGGCGAAGCGTTCCCGGCTGAGCGGGGTCGTGGAACCGTCGCGGGCAGCGAGTTGCCTGACGTGTTCCGTCATCGCGGTTGCATCGTTGCGACGCAGCAGCACGCTGACCTCCAGCCGTTCCATCGGATCAGCCTTGCCGACGGACGTTGCCCCCGGCAATGGGTTGCGTTCGCTGCCAGGCAGCGGGTGATGTGCCATGTCCTGTCCTCCCGAAAAGCCTGTTGAGCACATGGCTTTTATCAAGAATGACAGGTGGTTCTCCAGCGTGGCGAGGGCGATACCGATCAACAATCGCGGGTGACGCCGCGGCGGCTCAGGCGGGATCGCGATCGTTTCGGTCTGTTGTGATACAGATCCGTCTGCCCGCTGGTAGGACCGGCCCCCTACTCCGCGGCGTCGCGCTTCACCCGGTCCGCGAATTGCTTGCGGAATTTCGCCACTTTCGGCGCCACGACGACCTGGCAATAGCCACTCCAGGGGTTGCGGGCGAAGTAATCGTGGTGTTCGGGTTCGGCTTCGTAGAACACCGTGAGCGGTTCGACCTGGGTCACCAGCTTGCCCGGCCAGATTTTCGCGTCGGTGATTTCCCGCATCGCGGCCTTCGCGGTTTCCGCCTGGGCGTCCGAGTGGGTCAGGATGATCGAGCGGTACTGCGGTCCGACATCGTTGCCCTGGCGGTCCGGCGTGGTGGGGTCGTGGATGGTGAAGAACACCCGCAGCAGGTCGGCGTAGGACAGTTCGACCGGATCGAACGTGACCTGGACCACCTCGGCATGGCCGGTGCGACCGGTGCAGACGTCCTTATAACTCGGGTTCGGCACATGGCCGGCGGCGTAGCCGGACATCACCCGACTGACGCCGCGCAGATCCTTGAAGACGGCTTCCAGGCACCAGAAGCAACCGCCGCCCAGGGTGGCGGTTTCCTGTGTCACGCTCATCGCTGTGTCCCCCTGCTGTCGTGCTCGCCATCATATACAAGGTCGAGCCGGGCGTCACACGATTGCCAGCCGTGGGGTGCCCAGCCGTGCGATGCCAAGCCGTGGGGTGTCAAACCTTGAGCGGCCACATTCTGGGGTGTTAAACCTTGAGAGGCCACATTCTGGGGTCGGACGTTGGTGTGGCAAGCCGTGGGATGCCACATCCTGGGGGTCAGACCTTGGCGGCTTTTTTCGCTGCCCGGGCGGATTGCTCGGCGTCCGCCTCGGCCTTGCGGGCCGCCACCTGTTCGGCGTGATGGCGATAAAGGTCGAGTGCCTGCATCGCGGCCTGGTTGGCCGTGGTGTCGGTTTCGGCGGCTTCGGTCGCGAGCTGCTGGGCTTTCTCGAAATTGCCGGATTCGCACTGTTTGGCCGCCTCGCGGTGCATCTTGGCGGCATTCTCCAAATGAAGGGCGGCATCGTTGTGGTGGGCGGCCGCCGCGGTCTTGATATCATCCATGGTCGTTGCTTCCGTTCTGTGCTGGGATATGAACCCGCCGGAAACCGATCGGGTTGCACCTGCAGATAGGGAGCGGATCGTGACGCCCGGCTTGCGCCGACGGTTGCAGCCGGCGATGGCGCGGATCGTCGGCAAGACGAACCGCGCGCAGGGATGGAGAGCCGCGTGAGCGAAGCAATGGAACGGGCGCATGAGACGATCGAGGACCATGCCCCACATTCGGATCACCGGGCGCGCGGCGTGGCGGTGCTGGTTTCGGTGCTGGCGGCGGTGCTGGCGATGAGCGAGATCGGCGGCAAGGCGGCGCAGACCGAGTACCTGACGGAGCATATCGCGCTGTCGAACGAATGGGCGTTCTACCAGGCGAAGAACCAGCGCGCGATCATCCGAAGCTCGGAAGTCGATGTGCTGGCCAGCCTGCCCAATGCGACGGATCCCGCGACCCAGCAACGGATCAAGGAGGCGCAGGCCTATATCGACCGCATGCGGGATGACCCGGAGGGCGGCGAAGGCATGAAGCAACTGGCGGCCTCGGCGAAACAGCGGGAGGTCGAACGCGACGAGGCGGTGCACCGCTACTATGGTTTCGAATATGCGGTGGGGGCGCTGGAGATCGCCATCGTGCTGGCGTCCGTTTCGGTTGTGACGCGCATGCGCCCGCTGACGATCGCCGCCGCGGTGATTGGCGCGGTGGCGTCCGCTGCGTCGCTTGGTATCGCGGTGAACTTGTTCTGAATTGCTTGACTTGGCGGGAAGAAAACTGGTCTGAGGTCACGTTCCCGTGAAGGTGGCCTTTCCATGCGGACCTGTTTTGCCCTGCTCGACGACTGGCTGATCGAGCGCGTGTTTCAGCCGATTTCTGATGTGATTACCGATCGAATCGGTTTCAGCCGCACGACTGCAGCCTGTTTTTGTGTGGATTTTGCATCCACGGCATGGATCGTTTCGCGGGCGCGCGGATTGACCGGGGAGGTGACGGCCTGGGACGCCGGCGCCGCGGTCCGCGATATGTCGATTTTGCTATTGGGGCTGATAGCCCTGGTGAGCCTGCGGATGCTGTTCCGGCGGACCGAGCGCAGGCAGGCCAATCCGCTGCGACTGTCGATGCAGCCGCATCGGGGGGTTGTGCTGATGATGCTCACGGTACGCCTGGTGGAGATGCACGCACCTGGCCTGGTGGATGCGGCCGATCTGGCGATGCTGCTGTTCGCCGGATCGGCGTTGTATCTGGGGGCGTGCGTGGAGCGGCCACCGGTTCGTCGCGGCCGGGCCACTTTGGTTTCCGCCTTCGGGCGAGCCTGGGCGGGCTAGAGCCTTTTGCGTTCGCATTGGCTCGCCGAATCGGCTCTAGCACATTGTTTTAGCGAGCATCTTCACCCGCTCAGGTATGCATTCTGAGCGGGATCTGCTCTAGAGCATCTGCGCCCCGAGTGAGGGTGCTCCAGCTCATATTTGGCGAGCAATTTCATCGGCCTGAGGTCGCTTCGCGATCCAGGTCAGGCTGATATCGCTCTAACCGGATCCGCTTGCCGCGCTGCCGCTTCGCACGGCCGCGGCCTGGGGCATGTCGGTCTTGCCATTCGCGCCGGCCATGGTCGGGTCGCGGCCAGCCAGGCGTCGAAACTCGGCTTCCAGTGCTGGCTGGCCGGGATCGGGCAACCAGACCGCGGGTTCATCGACCGCGGCGGCCAGTTGCTGCTTGTAGACGTCGCGGGGGATTTCCTCGGCGCCGAACTGGGTCAGATGCGCGGTGACGAACTGGGTGTCGAGCAACCGGAAACCGCCCAGCCGCAAACGGGCGACCAGATGCACCAGCGCGACCTTGGACGCGTCGCGGGCGAAGCTGAACATGCTCTCGCCGAAGAATACGCCGCCCAGGGCGACGCCGTAGAGGCCGCCCACCAGCATATCCCCCTGCCAGGTTTCCACCGAATGGGCATGGCCCTGGCGGAATAATTCGGTAAACAGCCGCTCGATCTGCGGGTTGATCCAGGTGTCGGTGCGGTCGGGCAACGGCGTGGCGCAGCCGGCGATGGTGCCGGCGAAGTTGCGGTCGACGGTAACGGTGAAGCCGCCGGTCAGGACGGTGCGCAGCATGCGGCGGGAAAGGTGGAAGCCGTCCAGAGGCAGGACTCCGCGCTTGATCGGATCCAGCCAGAACAGCTTGTCGCCGGCGCGGCCCTCCGCCATCGGAAACAGCCCGTGGCGGTAGGCGCGCAGCACAAGGTCCGTCGTGACTTCCACCGATCGTCGGGACATGATCGTATTGTGCGGTGTCGGACGGCGGATGGGAAGGACCAAGCGATGTGGACGATCAGGCAACTGGACCATCTGGTGCTGCGGGTGACCGATCTACAGGCCATAATGACTTTCTATACTGACGTGTTGGGCTGTTCGGTGGAGAAGGTGCAGGCGGATCTGGGGCTGTACCAGCTGCGCGCTGGGAGCGCACTGATCGACCTGGTGCCGGTGGATGGGCCACTGGGGGCGATGGGTGGCGCGGCCCCCGGTGCCGAGGGACGCAACCTGGATCATTTTTGCCTGCGGATCGAGCCGTTCGACGGCGAGACGATCATCGACCATCTGCGCGCGCATGGTGCCGACCCGAGCCTCGTGATGTCGCGGTACGGGGCCGAGGGCCAGGGGCCGTCGATCTATGTAGCGGACCCAGAGGGCAATACCGTGGAACTGAAGGGGCCGCCCGATCCGTAGCCGCGGTTACTGAGTTGTGCCGCCGGGCGATTTGGTGGTCGCGGTTGATTGCGGTGTGGCCGATTGCGGTGCGGTTGGGGCCAGTGGTGTGGCGAGGATCGACGCCGGCGCGGTGGCGGTCGGCGCGATCGTGGTCGACTCGGCAGCGGGTGGCGTCGCCGTGCTGGCGTGGGGATTGGCCGGGGCGAGAACCGTTGGCAGCGGGACGGCGCCCGGAGCGCCGGTGAGCGCACCTGCAACGGGCGCGATCACCGACGGAACGCCTGTTTTCGCCTCCGCCGAGGCCGGCGCGGCTGGCGCGGGCGTGCCAGGCGTTGCGTCGGCGGGCTTGCCCTCACCCGGCTTGGCCTCGGACGGCGCGGCGGCCGCCTTGGCGGCGTCGGCGGCCTTGGCGATCGCGGCGGCCTTGGCAGGCGGATCCAGGGTCGGGTCGGTGTAGTCCGGGACGACGCGCGCCTGGTTGCCGGCGATCACCAGGACTCTCTCACCCAGCACCAGGGGTGTTTTGTCCTTCTGGGTGACGCTGACGAGATCGCCGGCGGTCTTGCGAACGATGTATTCATAAGCGGTGGTGTCGGACGTGGCATGCTCGACCGCGGAGCCGGCGAGGCCGCCCACCAGCGAGCCGCCGAGGGCGGTGAACGCGCTGGCTGGGCCAGCGACGGCCTGGGACCCGGCGATGCCGCCGGCCGCGGCGCCGGCGACGGTGCCGACGGTGCCCGCGGCGCTGATGCCGACGTTGCGGACGCCGACGATCACGCCCTGGTCCACCTTGTTCGCCTGCTGCGCCGCGTTGGCGGCGTAGGTGTCGGGCGAGTAGGTTGGTCCGCATCCGGCGAGGGAAGCCAGAACCAGCACCGAGACCGACACCGAAATTGATGTACGCCAGATCAAAGCCATTACGCCCCTTCTGTTGTCCGGGTTTGGTAACCGATGACGCGTCCAATGTCACAGGTGTTTGAATGCAGGCGCGTGGGACTCTTCACCGCGCGGGCGGGAGCGGCTAGCATGGCGGCATGACAAATCCCCCCCCGAAGCACGGGCTTGCCCGTAATACCGCCAACTATGGTGACAAGGATTTTGCCCTGTATCTGCGGCGATCCTTTGCGAAATCGATGGGTTACTCCCAGGCGATGCTGGACCGGCCGGTGGTGGGGATCGTGGATACCGGATCGGCGTACAACAACTGCCACCGCACCGTGCCGGAATTGATCGAGGCGGTGAAGCGCGGGGTGCTGGCCGCCGGCGGGCTGCCGATGCCGTTCCCGACGGTTTCCTTGTGCGAGCCGTCGCTGTTCCCGACGTCGATGCATTACCGGAACCTGGCAGCGCTGGACACCGAGGCGATGCTGACGGCGCAGCCGATGGATGCCGCCGTGCTGGTGGGCGGCTGCGACAAGACCGTGCCGGCGCAACTGATGGGGGCGGCGTCCGCCGATATTCCCGCGGTGCAGTTGGTGACCGGGCCGATGCTGGCGACTCCGTTCCAGGGAGAGCGGTTGTCGGCATGCACGGATTGCCGGCGCTATTGGGCGCAGTATCGCGCGGGGAACGTCACGGCGGAGCGCATCGCACAGATCGAGGGGCGGTTGGCGACGACGGCGGGAACCTGCGGCGTGATGGGGACCGCGTCTACCATGGCGTGCATCGCCGAGGCGCTGGGGATGGTGCCGCTGGGGCATGGCTCGATCCCGGCGGTGCATGCGGACCGGCTGCGGGCGGCGGAGGAAGCCGGCGCACTGGCGGTGCGGCTGATCGCCAACCCGATCAAGCCGTCGCAGATCATGACGGCGCATGCGGTGGAAAACGCGTTGCGGGTGCTGCTGGCGCTGGGTGGGTCGACGAATGCGCTGATCCATCTGACGGCGATTGCCGGGCGGCTGGGGGTCAAAATCGATCTGCACCGGCTGAACGCGCTGTCCGACTCGACGCCCGTGCTGGTCGACCTGAAGCCGACCGGCGAAGGGTATATGGAGGATTTCCATGCCGCCGGCGGGATGCCGGCGCTGCTGTGGGAGATGCGGAGCCTGCTGCACCTGGACCCGATCGACGTGACCGGGGTGCCGTTGGGCGAGCGGCTGGTGGAGCCGCCATTCGTCGATCGGCGCTATATCCGGCCGTTCGGCGAACCGGTGTCGCCGGTGGGCGGGATCGTTTCGCTGTTCGGATCCTTGGCGCCGCGGGGGGCCATCCTGAAGCGTAGCGCGGCAACACCGTCGCTGTTCGAGAAAGAGGCTCGGGCGGTGGTGTTCGACGGCTTGGAGGATCTGGCGAACCGGATCGACGACCCGGCGCTGGATGTGACGGCGGACGATATCCTGGTGTTGAAGAATGCCGGATCGCTGACCCCGGCGGGGATGCCGGAGGCCGGGTATCTGCCGATCCCGTCCCGCCTGGCTCGGGCTGGGGTGAAGGACATGGTGCGAATGAGCGATTGCCGGATGTCGGGGACGGCGTTCGGGACGATCGTGCTGCACATCACGCCGGAAGCGGCAGCCGGCGGGCCGTTGGGGCTGGTGGAGAGCGGCGATCGGATCCGGCTGTCGGTGGCCGAACGGTCGCTGGATCTGCTGGTGCCGGAGGCGGAGCTGGAGCGGCGGCGGGCGGCGTGGCAGCCGCCGACGAAGCCGAAGCGGGGCTGGGACCGGTTGGTGGTGGAGCAGGTGCTGCAGGCGGATGAAGGGTGCGATCTGGCGGTGCTGCGCGCGGGGGGATGATGGGCCGGCTATCCGGCTTAGTCCGAAGCCGGGTAGCGCCGGTTACAGCGTAGGCCCGGATCAGTTGCCTTCCAACAGGACGCAGTTTTCGGGGGCGATCGACAGCCACGCAGGGGCGCCCGCGGTCCAGGCGCCGGCAGCGGTTTGACGAATGACCAGTTCCCGACCGCCCCATTCGACGTGCACCTGGGTGATGTCGCCGAGAAAAACCGAGCGGCGGATCGTGACCGGCCA
>DATARX010000133.1:0-13796 GCA_036263955.1 Rhodopila sp.
GATCTACAACTTCCTCGGCATGAGCTACGGCGTGATCGTGCATGGCCAGGACGAGGAAACCAAGCGCGCGCAATACGCCGCCGACATCACCTACGGCACCAATAACGAATTCGGCTTCGACTACCTGCGCGACAACATGAAATACCGCCTGGAAGACATGGTCCAGCGCGAGTTCTTCTACGGCATCGTCGACGAGGTCGACTCGATCCTGATCGACGAGGCCCGCACCCCGCTGATCATCTCCGGCCCGGCCGAGGACAGTTCCGACCTGTACCGCCGTGTCGATGAGGTGGTGAAGGAACTGGTGAAGGACCCGGACACCTACGAGAAGGATGAAAAGTTCAAGACGGTTTCGCTGACCGAACCCGGCAGCGAGCGGGTCGAGGACATGCTCAAGGAAGCCGGGGTGCTGACCGAGGGCAACCTGTACGACATCTTCAACGTTTCGGTGGTGCATCACGTGCAGCAATCGGTGCGCGCCCATACGTTGTTTGCGCGTGACGTCGATTATATCGTGCGTGACGACCAGGTGATCATCATTGACGAGTTCACCGGCCGCATGATGCAGGGCCGCCGCTACTCGGAAGGCCTGCACCAGGCGCTGGAAGCGAAGGAGCACGTGACCGTCCAGGCGGAAAACCAGACCCTGGCGTCGATCACCTTCCAGAATTATTTCCGGCTCTATCCCAAGCTGTCCGGCATGACCGGCACGGCGATGACCGAGGCGGACGAGTTCGCCGAAATCTACAAGCTGGATGTGGTCGAAATCCCCACCAACGTTCCGGTCAGCCGCAAGGACGAGGACGACGAGGTCTATCGCACGGCGGCGGAGAAATACGAGGCGGTCGCCGCGCTGATCGACGAGGCGCGGGCGAAGGGGCAGCCGGTGCTGGTCGGCACCACCTCGATCGAGAAAAGCGAGACCATCAGCGACCTGCTGAAGAAGAAGAAGGTACCGCACTCGGTGCTGAACGCGCGCTTCCACGAACAGGAAGCCGAGATCGTGTCGCAGGCCGGCGCGCCGGGCGCGGTGGTGATCGCCACCAACATGGCCGGCCGCGGCACCGACATCAAACTCGGCGGCAACCTGGACGTGCGGCTGCGCAAGGAACTCGCCAACATTCACGACGAAGCCCAGCGGGCCGCGCGCGAGGCGCAGGTGCGCGAGGACGTGGCCGCGGCGCACCAGGCGGTCAAGGACGCCGGCGGGTTGTTTGTCATCGGCACCGAACGGCATGAGAGCCGGCGTATCGACAACCAGTTGCGCGGTCGGTCAGGCCGGCAGGGGGATCCGGGCCGCTCCCGCTTCTTCCTGTCGCTGGAAGACGACCTGATGCGGATTTTCGGGTCCGACCGGATGGGCGGGATGCTGCAGCGGCTGGGATTGAAGGACGGCGAGGCGATCGTCCATCCCTGGATCAACAAGGCACTGGAAAAGGCGCAGAAGAAGGTCGAGGCGCGCAACTTCGATACGCGCAAGAACGTGCTGAAATACGACGACGTCATGAACGCCCAGCGCAAGGAGGTGTATGCCCAGCGCAAGGAGTTCATGAAGCTGACGGATGTGGCCGAAACCATCGCCGACATGCGGGCCGACGTCCTCGCGCCGATGGTGTCCGCGCGGGTGCCGGAGAAGGCGTTCTCGGAACAATGGCACCTGGCGGACCTCGCCGCCGACGTGCAGCGGGTGTTCAACCTGACCCTGCCGATCGAGGCGTGGGGCCGGGAAGAGGGGATCGACGAGACGCATCTGCGCGAGCGGATCGAGAAGGCGGTGGACGAGATGATGGCGGCGAAGGCCGCGAACATGGGTCCGGAGCTGATGCGGTTCATCGAACGCAGCCTGCTGATCCAGACGCTCGATGCGGTGTGGAAGGAGCATCTGTATGCGCTGGACCACCTGCGCCAGGGCATCGGGCTGCGCGCCTATGGGCAACGCGATCCGCTGAACGAATACAAGTCCGAAGCGTTCGCCCTGTTCAACGGCATGCTGGCGGAACTGAAGGAGCGGGTGACCAGCCTGCTGGCGCGTGTGGAACTGGCGCCGGAGCAGCCGATGGCGCCGCCGCCGATGATGCAGATGGTGGAGAGCCACGCCGAACCGGTGTCCGCGCTGTCATAGGAATTGGCCCTGGCCGAACCTCCGGCGGCGCCCAGCATGGTATCGGTTGCGCCGGCCCGCACCCCGGCGATCGACCCCAGCGATGAAAGCACCTGGGCATCGACTCCGCGCAATGCGCTTTGTCCGTGCGGATCGGGGAAGAAATACAAGCACTGCCACGGGCGGCTGTCTTAACCCGACGCCCGCCCGCGCTTGCTCGTGGACATCGCTTTAAGTCTTTGTTTGATCGCGTGATTCACGTCACTAGCCGGTCAGCACAAGGCGGCGCATCGCCCGCGCGGCTCGGCGCAGGTCGAACAGGAGCGTTCGCAGGTTGGTTACGCGGATGCGCGTTCGCTGCCGCCATAGATGCACCAGCAAGCCGCCATGGCGGCGCCATTCCAGTTCTCGCTGCGCCCGGGCGGTTCGATGGTGTTCACGCCAGGGGAAGCGGCGGGGCCGGTGGGCTGGCGTTGGCACGCGGTCGAAGATCAGCACGTAGGCCATCCGGTCCTCATCCGAAACATTAGGACCGGCGCCATGCACGGTGCGTCCGTTATGGATGACGCAACCACCGGCGGCCAGGGGGCAGACGACCGCCTCGTTCGGATCGAAACCGCTGATGCACTCCAACGCATGGATGCGCGGATCGTCGCCGGGAAACCCGTGCGGCAACACGGGCCCTTTATGAGAGCCGGGGATGTAGGCCATGCAACTATTGGATTCGTTTACGGGCTGTAGTGCCAGCCAGAAACTGATCTCCTCATAGTCGAAGGCGGGGTCCTGGAAGGCTTCATCTTGATGCCAGGGCGTGGCGTCGCCGATGCGGGCCGGTTTCATCAGCGAAATGTCTGCCTTGAACCGCACCGCGCTGCCCAGGATCTGTTCGGCGATGCCGCGCGCGACCTGGAAGAAACTGGAATCGACCAATTCCGGGGCGAACGATCTTGGGTGCAGGATCTGCGGGAACCGAGCCGGCGAGGATCCGTCATCGATGCCCATCGCGTCGAACAGGGCGCCTTCCTCGAAGCCGACCTTTGCCGTGTGCAGGCTGGTCAGCCGCTCGCGCAGCGCGGCGATGGCGTTGTTGGGAAGACCGGTATCGAACGCCAGGAATCCGTCCTTGCGGAAACGTTCGATCATGTCCGAATCAAGACGAATCATCATGACCACTGGCCTGTTATTGTGAACTCACGAGAAAATCGGAGGAATACGATCGGAACCTAAAACGACGATACTTGGCGGCGGCATGACAAGTCGAATCACGAACGGTTTCTATCCTTCCCCGGCCGGCCGGATTCGGGGCAAACAGAGCCGATTATTGGTAAAGCTTGCGCGAGGCGGCGAAACCGATCGGACCAATGAGATATCCGCACCAATTTCGTTCCAGGCACACTCGCGGTTCCGTGATTCTGTTATCAATGCTCGGCGCGCGGCTGTAGAAGGGGCGGAAGGAGCGGCGCATCAGTCGATTGACCACCGGGAACAGCATGCTGAATTTCTCGAAAACGACCACGGGCACGGTATTGTTCGGCTTGGATACTGTGCTCATTCTCTCTGTCTGGCCGCTGGTTCTGTGGAGCGCGCGGCCTGATGCCGTTGCGTTGTTCCTGGCACCGGTGGATGCGCGCGGCCTGTCCTACCCGGCGTTCGACTTGCTGGTCCTGTTCGCGATGGGAATGTACCGGCGCGAGGCGATACTGGAAGCCGGGCGGTCGCTGGCGCGTGTGCCGCTCGTGGTGGGCATGGGGGGGGCGCTGGCGATCCTGCTGTCGCTGGTTCAGCCGCTGTTGCTGCGTTCGGCGAAGGCGCCGGGCGGGCGGGACCAGGTGATGCTGTATGGCCTGGCGGTCGTGAGCTTCACCTTGTGCGCGTTCCTGGCGCGGCTGGTGATCGACGTGCTACTGCGCCGGCACATCCTGCGCCGCCGGCTGCTGGTGGTGGGCGCTGGCCAGCGGGCCTGGGACCTGTTGCATATGCTCGAGCGGGAGGGCACCAGCCTGCATGACGACGTGACGCTGGTGTACGACGAGAAGGAGGAGATTGATCCGCGGCTGCTGACCGATCGGCCCGAACGCATCATGTGCCCGGCGGACTTCAACATCGCCGCGGCGGCCCGCCAGGTGGATGCCGACCTGATCATCGTCGCGCCGGACGAGCGCCGGGGGATGAACCTGCAGCGCCTGCTGGACTGCAAGAAGGCCGGGTTTCCGGTCATCCAGTACCTCAGTTTCGTCGAGCGGGAGATCCGCCGCATCGACCTCAAGCGCATGGAGCTTGGCTGGCTGGTCTATACCGACGGCTTTGCGTTCGGTGCGCTGGACCGGTTCCTGAAGCGGGGGTTCGACCTGATCGTCAGTTCGATCGTCCTGCTGCTGACCGCGCCGCTGATCGCCTGCGGCATGCTGGCGATCCGGTGGGAGGGGCGGGGGCCGGTGCTGTATCGGCAGGAGCGGATCACCCAGGACGGGCGGGTGTTCTCCATCCTGAAGCTGCGGACCATGCGGGTGAACGCCGAGGCGCAGGGTGCGGTATGGGCGGCGGAGAAGGACAAGCGCATCACCAGGGTGGGCAATTTTTTGCGTCGCGCGCGGATCGATGAATTACCCCAGTTGGTGAACATCCTGCGCGGCGACATGTCGTTCGTCGGGCCGCGCCCGGAACGGCCGGTATTCGTCAAGGAACTGGTGGAAAAGATCCCGCTGTATAACGAGCGGCACATGGTGAAGGCGGGCCTGACCGGCTGGGCGCAGATCAACTATCCGTATGGCGCGTCGATCGACGATGCGCGGTCGAAACTGAGCTACGATCTGTACTATGTGAAGAACTTTTCGATTTTGTTCGACTGCGTCATCCTGTTGCAGACGTTGCGCGTGGTGCTGTGGCCGAGCGGGGTGCGGTAGAGTGGACTGATCGCATGATTTACGCGCTTCCGGCGTTCCGCCAAGCGCGATCATGATTTATGTTTGATCGCATGATTCACGCGCTTCCGGCGTTCCGCCAGGCGCGATCAGGCTCCGGCTTGGACCGGACCAGGAGAAACGCCGCGATCAGCAGGTTCAGGGCGTTCCAGGCCAGGCCGTTGCCGAAGGCGGCGCGGTAGGAGCCCGTCAGGTCGAAGATCACGCCGGACATCCAGCCGCCGAGGGCCATGCCGAGCAGCGTCATCATCAGGATGACGCCGACTCGGCCGCCGGCTTCGCGGGCGGGGAAGCTTTCGCGCACGATGATCGCGTAGCTGGGGACGAGGCCGCCCTGGAACAGGCCGAACAGAGCGGAGATCACGTAGAGTTCGGTCAGCCCGTCCATCATCAGGAAGAGCGTCAGCGCCGTCCCCTGGGCGAACGAACTGACCAGCAGGGTCGGCACGCCGCCGAGCCAGTCGGCGAGGAAGCCGGATCCGATGCGACTGAAGATGCCGAAAGCCAGCATCAGGGAGAGCATCTCCGCCCCCCGGGTCGCGCCGTAGCCCAGGTCGCCGCAATAGGCGACGATGTGGACCTGCGGCATCGACATCGCCACGCAGCAGGCGAGGCCGGCGATGGAGAGCAGGGTTTGCAGGGCGCGTGGGGACAGGTTGACCCGGCGTGTCGAGGCGGCGGGCATGGGGGCGCCGGCGGCGCGTGTGGGATGGCGGCTGCGCAGCAGCAGCGCCAGCGGCGGCATGGCGACAAGGCAGAACAGTCCGACCGCCAGGTGCGCGGTGCGCCAGCCGTGGGTTCGGATGACGGTTTCGATGAGCGTCGGCCAGACCGCGCCGGAGACATAGTTGCCGCAGGCGCAGAGGGCGACGGCGATGCCTCGGCGTTTTTCGAACCAGAATGAGATGTCGGTCATCAGCGGCACGAAGGTGGCGGCGGTGCCGAAGGTGCCGATCAGCAGGTAGGAGGCGGCGAAGGTTGGTATGCTGTCGGAGAGCGAGGCCAGGGTGAAACCGACGCCGAGCGTGCCGGCGCCGATGATGACCGGGAGGACGATGCCTTTGCGGTCCGCCAGCCGGCCCATGATCACGCCGCCGACGCCGAAACCGATCATGGTCAGGGTGAAGGGGAGGGAGGCGGCGCCGCGTTCGGCGTGGAACTCGGCCTGGACGGCGGGCAGGGCGACGACGACGGACCACATGCCAACGCCGCCGATGGCGGACAGCAGGACGGACAGCGCAAGGCGCAGCCAGGCGTATGGCGAGTCGATCTCGCGTCGCATCTTGGTTCGTTTCCTCGGTTCAGACCATCTCCAGGCTGATCATTCAGCCTGGAGATGGTCTATTTCCTTGTGTGATCGCATGCTTCACTCGCGTGACCATGCGCGAGGCCGGTGATCAGGTTTTCTCGAAGTCGATTCGCTCGACCACGGGTAAGCCTTGCAGGAAGCGGCGCAGACAATCCAGGCCCAATTCGACCGCACCCAATCGGACCCATTCGCGGCCGCCCAGGATGCGGGAGCGGCGGAACGCGGTGCGATCGGCGGTGGCGATGCCGATCCAGATTGTGCCGCCGAAGTCGATGCGGTCGGCGCCGTCGTCCAACTCGATCAGGACCGCCAGGGCGTGGGTGGCACCGGTGTGTTCGCGGGCGGCCTGGGTCACGGCTTCGGTGGTGGGCTGGTCGAGTTCGGCCGGGAGGGGGACGCCGAACAGGTGGTCCAGGTGGCGGGCGACCGTGCCGTGGCGGAAGATTTTTTCGGCGCCGGGCAGGTGGGCGATGCGGGCGGCGATCTGGCCGGCGGTGAAGGTTTCGACCACCGTCAGGGTGGCGTTGGCGTCGGCGAGGGCGTTCAGGGTGACGCCTTCGAGGGTCTGGTCGTCCTCGGCGAAGACGAAGTTGCCGAGACGCTTGCGGACTTCCGCGGTGACCGGGGCGAGTTTTCGGCGGACGTCGTCCATGTCGGTGCCGCGGACGGTCAACTTGGTTTCCAACTGCGGGTAGTGAGCGCGGAAGCCGAGTTTGACGCCGCCGTCCGGGTCCAGGGCTTCGACGCCGGTGAGCAACTGGTCGACGTGGGATTCGCCCAGGCCGTAGGAGTGGAAGCGCTTGAGGTAGATCGAGGCCGGAGCGCCGGCGCGGGCGAGGATGCGGGGGATCACCTGCTCTTCGAGCATGCGGCGGAGTTCGCGGGGGACGCCGGGGGTGAAGAAGAAGCGGGCCTTGCCGATGTCCAGCGCGAAGCCGCAGGCGGTGCCGATCGGATTGTCGAGCATTTCCGCCGTTGCCGGCAGCATCGCCTGCTTGACGTTGTTCGGCGGCATGGCGCGGGCGCGTTTGGAGAAGAAGTCCTGCATGCGGGCGAGCCATTCCTGATGCAGTACGAGATCGACGCCGGCGGCCTGGGCGGCGATTTCCTGCGACAGGTCGTCGACGGTGGGTCCGAGGCCACCGTTGACGATCACCGCGTCCGCTCGGTTTGCGGCGAGTTGGAAGGCGGCGAGGAGGGAGTCGCGGTCGTCACCGACGGTGGTGCCCCAATGGACGGAGAGGCCGACGTCCTCCAGCTTCTGCGCCATGTAGGAGAAGTTGGTGTTGGTGATCTTGCCGGTGAGCACTTCGTCGCCGGTGCAGATGATCTCGATGCGCATGGGGTCCCTCGCTGGTGGGGGGGAGATTAGGCGATGCGGCGGCAGGGGCAAGGTTTGTGGGTCGGGCGCGTGCCGCGTTCTGCCCGGGGCAGGCGTGCCGGTTGGCGTCCGCAGGCTTGGCGTGGGATGTCGGGCGTGGTCCCGGAGGGGGCGGAGCAGGTTCGGCCGAGGTAAACCAAAATGTAACTAAAGAGAATTGATTTGTGGCAAATGTACATGCTGACACCGGCCAGGAGGCAATGAAAAAGTGCCAAATGACGTGATTTTATAACGGTGCGCTGGGTTGCGGTGGGGCGTGACGGACGCCTATACAGCCGGCGAACATGAGGTACAGCATGAAGAAAATACGGTTCGCGTCGGCATTGTTGTTGGCGATGGCAACGGGGGCGCCCCTGGCGGCGACCGCCGCGTTGCCGCAGAAGTATGGCCCGCCGCTGATCGCGGTGAAGTCTTTCGATCATTTCCCGCTGGTTGGCATCGGCGTGTCCCATGAAGGGCGGGTGTTCGCGAGCGCCCCGGCCGCGACGACCGGCAACAAGCTGGTAGAGGTTGCTGTCGGCAGCGGTGCGGTCACGCCCTATCCGAACCAGAGCTGGAACACGGCCGGGACCGATCCCGAACATGAATGGGCCGTTCCGCAGGCGATGTGGGTCGACAAGGCCGATCACCTCTTGGTGCTGGATTCAGGACGAGCCGTGCTGAGTTCCGGGCAGCCGATCGCGCCGAAACTGGTTGAGTTCGATCTGAAGACCAACCAGGTCATTCGCAGTTACGGGTTCCAGGGCGTGGTCGCGCCGACGGATTCGCTGAACGATGTGCGCGTCGACCTGGTGCACGGTTACGCTTACCTGACGAATATCGGCAACAAGGGCAGTCTGGTGGTGTTGAACCTACAGACCGGTGCGTCACGGCAGGTGCTGGTTGGCGATCGTTCCACTTATGCCGATCCGCATGAGCATCTGATGATCGGCAACCAGCCCGCGGAAGGGAAGGACGGGAAGCCGGTTGCCATCCATGCCGATGGCATCGCGCTGTCGCCTGATGCGACCTGGGTGTATTATCGGCCGCTGACCGATCATAACTATTGGCGTGTGCCGACCGCGGCATTGATCGACGCGGCCCTGCCCGAGGCCGAACTGGCGAAGAAGGTGCAGTTTCTCGGCACTGCCGAACTGACCGGCGGCCTGATCATGGACGCGCATGGCACGCTTTATGGCGGTGACCTCGAGCATTCCAGCATCGTGGCGCTGACTTTGGATCCGGCGACCGGCAAGTTGAAATCGAAACTATTTGCGCGCGACAAGGGGCGGCTGTCCTGGGCGGATGGTTTCATGATCAGCGGCGGCTATATGTATGTCGCGGACTCGCATTTGTGGGAGGTCGTGTTCAAGAACCATCTGCCGCGCTCCGGTCCGTGGACGATCTTCAAGGTGAAACTGCCGAATTAGATTGCCGCGAGGTTTCGGCAGGAACCTCGGGGGGTGTTGGGCACGGGGGGCGGTTTTGGCCCGCCGTGCCTTGGTCCTGTCGGGCGTAAGAAGCTTATAACGCTGTGCAGACCCCGAATGGCGCAAGATTGTTCGTGATGTCTACGGAACGATAGATCGTTGCTCTGAACCCTATCGCCGGGTTGGCGACACGATGCCGTTGACGCGGACTATTGCCCGCGTTGGGGCAGGCAAGCTTGTCACTGATGGCGACCGTTGGGACATGCGATCCTGCCGCGTGCGTTTTGCTCGTTAGCCGTCGATCAGACGAAGACGTAGGGCACATCAGGTGAAATATAAACAAAACGCGAGGCTCATCGGTTGTCGATGGTTTCGTTGACACCCAATCTGCTACACGTAACCACATAACAAGTGGCGGCCGAACAGTCAGTATTGGCGCTTTTTTGGGCGCTGTTCATCTGGACGCTGTTCATCTGGGCGCTGTTCATCTGGGCGCTGTTCAATACGACGGATTGACGAACGTCTTTCCCTCGACTGTCGATAAAGCCGCAACATAGTTGGGTCCGGGCATCAGCGTATTGAACTCTTTACGGAGGGCCACAATCATGTCCGATAATACACCGACCATTGTTCTTCCGACCAGCTTCCGGTTCGATCAAGTCAGGCCTTCGCCACCACTCGAACCCAAGCTCGTCATTCCGACACCCACGCCCCCGCTCGGAATTCTGTCGCATTTTCATGGGGATTTCGCGGGTCGTGGCTTCAATATGATTTTCCGACCGAACAGTGCCGCGCCCACCACGACGACGTTTCCCAATCCTGTCGCGGGGCCGCCGATCCCAACGCCGCCCAATGAAAACGTCCTGGAACTCAACCTGACGACCGAGACGTTGTCATTCTCCAATGCGCTCGGAAGCGTGCCGAATCGTGGCCTGGAGACGCAGAACGACATCTTCCTCAACGGCGTTCCTTACGTCCAGGCGATCAACGACGTGACCAATCCGGCAACGGGCAAAGCGGACGGCCCGCCGACCGGCATTCATTTCGAGCCGGGTTTGTGGATGCATATTCCGGCGACGGAGACTGTCCCTGTTCTGGGCGAGTCGCTGGTTCGAATGGCGTCCATTCCACATGGAACGACAATCAACGCCCAGGGACTGGCGCCCACCGCATCGATCAAGGGGCCGCCGACCATCCCGTCCGTTGACATCACGCCCTTTGTCATCGGAAACCCGGCGAAGAAAATCAAATTTGCCAGTCAAACGGCCGCCAGTACCAATACGCCACGCATCCCGCAAGATCTTGGCAAATTCATCGCCGCCGGGACGATCACCCAGGCGATCCTGGACGATCCGAATACGATCCTGAGGCTGGCGATTGCCGGGCAGACCATCGTTGAAACATCCGTGTTCACGGTTTCGACGTTGCCTGCCGCGCCGGAGTTCGGCGGCGGCACGGACAACATCGCTTTCCTCGAAGGCGATGCGGCGATCACCAAGCCGAATGCCGACGCGGCCACCATGACGGCGACCTTCTGGGTCGAAACTGTCGAGCATAAGCTGCACATTCCGATCTTTAAGGCGTCCGGCCCACCCTTGACGATCAAGGCGCCGTCGACACGCCCCGCGCAACTGGCACCGACCTTCGAGGTGTCGCCACCACATGACATCCCGGCGCCCATCACCATCACGGTCCGGACGACACAGATTCAATATTCCCAGGTCGTGATGCTCAATTTTGCGGGCCTCACCTGGCCGCATGTTTCGGTGGCAACGCTGACGCCGTCGACGACTCAGGTCGTTCCGCCGTCCGCCTGGACGCCGTGAGCCGGTAACATTGCAGAGTTGTGCGTTCGGGGCTGGTCAGCGCGATAGGCTGACCAGCCGATGGAGTGACCGCACGGTTTCATCCGCGCCGCCGGCGAGGTCCCGGGCCAACACGCAAGCCTCACTGGATCGCCTGTAACAATTCGCGTGCAGTCAACCGGCGTATGAAATAAATGGCGATCGTGCATGACCTGGCGATTGCAATTCTATTTCGTAAATTCCATCCGAAACACGATTGGAACTGGTCCGCCGCGTGCGTGCCATCGTATCGGTTCTATACGATAAGCCTGAAATATTGTGATTTTACCTCGATAATCGACTGCCGCACCCGCGGCGAAACCCGAAGGCCGATCGGTTCTGTTTTCTTCCGTAACCATTTGAAGCCCAGGCCCGGCGACGTCCGTGCGATACCATGACCTCGCATTCCAACAGAACCGAGCGGGGACGAAATGACGCGTCAATATTATCAAGGATGGCAAATCGGCGGTTCGGGCGACTGGTTCGACCCGACCTCCTGGTCGGGTGATACGATACCAGTGGCGGGCGAGACTGTGATCATCGCCACGCCCGGCCCGATCATCGGCCCAACCGCGTCCGGTGCCATTCGTGGCGGCCTGAACAACATCACGGTGGACGTGCAACCGGCCTTTCGCTTCTCTCAGCCGGTGCTGACGGGCAACGATATAACCTATGGCGTGGGCTTTACACTCAATTTCCTGGACAATCCAGACTCCCAGACGACGGCGCCGGCGGCGACCATGGTTGCGAACGGCAGGACCCTGTTCAGGGGCACGATGAACCTTGATGCGCCCGACGGCAGCTTTACCATCGATGTAAGCGGCCAGTTGGGCTCCGGCACCTTCGTCGATGCGGGCTCCGCCAGGATCAACGTCGAGAACCGGACCACATTGGCTTTCGTGGACAGCACCCTTGGCGGCCTGACGAATAACGGGACGATCGCCATCAGCGGGCACAGCACAGCCGAAGTCGGCCCTGTCGACGGGCACGGTCGTTTCACCCTCAAGGGCGGCAGCACGCTGCAACTCAATGGGGCGGTCGCGGTCACCGAGAAGATCAAATTTTTAAGTGGCAACGACACGCTGATACTGAACGGGGCAAGCGTCGGCCCGACGGGAAGCAGCCTGGACGCGTCGGGCGACATATCCGGATTCCGGGGTGGCGACGTGATCCAACTGTCGTCGCCATCCGACCAGCCGACGAGCGTCGTGTATCTGCAGCCCTATCACATCCTCGCCGTGTACGATGCGTCAGGCGGGGTGGTCGCCAAGTTGCGGCTGGACGGGAATTATCAGTCCAACGCTTTTGCGCTGACGTCCGACGGGAAGGGGAACTTCGATATTACCTTGGCCGGGTCGACCGCCTCGTCGGCTGGCGGTGCTGACCACCCGTCCGTGCTGCAGGCGGCGGGACTTGACCCGGCCACCGACTTTCCCGTCGCTGGCGGTACGTCCTCGGTGGTTATGAGCGGTTCAAGCTTGGCCTCCTCGCCAGAGGCGCATGCGGATACGGCGTTACCTTTTGGATCCGCAGTCTATTCCGACCACAACGCGTCGATACCGCTTTCGGTAACGAACCATGGGGCCGGTATGGGCTAACGTCAATTCGTTTGTATACCGTTCCGTGTCGATCTCGGTGGAGCGGTGGCCATCGCTCCCACCGGCCGGCTCGATGCGGCTGGTTGGACCTGGCTGACTAGAGCGGTTTCCGTTCGCGTTGGCTCACGGAACCCGCTCTAACTCTTTGTTTGATCGCGTGATTCACCGCTCCGAGCGATTTCGCCTGCGCGGATCACGCTCTAGTCTCGCCATGCGACGTCGGAACGGTTTCGAGCGTGGCATATTGGGCGCGGAGACAGAACTGGAAAAGAGCCGGACCAACCGGCGCGCGCCTCGCTCGAGGCGATCGCCAGCGATCCCGGGGCGGGCTGTCACAGCGCTGGCCCGGGATCACGGATCGCTTATCCGGCGGCAACCTCCGCCACATGTTCGGCGGTGAAGCCGAAATACGTCATCACCGTCGGGCCGGGGGCGGATTCGCCGAAGCGGTCCAGGCCGACCACGGCGCCGTCCAGGCCGACATACTTGTACCAGGACATGGTGGCGCCGGCCTCGACCGCGACGCGGCGGATGCCGGGGGGCAGCACGGCGTCGCGATACGCCTGGTCCTGGCGGTCGAACAGATCCGAACAGGGCATCGAGACGACGCGCGCCTTCACGCCCTTCGCGGCGAGCAGGTCGCTTGCGGCGGTGGTGATCGCCATCTCCGACCCCGTGGCGATCAGCACCACATCCGGGGTGCCGTCCACATCGGCCAGCACGTAGCCGCCGCGGGACACCGCGGCCGCGCGGTCCAGGCCGCCGCCGTGCTGCGGGCAGTTCTGCCGCGACAGCAGCAGCGCGCTGGGGCCGTCGGCGCGCTCGATGGCGCAGCGCCACGCGACCGCGGTTTCCAGCATGTCGCAGGGGCGCCAGACGTCCAGGACGGGGATCAGCCGCAGGGAGGCCGCGTGCTCGACCGGCTGGTGGGTGGGGCCGTCCTCGCCCAGGCCGATGCTGTCGTGGGTCAGCACCAGGATCGAGCGCAGCTTCATCAGCGCGGCCAGGCGGATGGCGTTGCGGGCGTAGTCGGCGAACACCAGGAAGGTGCCGCCGAACGGGATGAACCCGCCATGCAGCGCGATGCCGTTCAGGACCGCCGTCATACCGAACTCGCGCACGCCGTAGTGCAGGTAGTTGCCCTGTTTGCCGTGCTCGATGCTGACGCAGCCCTTCCAGTTGGTCAGGTTGGAGCCGGTGAGGTCGGCCGATCCGCCGAAGAACTCCGGCAGG
>DATARX010000153.1:0-2958 GCA_036263955.1 Rhodopila sp.
GCGATGGCCAGCGCGGCCAGGCCGATCGCGGCGGCGACGTAGTCAACCCGGCCGATGCCGACCAGATCGACCGCGCGACCGCCGACAATGGCGCCAAGTCCGATTCCGACGTTGCAGACCGAGACATTGAGCGATGCGGCAAAAGCCTGGGCGTGTGGTGGAGCGGCTTTCATGACCCGGACCTGGTTGACGACGAACGAGGCGCCCTGCGCGAAACCCCAGGCGGCGAGAACGATCATCAGGTCGCGCTGCCCCGCGGCGGCGGCCGGGGCGGTCACCGCTGTCGTGACCGTCAGCAGGCCGGTTGCCAGGATGGTCGCGAACAGCGGGCCGCGATCGACGATCCGGCCAGCGGCCCAGTTGCCCAGAACGCCCACGCCGCCGAAGCCCATCAGGATCCAGCCGACGGTGGTGCCGCTGAATCCGGTGACCTGGCCCAGGAAATCAGCAAGGTAGGTGTAGCCGGCGAACATGGCGGTGAAGATCGTCGCCGACAGCGCGAGGTAGGCGAGGATCTTGCCGCGCTTCAGGATCGCGGCCTGACTGCGCAACGAACCCGTCTGGGCCGGTTGGAGGCGCGGGAACAGGACGATGATCAACGCGGCGGTTGCGGCGCACAGCACGGCAATGGCCAGGAAGGTCATCCGCCAACCGGCGACGGCGGCAATCAATGTGTGCCGACCGGAACGCCGATGACGGTGGCGACGGTGATACCGGTGAAGACGGCGGCCATGGCGCGGCCGGCTCGTTCCGGGGGCACGAGCTGGGCGGCGGTGGCGCTCGCCACACTCCAGAAGACGGGGAGTGCCAGCGCGTGGATCAGCCGTGCGATCACCATGACAATGATGTTTGGCGCGACCGCCGCCAGGGCGTCGGCGCCGGCGAAGAGGGCCATGATGGTGGCGAACAAAGCACGCCGCTCGATGCGGGAGGCGGCGATGGTCAGCAACGGCCCGAACAGGGCGACGGTGAAGGCAAACAGGGTGACCAGCAGCCCGGCCTGGGAGACGGTGATGCCGAACGAATCGGCGAGCATGGGGAGCAGTCCGACGATGACGAACTCGGTGGTCACCACCGCGAAGCCGGCGGTGGCGAGCGACAGGATAGCTGGGTTCAAGACGGGAAAATCCTTGGGAAGCGAGAGGATGGGCGGCTGAGAAAGAACGTCCCCTCATTCTTGGCCCTTCCCTCAGGGCGGTGTAGCCGGGTTGTGGCCGGCCGTTTCGCTACATGGGCCCGGGCGGCGATCAGCCAAGAGGCGGGACGCGGCGGCGGGCGCTCGTTTCGATGTCGGCGGGGTGGGCGTATAGGCGTTGGGGCCGGATATTGTTGCGCTTGGGTACGGGGTGGCGTCGGGCTTCGGCTTGCGGGGACGTGATCGCACAAAACGCGGGACGAGGTTCGGAAAGGGAACGTCAGGCCGTCTTCGGCGCTTCAGCGCAACCATTCCTGGCCGCCGAGCGGGCAACCGCCGCGGGCGGCTATTGGCGAAAGCAGAAGGATTGTCGGTGTGAAGCTGTTCAAATGCCAGAGCTGCGGCCAGGTGCTGTATTTCGAGAATACCAAATGCGAGTCGTGCGGCCATCCGCTGGGTTATCTGCCGGAGGCGATGACGGTGTCCGCGCTGGAGGCGGATGGAGAGGTATTTCGCGCGCTCGCGGTGCCGAGGACAGGGTTCCGGCTGTGCGACAACGCCGGGCACGATGCGTGCAATTGGCTGGTGAAGGCTGATAGCGTCGCCACCTTGTGCTTTGCCTGCCGGCACAACCACGTCATTCCGGATCTTTCGATCGAACAGAACCTGCGGCGGTGGCGGCGGATGGAGGCGGCGAAGCATCATCTGTTCTATTCGCTGCTGCGTCTGCGGCTGCCGCTGGAAAACCGGATCGACAATCCGGAACACGGGTTGGCGTTCGACTTCCTGGCGGACAGCCTGGACACCGGCCCCAAGGTAATGACCGGACACGACAATGGCCTGATCACCATCGCCCTGGTCGAGGCCGACGACGCTGAACGCGAACGGCGCCGCACCCAGATGCATGAGCCTTATCGCTCGTTGCTTGGGCATTTTCGGCATGAGGTCGGGCATTATTTCTGGGACGTGCTGGTGCGCGACGGCGGGCGGCTGGAGGCGTGCCGCGCGGTGTTCGGGGACGACAGCCAGAACTATGATGCGGCGCTGCAGGCGCATTACCAGAATGGGCCCCCGGCGGATTGGCAGGACCGCTTCGTCAGCCAATACGCCAGCACCCATCCCTGGGAGGACTGGGCGGAGACCTGGGCGCACTACCTGCACATCGTCGATACGCTGGAGATGGCGAGCGCGTTCGGCATCACGGTGCGGCCTCGATTAACGCGGGATGATGCGCTGACGGCGGTGATCAATCTGGATCCTTATGCTCCGGCTGCGGATATGAAGGCGATTGTCGACGCATGGCTGCCTTTGACATTCGCCATGAACAGTCTCAACCGGGCGATGGGCAATCCGGATCTCTATCCGTTCGTGATTTCACCGACGGTGGTTACCAAGTTGGCGTTCGTGCATGACGTGGTGCATGGGCGGACAGCGGGATAGCGGGTGGGATGCCGGTCTGGCGGGTGTAGGTCTGGCGGGTGCCGGTGTTTGGTCCGCCTTTCTAAATTATGCACGGAGGTGGCGGAGGACCACGGGGAACACGGGCGGGTGTGAACGTGCGCGACGCTTCGCCCGCTCGGCGGGTTGGCGGTTTTTTGTTGTTTATCGATATCGATCTTATGGGCCGGGCGCTCGAATGAGGTTTTTCTGACTGAATTGTTCCGGATGTTTTGATGTCGCGCGGGGATCGGGCGCGGATACGCGGCCGGTGTCGTCTTCGGACAAGCAGTGATAATGTCACGGCAGGAGGGTTGGGCCGATGGGTCGCAAGACTGTGCTGGTGGCTGGCGCGGCGGGCCTGGTTGGATATGCGGCGTTGAAGC
>DATARX010000184.1:0-14239 GCA_036263955.1 Rhodopila sp.
TGACCAGGTCTACGCAGTGTCGGCCTATGTGTTGTCGCTGAACGGGATCGTGCCGGATGACGCGACGCTGGACGCCGCCAGTCTGCCGAAGATCGCGATGCCGAACCGGAATGGTTTCATCAGTCCGGATCCCAGGCCGGATGTGCCTCCCAAAGCCACTCATTGAGGCCGAGCGGTTTTGGGGCAATACCGCCAGGAGCCTTGCCCTGCCGGGCCCTGCCGTGATTGCGGTCACTCCCGCTTGAAACCAGAATTGTGGAATATCTCCATAACACGCTTGGCCGGCCGATCTCCCCTCCCCTGATGTTCCTGCTGAAGTAGCCCGCCGCGGCGCCGCGCTCCACGTCCCCGATCCTCGGCCGATCCGAGACGGCCTGATCGCGGCGACCGGACTTGTTCACGGGATGACTGTCGTGATCCGGAACGTAACCGACTTCGCGCCCACACGCGTGCCGCTACTGAATCCGTGGGATGCTCCACCCGCATGACGACGCCCGCATGACAACGCCCGCATGACAGCGCCTGGAGGCGCCCCCAACGCGGACGCCGCTCAACGCGACGGAGCCGGCGTCCGGCATCAGGCTTGCGCCCGGCCCTCTCGTCCGGCTGCCCACTCGCGCAGCGTGAACTTTTGGATCTTGCCGGTGGACGTCCTCGGCAGTTCGCAGAAAACAACGCGCTTGGGCACCTTGAACCGGGCCAGCGACTGTCGGCAGAACTGGATGATCTCGGACTCGCCGACTTCGGCCGCATCCGGCTTCAGCTCCACGAAGGCGCAGGGCGTCTCGCCCCAGGTGGGATCCGGCTGTGCCACGACAGCGGCCAACAACACCGCCGGGTGCCGCGACAGCACCTCTTCCACTTCCAACGTGGAGATGTTTTCCCCGCCCGAGATGATGATGTCCTTCGACCGGTCCTTGATCTCGACGTAGCCGTCCGGATGCCACACAGCCAGGTCGCCCGACAAATACCAGTCCCCGACCAGCGTCTTGCCGGTTGAAACAGTGTTCCCCAGGTATCCTTTCATGATCGTATTGCCGCGCATCATCAGTTCCCCCATCGTCGTGCCGTCCCGCGGCACGGGTGCCATCGTCTCGGGGTCTGCGACCATCAGGCCGGCGACGGTCGGGTAAGCGACGCCCTGGCGCGCCATGTTGGCGTAGCGTTGTTCCGGTGGAAGATCGTCCCATGCCGGCTGCGCGACGCACGACAGCGCGGGGCCGTAGCTTTCCGTGGCGCCGTAGAGGTGGGTGACGCGAAATCCGATCGCCTCCATGGCGCGCAATACGGATGAAGGCGGGGCCGCGCCGCCGGTGGCGCAGTTTACCGTCTGGCTGAATGCGACGCGTTGCGCGACAGGCGCCTGGGCGAGCATGTTAAGCACGATCGGCGCGCCGCAGAGATGGGTCACCCGATGCCGCGCGATAAGCTGGAAGATCATGGCCGTTTCGACTTTTCGCAGGCAGACCTGGGTGCCCCCCACCGCCACCACCGCCCACGGATAGGACCAGCCGCTGCAATGGAACATCGGCAGCGTCCACAGATAGACGCTGTCAAAGCTCAACCCGAACATCAGTGCGTTGCTGAGCGCCTGCAGGTAGGCGCCGCGGTGACTGTACACAGCCCCCTTCGGATCCCCGGTCGTTCCGGACGTGTAAAGCAGGCAAATCGACTGCCACTCGTCGTCGGGCTCATGCCACGCGAACCGTGAATCGCCGGCGGCCAACAGGGTTTCATAGGTGATGTCGCCAACGCCGGCTGCGTCCGGCAGCCCAGGGTTTTCGATGTCGACCACCAGCACGTCATGGTCGAGCAGCCCGCGCGCGGTGCGCACCAGGGCGGCGAACTCACGGTCCACGATCAGCACTTTGGCGCGCCCGTGATTGAGCGAGAACGCAATGGTCGCGGCATCAAGCCGAGTATTCAGCGGATTCAGGACGGCCCCGAGCATGGGCACGGCAAAATGCGCCTCGATCATCTCAGGAACGTTTGACGCGAGGATGGCAACCGTATCGAGTCGTTTCACGCCGCGATCGGCCAGTGCCGCGGCCAGGCGCACGCAACGCTCATACAGTTCGCCATAGCTGAAACGGCGGTCGCCATCGATCACCGCGGTCTTGTCGCGAAACGAGGCCACCGCGCGGCGCAGGAAACTGACCGGAGAGAGCGGAACGAAGTTGGCCGGATGCCGATCCAGGCCGGTCTCGAACGGGTGCCCAGCGGCCTCGGGCGTGGTGTGCTGGTCCATCAATATCCTCCCCTGTTTGGCCCGCTTGCACGGGATCGTTCGGCGGTCGATCAAAACGTTGCGGTCAAAGGCCGCTGACGAGATGTCCGCCATCGACCGCGATGACGCTGCCGGTCATGTAGGAACCAGCGTCGGAAACAAGCAACAGCAGCGGGCCGTCGAGTTCCCTCGCCTCGCCCAAACGTCGCTGCGGGATGCGCCGGATCAGCGCCTTGCCGGCATCGCTGGCGAAAAACGCGTCATTCAACTCGGTTTCGATATAGCCGGGGGCGAGCGCGTTGACCCGGATTCCGTGCCGCGCCCATTCCAGCGCCAGTGCCTTGGTCATCTGGACCACACCGGCTTTGGAGATGGCATAGGGCGCGACGCCGCCCGCCACGCGCAAGCCCAGGATCGAAGCGATGTTGACGATACGGCCGCCCACGCCATGGTGGATCATCCGCCGCGCCGCGTGCTGGGCCACCACCCAGGCACCCTTGAGGTTGGTGTCGATTACGCTTGTCCAGTCATTCTCCGCCACGTCCAGCGCCGCGCGCGTCATCGTCACGCCGGCGTTGTTCACCAGGATGCCGACCGGACCGAACTGTGCTTCGGCATCGGCGAACGCCTGCCCGACGCTGTCTGCGTCCGTCACGTCCATCCGTACGCTTTGCGCCTGCGCACCCGAGGTTCGGATTGCCTCCACCGTCTGCGCCAGAGCGGCCTCGCGGCGGGCGGCGACAGTCACCCGTGCCCCCGCGGCCGCGAGTACGCCCGCGAAGTGCCGGCCCAGCCCGCTGGACGCGCCGGTCACCAGCGCGTGCTGATCGTTCAGTCCGAAACGATCGGGCATGGGCGCCGCCCCAGGCGCGGTCGGGCTCATCGGTCCGGCACCTTGTCCCAGACCAGGATCGATCGTCCCTCCTTGCCATCCCGATAGCTGTGATATGGCGCGGTCGTGATCGTCAGGGTGTCGCCGTCCAGTTCGAAGAACCGAAGCTGATCGGTTCCGGTCCAGCCCTGGTTCCAGGAGATGTCGATGTGGTGAACCACCTGCTTGTCGCCAAGCGTGTAAGTGCCGGCATACGCCACCATGGAACCGAGCAACTGGACGCCCTCCTCATCGGTCGGCACGACGTCGGCCGGCATGATGCGATCGTGCCGGGCGAAGATGGCGTACATCCGACCATCGGGCGCGTAGCCCAGATAGCCGTCCGGATCGGATCCGAACTGATTGTGTCGACGGCCGGTGGCGATCTCCTCTCGCTCATAGGACCGCAGTTTCCAGGTACCCAGGACTTGGTTGGCGTTTTGTGTCAAATGAGCCTCCTGTTGTTTGATGGCGGCGCAGAGTCGGGCTGTTCTTCTGCCGTGTATTTCTCGTGGCATTGGCAAATCGGTCTGGTAATGAAATCGCAGACGAGATCCGCGATCTCCTCGGACGCTTCCCAGATCGCGCGATGTCCGAGATCAGCCAGCAATTCGAGGCGTGCATTGGGGATGCGCGAAGCGAGGATTCTGGCGTTCCGAGGCTTCACCAGAAGGTCGCAGGTGCCCGTCGCGACCAACGTCGGCGCACGAATGCGCGGCAGATCCCGGTAGCTGTTGAACGCCCGCAACGCTTCCATCTGCCGTTGTGCCACGAACATCGGCGTGGGATGTTCCAATTCCCGGCGCAACTGTTGTTCCACCGCCTCGGCATTCGCGGCCAGGTAGTCCGGCGTGTAGGTCACCGGCCAGGCCTGTCGCGCGGCTTCCTCGGGTGTTTGGTTCTCGGTGACCAGCAAACGTCTGAACACGGTGTAGGAGGCAGGCTCCGCCCAAATGCCACCGCAGAACGTGCCGAACAGGGTCAGGCGACGGATCCGGTCTGGGTGCCGAATAGCAACTTCCTGGGCGATCGCCCCGCCCATCGAAAAGCCGAACAGGTGGACGCGCGAAAGCCCAAGGTCGTCCAGCAATCCGATGACGTCTTCTGCCATGTTGGCGAATTCATAGCCGGCATCGGGCTTGTCGCTTCGGCCGGTGCCCCGGTTGTCAAACCACAGGACCGAGCAACGGGCCGACAGACGGGCGATGAACGCGCGTGGCCAGGCCCCGCCGCTCAGGCGGTAGCCGTTGATCAGGCAAAGTGCCGGGCCATCACCGGCAACATCGTAGTAAAGCGACACCCCGTTGCTTGTCGAGAATGGCATTGAGCGCCTCTTATCTCCCCGCTATCCTTTTGCCCGGTCGATTCCCCGTCGTTCATCACGCAGCGGCAAGGTCGTGTTGCTCCACGAACGACGCCACCGCCGGCGCGAACAGCGTCTGCGACCTGGCGCCGACAAACACCCCAATATGCCCGCCGGCCAACGCCAGTTCCTGGTAATCGGACGTGCCAACCTTCGACGCCAGAGCGCGCGAGGTCGCGGGCGGAATGATGTGGTCATCCTTGGCGTAAACATTCAGCACCGGCATGCGAATATTGCCGAGATCCACCCGGCGCCCATCCAGCGCCCATTCATTGCGGACCAGTTTGTTCTGCTGGTACAGATCCTTCATCCACTGCTTCGCTGCCTCGCCGGGATGGTCGGGGCGATCGGCGATCCATTTCTCCATCCGCAGCCAGTTCATCAGCCGCTGCTCGTCATCCACGATGTCGAGCAGGTCGAAATTGTATTTCAGCAGGCTGCGCATCGGCGACATCTGGTTGAAGATGGCGCCCATGAACTCGCCGGGCAGGTTGCCGTTCGCGTCGATGAGCCGGTCCACGTCCTCGGGCGAGAGGCTGCGCGTCCAGATATTGATGAAGCCATGGCCCAGCCGGTCCTCGACCGTGTCTGCGTGGAAATCGATCGGGGTAATGGTCAATGTGAGGGTGTTGACCTGTTCCGGCTCCAGCGCCGCGAAGGCCGTGGTGAACACGCCGCCCTCACACACGCCCAGCAGGTTGACCTTCGGCACGCCGGCGCGGCGCGCGATCTCGGCCACACAGCCACCGAGATAGCCCAGGATATAGTCGTCCAGCGTCAGGTAACGGTCGGCTCGCGACGGATTGCCCCAGTCCACGACATAGAGGTCAAGACCGAGGTGCAACAGGTTGCGGACCAGCGAACGATCTTCCTGCAGGTCCGTCATTGTCCAGCGGCCGACCAGGCCATAACATATAAGCAACGGCACGCCGACCCGTTGCGCCGCCAGTGGCCGATAGTGAAACAGGCTGACCTTATCCTCTCTCCAGACCAGATCCTTCGGCGTGGTCGCGATCTGCACGTCCGCGTCCCGCAGGCCGTGCAGCAATTGCCCGCCGGTCAGCATCTTGGTGCCGAACCGGGCCGCGTCCGAGAAAACGGTCGCGGGGCTTGTTCCGGCCTGTGTCACGAGCGTGTCCCCTTTTGCCTGGCGTTGGGCGGCGGCGTAGACCGTTGCGTTCGCAACGGCTTGGGCGAACTGGCCGGTTGGGTGACCGGCGCCGGTATCTGCTGGTCCCGCCGAATCGCCCGCAGCTCCCGGCGAAGTTCGGTCACGGTGCGATGCACGTCGTCCAGTTCCGTGCGCGTCGGGAAGCCGTACTGTTTGCCGAAATGCTCGACCAGCTCCTGCTGCGCGATTCGCAGCTCCGTCGTTGCGCGGATCATTTCCGCCTGTGTCTGCAAGAACCGCTCGGAGCGCTGCGTTTCCAGCAGTTGCTGATTGGCTGTTTCCGTCCACAGCGCCAATGCCTCCTTGGCGTCCACGGCTTTCGAGCCCGCACCCGAGCGGGCGACCAATTGCTCCATGAATCGGCGCCCCGCCTGCAACCAGGCCTCCAGCACGACAGCGTTGTGTTCCAGGCCGCGGCGGCGCAGGTTCATCCACGCTTGCAAGACACCGGCATAGCGCCGCTCGGCCTCCCACAGGTCGGCCAAGCGAGGCCCTTGCGCCATGCGCGCCAGCACCTCGTCCATCTCCCCCGTGCCACCGATCCAGCTTCGCGGGTCAACCACCCTGCGGAGTGTCGCTTCGACGATGCCGTCGCCGCCAGGCATGGAAGGGAGGGTCGTGGCGAGCTTGCCGAAAACCGACGTGGCGGCGGTCCAAAGGTCCATGACGGACTTGTTGGCGCCTGCGAGATCGGCGGCGCCGGTCGAAAGGTCGGCCGGCATATCCGGCCACATCGGCAGCTTGCCGGACGTTACGGCCCGCATGCCCTCCGCCAGCGCGGTGCCCGCCTGTTGCTGTGCCTTCATCAAGGCCTGACCCTGCGCGGTCCAGAAGTCGGTGAACGCCTTCGAGTAATCGAGCGAGTTCATCGCGAGCCCTCCAGGCGGGTCCGAAAACTCAGTATTCCAGTTGCGCCACGCCACGCAGTTCCTCGGGCGTGCTTGTGCCAAACCCGAAGAATTCGAGGTAGGCGGGGATCATCTCGAACAGCATGTCCGTTCCAACCTGAACGGGACAGCCTTTTTCCATTGCCGCACGCAGAAGCGGGGTAAATTCTTCCTTCATCACCACTTCGCCCACGAACGTGTTCGGCGCAATCCTGGCGATATCGACGGGAAGCGGGTCGCCCGGTTTCATGCCGAGGGGCGTGGCGTTGACCACGATTTCGTAGCCGGCGGGATCGTTTGAACCGGTGCTGACCTGCAGCGCGGGGTAGTATCGGCTGAGCCGATCGCCCAGCGCCTCCGCGTTGGCCGTGGCCGCATCGAACAGGCCGATCGCCGACAGCCCCGCCTCCGCCAGTGAGGCCGCGATGGCGGAGCCGACACCGCCGCAGCCGACCACCAGCGCCCGTGCGCCCTCGATCCGCGTGCCCTTGCGTTCCGCGCCACGAACGAAGCCGGCGCCGTCGAACATGTCGCCGAGCAGCGATCCGTCGGCGCGGCGCAGAATCGCGTTGCAGGCGCCGGCAATTTTCGCTGTCGTCGTCATCTCGTCCACCAGATGCGTGGTGGTGACTTTGTGCGGCATCGTGACGAGGGCGCCATGAACGTTGGTCGTGTGGAACAACGCCTTGAGCACCTCTGCGTAGTTCCGCGGCTCGACGCCCACCGGCACGACGACGGCCTCGATGCCTCTCATCTCGAACCACGGATTGTAGATCATGGGTGCTTTGAACGATTCGGTCGGATACCCGAGATGGACGATGAGCCTGGTTCTGCCGGTGATCATTCGTTTACTCCCCAAACCGGATTTAGAGCGGTTCCACAGCGACTGAAAACGCACCACGGGGGGACCGCGCACGTCACCGGTTGCCTTGAAACTGCTATAGCCCGCATTGTCTCGGAACGGGTGCACAGCCGCGTGCCGACACCTGTTCCGTCAAAGACCACAGCTTCAATGTCGTCAGACATCGAAGAAAACCGTTTCCTGGTCGCCCTGAAGGCGGATGTCGAACACATACACGACGCCGCCGTCCCGGTTTTCCCGCCGCGCCAGCAAGGTCTGCCGGCGGATGGCGGGTTCGATCATACGCAGTACCGGATCCTGCTCGTTCAGGGCTGCTTCGTCCTCGAAGTACATTCTGGTGGCCAGCCCGATATTGATGCCGCGCGCGACCAGCCAGAGATTGACGTGCGGCGCCATCGGCTTGTAGCCGCGACGCCCGATGACCGAACCGGGCTTGATCGTATCGAATTGAAAAAGGCCGGTGGCGAAATCCGTTCCTGCGCGCCCCCAGCCGCGGAAGCTGGTGTCCAGCGCCTTGTCGGTCTGCCGGTCGGCCGGGTGATTGTAGCGGCCAGCCGCGTTGGCCTGCCAGATCTCGACCAGGACATCCCGGCACAGCGCGCCCAGGCCGTCCAGCACACGACCTTCGATGCGGATGCGCTCGCCCGCCGTGCTGCGTCCCGCCATCATGTTGCCGAAAGGATTTTCGAAGATGTCAAAGCCGGCCTGGTGTGGGATCAACCCAATGTGAACATAGGGACCGGCGGTCTGGGATTGGGTTTCCCGGAGGTATTCGAGCCTGGTCATGGCGCTAATTCCCCTGCAGCTTGTTTTCGAACAGCGTCGAACGCGTGCCGCGCAGCACGATGTCGAACCGATAAGCCAGGCTGTCGATCGGCACGGCGGCGTTCAGGTCCAACGGGGCCACGAGACGTTGCCGTGCCGCCGGATCCGGGATGGTACCCAGGATGGAGTCCATCGGGATCAGCGGATCGCCCTCAAAATACATCTGGGTGATCAGCCGCTGGGCGAAGCCAGAGCCGGACAGCGAGAAGTGGATATGCGCCGGCCGCCAGGAATTAACATGGTTACGAAACGGGTACGCGCCCGGCTTCACCGTGCGGAAGGCATACTGGCCGTCCTGATCCGTGATCATCCGGCCGCAGCCGCCGAAATTCGGATCGATCGGGGCGATATAGGTGTCGTTCTTGTGCCGGTAGCGCCCGCCCGCGTTGGCCTGCCACACCTCGACCAGCGTGTTGGGCATGCCGCGGCCGTTTTCATCCACCACGCGGCCGTGCACGATGATGCGTTCGCCGATCGGGTCGCCGGTTTTGGCATAATTCAGGATCAGGTCGTGGTCGAGCGGACCCAGTTCCTCGCGACCGAAGATCGGTCCGGTCAGCTCCGAAAGGGAATTCTGCAACGACCACAACGCCAGCCGTGGCGAGCGCAGGATGCTGGTCTTGTAGTCGGCGGTCAGCGCCGGCGGGTGTTGGCTGCGATCCCGCTGGATGAATTCGTTTTGCGGCACCATTGGCGGTGGTCTCCCGAGAGGATCAGTCACAGCAGATTGAATGCGACGGGGTGCTGGCGAGCCTGGGCCGCGGCACGCACCGGGGCATTCGCGGCGCCGAACCCCGCATAGCCACCGCCTCGCTGCACCGCCTCGAAGAAGAAACGGTCATGGAAGGCGTCGGTATAGAGGTGCCAGAACTCCCCTGCCCCGTCGCGGTCGTAGAGCAATTCATGCCGTTGCAGCGCGGTTAGCGTCGCGTCGTCCAATCCCCAGCGCGCTGACAGGTCGTCAAAGTAGTTCGACGGCATCGCCAGGAGGGGCGCCCGCCGCGCCGCAAATACTTCCGCCGTGGACACGATGTCGGGCGTGGAGAAAGCGACGTGATGCACCCCCGCCCCAGCATAGGCTGAAACAAAGCGGCCGGTCGTCGTCGCGCGGCTTTCGGAGGCATTCAACACCATCCGGAGCTTCCCGTTCGCGCTGACCAGGGCGCGGCTCTGCACCAACCCATACGGGTCCGGCGTGTCGAGTTGCGGTTGCGGCACCAATCCGAACAGGCTGCGCCAAAACAGCACGAAGGTCGCCATGCGGCCGGACGGCAAGGCGAGCACCACATGGTCGATCTCGGCCAATCCGGCTGGGTCGCCGCCGGCCGGTTCGCCGCCGGCCGGTTCGCCGTTGGGCGGTTCGCCGTTGGGCGGCAACAGCTTGAAGTCGTCTTCCCAGAAGCTGCGCCCGTCGGTTTCCGGCTGGACCAGGTAGACCAACGTCCCGTCAGGCGCGCGCACCGCTGGGATCCGCCGCTCGCCCGCGCCGATCGACTCCTGCCATTCCGGACACAGCAAGGTCCGGGCGCGCTCCAGCGTACGGGCCGTGTCGTCAACCCGGATCGCCATGGCACACACGGACACGCCGTGCAGCTGGAAATGTTCCGCGGCGGCACTGTCCTGTTCCGCGTTCAGCACGAGATTGACGCCGCCCTGGCGATACAGGTCCACCGACTTCGACCGGTGCCGGCCCGCGTGACGAAAACCCAGCGACTGCAGAAAGCCCGCGAGGTCCTGCCGCGCCGTCTCGTCCACGGCAAACTCCAGGAACTCCACGCCATCCAGCACCGGCGTATCAGGCAGGGCGGCGGCGTCACTGGCCTCGGCCTCGGTCAGGATCAGCGACCGCAAGCCGTCGCGCGCAACCAGGCGTGCGGGGGCGGCGCGAAACTCGTCGTTGAACACCTCCAGCGAAAGCGGCCCGCCATAGCCGGATGCAAGCACCGCGCGCGTGAACCCGTTGACGTCGAGATCGCCCTGGCCAGGGAAATTTCGAAAATGCCGGCTCCAACTCAGCACGTCCATGGACAGCTTGGGCGCATCCGCCATCTGCACGAAGAACAGCTTCTCGGCCGGAACCCCCGCGATACCGGACGGATCGTCGCCCCGGCTCAATGTGTGGAACGAGTCGACAATCAATCCCAGCGCCGGGTGGGCGGCCTGCTGCACGATGCGCCAGGCATGGCCCCAGAGATTGACGTTACGGCCCCAGGACAATGCCTCATAGCCGACGCGCAGGCCGCGCCGCGCCGCGCGCTCCGCCATCTCGGCCAGGTCCGCCGCGGCACGGGAATCGTCATCGATGGCAGCAGGCTGCGTGTTGCTGCACACCAGTGTCAGATCGGTGCCGAGGGCCTGCATGACATCGAATTTTCGTTCCGCGCGATCCATGTTGCGGGCGCGCTGCGGCTCCGGCATCGCCTCGAAATCGCGAAACGGCTGATACAGGTAGATGGCCAGGCCCAGGCCCTCACAGATCCGGCGCACGTCGGCCGGCGAGCCCTCGAAGCTCAGCAGATCCGATTCCATGATCTCGACGCCATCGAAACCAACAGCGGCGGCGGCCTCCAGCTTGTCCGCCAAGGTGCCGCTGAGCGCCACCGTGGCAATGCATTTTGGTAGCGTGTTCGCCGGCCGGATCGCCGTGCGCTGTGCTTCAGACATCATGGATCACGCTCCTGTCGCGGCGGCGACGGCAAAATCAGTGAACCTGACGGGCTTTTCCGCCATTTCACGTCGCCTTGCCTTCGATCATGCGCGCGATGCGGTGCAAGGCCAGGAGATAACCTTGTGTGCCGAACCCCGCGATCACGCCGTCGGCACGCAGCGAAACGAACGAGTGGCGCCGGAATTCCTCGCGCTTATGTACATTGGAGATGTGAACCTCGATCACCGGCTCATCGAAGGTGTTCAGTGCATCCAGGATGGCAACCGAGGTGTGGGTGAACGCCGCCGGATTGATGACAATTCCACCGGCGCCTTCCCGCGCTTCGTGAATCCAGTCGATGATCTCATATTCCCGGTTGCTCTGGAGAAAACGCAGCCCAAGATTGAGTTCGTTTGCCACGGCGCGGCAGTCGCGTTCCACATCGGCCAGCGTTTCATGGCCATAGATTTGCGGTTGGCGTGTGCCCAGCAGGTTCAGGTTCGGACCGTTCAGCACATAGACGAGGCGGCTCATTGGACTGTCTCCTTTCTACTTGCCTTTCTGCTGGCTGTTTCGATTGCCCCTTCAGTCCCAAAGGCCCGGAGAATGGCGTGCTTATGCGGCTGCGCCCGCCGACCGTCCGTCCGCGAATGTTTCGGCCCGCATCTTGTCGTAGTCCGGTTTGGCGACCGGAACCGCGTTGGGGTCTCCAAGGTCGTTCAGGTGGATCCGGTAGGTCTCCCGGGCGCTCCAGGCGGCCACCGCCGCGATGATCGTGACGGCCAGCGTGATGCCCCCGACCGTCAGCGGAATGTTGGCCGCGCCCGGCGGCGCGACCGTTGCGAAGAGGGCCGGAAGCAGGGCCGTGATCGTCGTCCCGATGTTCTGGGCGATGGCCATCGCCGTGACCCGCGTGCGCGTCGGGAACAGCTCTGGATAGAAACTCGGGAAAACGGCGTTGTAGCCCTGGTACACGACACCCCACATCAGCAGCGACATCACGATCGCCAGCGGTACATTCGCGATGCTGATGGCGTAGAGATAGGCGAACGAAAGCACCCCCGACGTCAGCGCGCCGACGATGATCGGGGGCCTGCGGCCGATCTTGTCCGACAGGTTGCCGACAAAGGGGATGACGATCACCGCCAGGATGTTGCCCAGCACCGGAATCCACAGATAGACGTCGGGGCGGAAGCTGATTCCATAGGCCGCCTGCACCGCGTAGGCGCCGCCAAAGATCGTGGCGACCACCGGGATGACATTCATCAGGGCCATGCAGACCACCCGGAGCATGTCCTTCCAGTTATACTTGAAGGCCTGGATGATCGGCGCCCTGGGTACCTGCTGGTGTTCCCCCTCCTCGGCGAACGCAGGCGTCTCCGCGACCTCGCGGCGAATGATGTAGCCGGCGACGATGACGATGGCGCTGAGGAAAAACGGGATCCGCCAGCCCCAGGACATAAACTCCTCCTTGGGCAGGAAATGGGCGAGCGGCAGGAAAACCGCAGCGGCAAGGATCTGGCCCGCCTGCACGCCCTGCAGGCTGAAGCTGGCGTAGTAGCCGCGCCGGCCGAACGGCGCGTGCTCCAGAATCATCGAACTCGCGCCGGAGATCTCTCCGGCAACCGCGAAGCCCTGGATCAGGCGGAGGACGACGAGCAGCAACGGGGCCAGCATGCCAACCTGCTGGTAGGTCGGCAGGAACGCGACGGCCATCGTCGAGAATCCCATGAGGAACATGCACAGGATCAGCACGGTCTTGCGGCCGTGGGTGTCGCCCCAGTGCCCGAGGAAGAAGGCGCCGATCGGCCGAGCGACGTAGCCGACACCATAGGTCGCCAGTGACGCGATGATGGCGACCTGGGGATTGCCCGACGGAAAGAATATTTGTGGGAATACCAGCGCCGCCGCCGACGCGTAGATGAAGAAATCATAGTATTCCAGCGCCGAACCGATCCAGCCACTGGCCGCCGCTTTCTTGGTCTGATGGGCGGCCTGCGGCTCATGTTCCGTGAGGCTGGCCATTTCGGTTTCCTCCAATGTTCGTTAACCCGCATTTCACGAAGTATTCAGGTGGTGCGCCGACCGCTATTGTTCTGGCGACCACCGCTCACGTTCCAGCAGACCCAGTGGAAAAGCAGGCGGAGCGGTCCATTTTGGCATCCCCCATCGCACAACCTGTCTTGCTTGCTTCGACGACTTTCGGGCTGTGTGGACCGACTGGACAGTCCATGTCAATGGCAATATCTGTTGTTCGGCAGAGCCGGCGGCTCGGCGAAAGGGCCAGGAGCACAGTTACACGCGCATTATTGCCCAACCGCCACTGAAATCATATTGATGACCCTCGGAGCTTGGGAGCGCTCGGCGTGGATGAGGTGGGTCAGAGAGTAGTCAAAACCGGACGGCGTAAGCTTGATCCGGAGCGGACACGGCAGGACATACTCGCCGCCGCGCGTGAGGAGTTCGCCGAACGCGGGCTGAACGGTGCCCGAATGGACGCCATCGCCAATCGTACCAAGACCGTCAAGCATATGATCTATCATTATTTCGGCAGCAAGGAAGGGCTTTACCTGGCGGTGCTGGAGGAAGCCTATGCCGATATCCGTCACTTCGAGTCAGCGTTGAACCTAGATCAGTACCCCGCCGTTGAAGCGCTATGCCGGTTGATCCGGTTTACGTTTGACTACGACGAGGCGCACCCGGACTTCATCCGCCTCGTCTCGACCGAGAACATCCATCACGCCAGACACCTGGCCAAGTCAGAGGTCATCCATGAGCTCAATCGCAGTGTTATAGCGATCCTCCAGCGCGTATTGGATCGGGGCAAACGGGACGGCGTGTTTCGCCCGGATATCGATCCGGTAGACGTACACTTGCTGATGAGCTCTTTCTGCTTCTTTCGCGTCGCCAACCGCTATACGTTCGGCGAATTGTTCGGGCGCGACCTGTCCGACCCGCCAGTACGGCTTCTTCATCAACAGATGCTGGTTGATGCGGTGCTGAACGCGGTTATGGTGGTGCGCAGGACGGTTTCCGGTGCCACCGATTGCTAATCTGCTACCTTCGACCCTAATTGCGGGCGCCTCGACCACACGATACCATCGCAAGACGAAATCGCCCGTCATCCGCCATCCCCGACAACGACCTGCCGTAGGATCCACGGCGCGCCCCTAACCGAAGGCAGTCCAACCTTGCACGACACCGCCTACGAACACGGCCGCCTGTTCTTCGAACTCTACGGCTCCGAATTCTTTCGTACCGTGGTCGAACTTGGGAGCCAGGACGTCAACGGCTCCCTCCGCGACCACGCTCCGGCCGGCGTGCATTACATCGGCCTCGACATGATCGCGGCCAAGGGCGTCGACCTCGTGGTCAGCCCGGACGCG
>DATARX010000275.1:0-6186 GCA_036263955.1 Rhodopila sp.
ATCCCGAGCATGCCGTTTTCCGACTGTAATTGAATCGACATACCGGCGGGAATGTGGTTCGCCACCAGGGTCGGAATCCCGATCCCCAAATTCACATAGAAGCCGTCTTCAAGTTCCTGCGCCGCCCGAGCGGCCATCTGATCGCGGGTCCAGGGCATGGTTCGGACTCCCTTAAGCGCGCTTGCGCGTCATGTGTTTCAGCCGCGCTTCCGCACGGTACGTCTTAGACGCGCTTCCGCACGGTACGTTGCTCGATCCGTTTGTCTACCGTATCCAGCTTGACGATGCGGTTGACGAAGATGCCGGCGGTGATGATGTGGTCCGGATCGATCTGCCCCGGTTCCACCAGGTGCTCGACCTGCACCACGACGGTTTCACCCGCCGTCGCCATGATCGGATTGAAGTTCCGCGCGGTCTTCCGATAGACCAGATTGCCTTCGGTGTCGGCCTTCCAGGCGTGAATGATCGACAGGTCGGCGCGCAGCCCGCGCTCCTGCACATACATCCGTCCGTCGAATTCCTGTTGCGGCTTGCCTTCGGCGATCTGGGTTCCGGCGCCGGTCGCGGTGAAGAACGCCGGAATGCCGGCGCCGCCGGCGCGGATGCGTTCGGCCAGCGTGCCCTGCGGGTTGAACTCGATTTCCAGCTCGCCGGCCAGGAACTGCCGGGCAAACGTTGCGTTTTCGCCGACATAGGAACTGATCATCTTCCGCACCTGCCTGGTCTGCAGCAGCAGGCCGAGGCCGGCGTCATCGATGCCCGCGTTGTTGGAGATGATGGTAAGGTTCTTCACCCCGCTGTCGCGGATCGCCTCGATCAGCGCCGAGGGAATGCCGCACAACCCGAACCCGCCGGACATGATCGTCATGCCGTCGTGCAGCAGGCCCGCCAAGGCCGTCTTGGCATCCGGAAAAATCTTATTGACCGCCATGCACGTCCCCTACCGCAACGTATGGGCATCTAGCCGAACCCCGCGCCGATCAGCAAGACCGCTGTCAGAGGGGCCGATCAGGTAACCGTGGGCCGGGCCCTGGCCTTTCCCCTTCCCGCCCGCCATCTTGCCAAACCATGTGCACCGTCGTCGTCCTCGTCCGTTCAGCGTTCGTCCTGCTCGCCGCCAATCGCGATGAGCGGCTGGACCGGCTGTGGGACCCGCCGGGCGCCTATTGGCCGGACCACCCCGGCACCGTCGCCGGCCGCGACCGCACCGCCGGCGGCACCTGGATGGGGATGAACCGTCACGGCCTGGTCGCCACCGTCCTGAACCGTCCCGGCACCCTCGGGCCGGCCGCCGGCAAGCGCAGCCGGGGCGAACTGCCGCTGATCGCGCTGGACCACCCGACCGCCGCCGCGGCCGCCACCGCGATCACGGCGCTCGACGCCGGCGCCTGGCGTGACTTCAACATGGTGCTGGCGGACCGCACCGGCGCGCTCTTCATCCGCGGCCTCGGCCACGGCCAGCCCGCCGCCCAACACCTGCCGCAAGGCGTCTCCATGGTCACCGCCCACGATCCCAACGACCTGGAAAGTCCGCGCATCGCGCGTCATCTGCCCCGCTTCCAGGCCGCCGAACCCGCCGGCCACGGCGACTGGACCGCCTGGCGAGACATCCTCGGCGACCGGCGCGGGGACGCCACCGAACAGATCAATGTCGTCCCACGCGGCGGTTTCGGCACGGTCTGTGCGTCTTTTGTCTCGCTTCCGGCGGCTGGCTCACCCATATGGTGGTTCGCTCCAGGCCCGCCGCACCAGACGGGCTTCCAGCCGGTCTTTTGCGACCGGGACACCGCTGCTATACCCGCCTCCGCCTAACCCCTAACCGCGCCCAAACCCAACCCTGCCAACCACGCCTCCGCACGAGGCTCTTACGCCGCCGCCCGATGCGGTGACCACCTAAGGAAAACCGCGATGGCCCGCCGCCGACAGCTCTATGAGGGCAAAGCCAAAATCCTGTTCGAGGGACCCGAACCCGGCACCCTGGTCCAATATTTCAAGGATGACGCCACCGCCGGCAACGGCGCCAAAAAGGGTATCATCACCGGCAAGGGTGTGCTGAACAACCGTATCAGCGAATACCTGATGATGCGCCTGCATGATATCGGCGTCCCGACCCACTTCGTCCGCCGCCTCAATATGCGCGAGCAGCTGATCCGCGAGGTCGAGATCATCCCGCTGGAGGTCGTCGTCCGCAACGTCGCCGCCGGCAGCCTCGCCACCAGGCTCGGCATCGTCGAGGGCACCCGGCTGCCCCGCTCCATCATCGAGTACTATTACAAGAATGACGCCCTGAACGACCCGATGGTGTCGGAGGAGCACATCACCTGCTTCGGCTGGGCCAACACCGCGGACCTTGACGACATCGTCGCCCTGACGCTGCGGATCAACGATTTCCTGTCCGGCCTGCTGCTGGGCGTCGGCATCACCCTGGTCGATTTCAAGCTGGAATTCGGCCGGCTGTGGGAAAACGACGAGATGCGGATCATCCTGGCCGACGAGATCAGCCCGGACAACTGCCGCCTGTGGGACAGCAAGACGAACGAGAAGATGGACAAGGACCGCTTCCGCCGCGACCTCGGCAAGGTCGAGGAAGGCTACCAGGAGGTCGCCCGCCGCCTGGGCATCCTGCCGGAAGCCGGCACACGCGACCTCAAGGGGCCGGAGTTGATGCAATGAAGGCCACCGTGACGGTCATGCTGAAATCCGGCGTGCTGGACCCCCAGGGCAAGGCGATCGCCCACGCGCTGGGCACCCTGGGCTTCACCGGCGTCGAGGACGTGCGGGCCGGGAAGGTGCTGGAGATCGAGCTGGCCGAGACAGATCCGCAAAAAGCCCGCGCCGCCGCCGAGGAGATGGCCCGCAAGCTGCTGGCCAACACGGTGATCGAAAGCTTCCGGGTGTCGATCGACGAACAAGCCTAACGCCCCAAAGCTGATGGTCGCCGCGGCAGGTGACCCTTGGCTTCGTGACCCTTGGCTTCGTGACCCGGGCGCTTTTTTTCAGCGGCTTGATTATCCCGTGGGTCCGCCCCTTCACGCACCGGACGTACCCAGGTCTGCGCGCCTGGCGCCTGACGAGTCAGTCGCCAGGACGTGCGCGATTGGTCATCGCGCCGGACGGCGATAGAAATCCGCGACGGTGATGATTGGAATCCCCCGAAAGGAACCAAGCGTCAGCAGATCGAGATCCCCGGAGATAATCACGTCAGCCGCGCCATTCACCGCGAGTTCGAGGAACTTGTCATCTTTGGGATCGCGGCATTCGGTCACGGACTCGGTGATCGTCACCAATTCGGCCATCGAGAAAAGGCCCCGCAGTCGAACCGCATACAGCGGGCCAATTTTTTCCAGCAGGCGCGGACGGGCCAGGACATCAAAGACCTCTTGTTCCGTGGCGATGTCCTCAGCAGCCCACCAGACACCTCAAGCCATTGAACCAGCATCGCCGGCCAGGATGACGCTTTCAGCGCGGCGCTGACAAAGATGTTGGTATCGACGACAAGCCTCACTTAAGGCCGGACTGAACGGCCTTGCGTTCCTCGTCGATGATCTGGTCGATATCCTCATCGGACCAGCCGGCCGAGATGACCCGCGGGCGGGATTGCCGGCGCACGTCTGCCAGCCAATGATCAGGCTGGATCGTCACGGTTACCGGCTGGTCGGGAGCCACGCCGAGACGCTCCAACTCCGCCGCGATCTCGCCGGCAGTGCTCTCGATAATCCGGGGTTCCAGGATTTTGGTCATTTTTCGGCTCGTCCAATCCCTCCGTTTATCGTAGAGGCTCGCTCACCATGATGGAAGCACATGGTTGGTGGGCGCTATTTCCCAAGCCATGGCTGACCGCAGTCGCGTATGGAGCACGAACTTAGCATGCGCTTAGGGAACCAATGAAAGCCGGCATCATCATCTTCCCAGGGATCAACCGCGAACGCGACATGGTCATCGCGCTGGAAGCCTCCTTCGGCGCCAAGCCCAGGATGCTCTGGCACAAGGACACCGATGTCTCCGGCGTCGACCTGATCGTCATTCCCGGCGGCTTCAGCTTCGGCGACTATTTGCGCTGCGGCGCCATGGCCGCCCAGTCGCCGATCATGCGCGCGGTCCACGACCACGCCGCCCGCGGCGGCTACATCCTCGGCGTCTGCAACGGCTTCCAGATCCTCACCGAGGCCGGCATCCTGCCCGGCGCCCTGCTGCGCAACGCCTCGCTCCGCTTCCTGTCGATGAACTGCCACATGCGGGTCGAGCGCGCCGACACCGCCTTCACCCGGCAATACCGCCAAGGCCAGACCTTCCGCAGCGTCCTTGCCCACGGCGACGGCAACTACTTCGCCGACGACGCCACGCTCGACCGCCTGGAAGCCGAAAACCTCGTCGCGCTGCGCTATTCCACCAAATCCGGCGACATCATGCCCGAAGCGAACCTCAATGGCAGCGCCCGCTCCATCGCCGGCATCCTCAGCCCGAACCTGCGTGTCCTCGGGCTGATGCCTCACCCGGAGGACCTGGTGGACCCGCTGATGGGCGGAACCGATGGAAAGCCGCTGTTCGACGCCCTCGCGGCAGCGTAAACCCGGCTTCATGAACCCAACCGTCGACGAAACCCTCGCCCGCAGCTTCGGCCTCAGCGCCGAGGAATACGGCCGCGTGCTCACCATCATGGGCCGCATCCCAAGCTTCACCGAACTCGGCGTGTTCAGCGTCATGTGGTCGGAGCATTGCAGCTACAAATCCAGCCGGGTCTGGCTCAAGCAGCTCCCCACCAAGGCCCCCTGGGTCATCCACGGCCCCGGTGAGAACGCCGGCGTGGTCGATATCGGCGACGGCCTCGCCGCCATCTTCAAGATGGAAAGCCACAACCACCCCAGCTTCATCGAGCCTTACCAGGGCGCGGCGACTGGCGTCGGCGGCATCCTGCGCGACGTCTTCACCATGGGGGCCCGCCCCATCGCCAACCTGAACGCCCTCCGCTTCGGCCGTCCGGAAAACCCCCGCACCAAACGCGTCGTCGACGGCGTGGTGCGCGGCATCGGCGGCTATGGCAACTGCGTCGGCGTCCCCACCGTCGGCGGCGAGATCAATTTTCATCCCGCCTACGACGGCAACCCCCTGGTCAACGCCATGACCGTGGGCATCGCGCGCACGGACAAGATTTTCCTCAGCGCCGCCGCCGGCGTCGGCAATCCCGTCGTCTATGTCGGATCGAAAACCGGCCGTGACGGCATCCACGGCGCCACCATGGCCTCCGCGGAATTCGCCGCCGACACGGACGAAAAACGACCCACCGTCCAGGTCGGCGACCCATTCACCGAGAAATTGCTGATCGAGGCCTGCCTCGAACTCATGGGCACCGACGCCATCGTCGCGATCCAGGACATGGGCGCCGCCGGCCTGACCAGTTCGTCTGTCGAAATGGCCGGCAAGGGCGATGTCGGAATCGAACTGGACCTCGACCACGTCCCGGCTCGCGAAACCGGCATGAGCGCCTACGAGTTCATGCTGTCGGAAAGCCAGGAACGCATGCTGATGGTCCTGCGCCCCGACCGCGAGCAGCTCGCCCGCGACATTTTCCAGAAATGGGACCTCGATTTCGCCGTCATCGGCCGCATCACCAGCACCGGCCGCATCGTCGTCCGCCACCACGGCGTGGTCGAGGCCGACATTCCCTTGGCCCCGCTGAACGACCAGGCGCCGCTCTACACCCGCCCGACCACCGACACGCCGAAATCCGAAAAGCTCAACCCCGCGCGGATCGAGGACCGCTATGGCCTGACGCGAGCGCTGGAGAAGCTGGTGGGATGCCCGGATCTGTGCTCGCGCGCCTGGGTGTGGGACCAGTACGACAGCACCGTCGGCGGCCAGACGGTCAAGCGGCCCGGCGCCGCCGACGCCGCCGTGGTGAAGCTGGAGGGCCTGAAGCGCGCCCTCGCCCTCACCACGGACTGCACCCCGCGCTACTGCCTGGCGGACCCGGAAGCCGGCGGCGCCCAGGCCGTCGCAGAAGCCTGGCGCAACCTTACGGCCGTCGGCGCCCGTCCCCTGGCGATTACCGACAACATGAACTTCGGCAACCCGGAAAAGCCCGAGATCATGGGCCAGTTCGCCGCCGCCATCCGCGGCATGGCCGCCGCCTGCGAGGCACTGGACTTCCCCGTCGTCTCCGGCAACGTCAGCCTGTACAACGAAACC
>DATARX010000307.1:0-1962 GCA_036263955.1 Rhodopila sp.
GGCGACAGCCTGGCGCTGGCGCGCGAGGCGATGAAGGTCGATGCGAAGGTGATCGTGCTGGCCGGCGTGCATTTCATGGCGGAGACGGCGAAGATGCTGAATCCGGCCAAGACGGTGCTGATTCCGGACAGCCGTGCGGGGTGTTCGCTGGCGGAGTCGATCACGGCGGCGGATGTGCGGCTGATGCGGGAACGGCATCCCGGCGTGCCTGTCGTGACGTATGTCAACTCATCCGCCGCGGTGAAGGCGGAATCGGATATTTGCTGCACATCCGGCAATGCGCTGAAAATTGTCGAATCGCTCGGCGTCGAGACGGTGATCATGTTGCCGGACGAGTATCTGGCGCAGAACATCGCCGCCCAGACCCGGGTGAAGGTGGTGACCTGGGCGGGCCATTGCGAGGTGCATGAGCGGTTCACCGCGGCCGAGGTGCGGGCGTTGCGGGCCGACTACCCCGGGGTGGTGATCCTGGCGCATCCGGAATGTCCGCCGGACGTGGTTGCGGAGGCGGACTACACCGGCTCCACCGCCGATATGGCGGGGTATGTGGGGCGGGAGCGGCCGCGACGGGTTGTGCTGCTGACGGAATGCTCGATGTCGGACAACGTTTCGGTGGGTTATCCGGAGATCGCGTTCGTGCGGCCGTGCAATCTTTGCCCGCATATGAAACGGATCACCTTGCCGAAGATACGGCGTGCGCTGGAGACGATGCAGGAGGAAGTGACCATCGATCCGGCCTTGGCGGATCGGGCTCGGCGATCGGTCGAACGCATGCTGGCGGTGCGGTGATGGCGACGTTGCCGATGGTGATGATCGAGCCGGCGGTGCGGGCGGCTCTGCTGGAAGACCTGGGGCGCGCGGGCGACCTGACGACGGATGCGGTCGTGCCGGGGGATGCGCGGACTCGTACGGCGCTGGTGGCGAGGCAGGTCGGGGTGGTGGCGGGACTGGATTTCGCGGCGGCGGCGTTCCGGCTGATCGATCCGGCGATCGAGATGGCGGTGGCGCTGCCGGACGGGTCCAGGCTGCGGCCTGGGGATACGATCGCGACCGTTGCCGGGCCGGCGCGCGGGGTGCTGACGGCGGAACGAACTGCGCTGAATTTCCTGTGCCACTTGAGCGGCGTGGCCTCGGCGACGCGGGGAATCGCGGATGCGATCGAGGGAACACGGGCGCAGGTTTGTTGCACGCGCAAGACGATGCCGGGGTTGCGGTTCGCGCAGAAATACGCCGTGCGGGTGGGCGGCGGATCAAACCACCGGTTCGGGCTGGATGACGCGGTGCTGATCAAGGACAACCATGTCGCCATTGCCGGCGGCGTGCGTCCGGCGGTGGAGCGTGCTCGGGCCGGGGTCGGGCATCTGGTGAAGATCGAGCTGGAGGTGGATACGCTGGCGCAACTGGAGGAGGCGCTGGCGTTGGGTGTCGATGCCGTGCTGCTGGACAACATGGGGCCGGCGATGCTGCGGCAGGCGGTGCGGATGGTGGATGGGCGCGCAATCACCGAGGCCTCGGGTGGTATCCGGCCGGATACGGCGGCGGCGATCGCGGCGAGCGGCGTGGATCTGTTGTCGGTGGGGTGGCTGACGCACTCGGCGACCGTGCTGGATATCGGATTGGACTGGGTTGGGGCTGGGTAGCGGTTTCACGGTGACTGGAAACGTGTGGTATCCCCATGTCATGGCCGGGCCCTGCCACCGACGACTTGCCGTGACTGGCCCGCCAAAGTCGTGGGTCACCGGGCCAAGCCCGGTGATGACACGAGGACTAAACCGCAGCTCGTGGAGCGTCTCCAGTTACTGTGAACGTGCTTTAGCGACCAACCGAGCGGCCCGCAGGTCTGCTTCGTCGGTCTGTGCGTAGATGGCCGGGACATCTGAAGCAGGCGCCCGGCCATGACGGAACCGCAAGAGTTGGGGTCGACGGCCCCACCGGAAGAGTGAAGGTCGAGGGCCCCTGGTA
>DATARX010000346.1:0-4425 GCA_036263955.1 Rhodopila sp.
TGGTTCGACGCTGGCGTTGGCATCGGGGTCTTCGGCGGGTTTGCCTGGGGCTGGCATCACTGGGGCACCGATTGGCACGGTCGCAGGATGACCTACAACCATAGCCCTTACATCGCCCACCGTCCGGGTTTCATGGGCGGCCACGGTCTCTATGGCGGACGTGCAGGTGTTGCCTTCACCGGCGGATTTCACGCCATCACGCCGCATGGCGGACCAGGCTTCCGTGCCGAAGGGTTCAGCGGCTTCGGTCACACCGGCATCGCACGATCCTATCCTTTGAGCGGACGGATCGGTGGCGGCGCCCCTACCGGCGGGTTCCATGGTGGCGAGAGGTTCCACGGTGGCGGCGGCGGCCACAGGTAGTAGCAGCGGCCCGACGGCGGGCTGGTACGCGCGCGGGGTTGGCGTGGCGGCTGCGCATAAAATCAATGAGATACCAGCAGCCCGCCGGGAGCGGCTCAGGAGTAGGGGTCAAGCGGCGATCGCCATCGGCGGAGACTAATCGTTTGTGACCCGGAACTTCTGTCCGTAGGCGGAGCCGAAGGTGCCGTTGCCGGCGCCGCAACGAACCTACAGCAAGAGATCGGCGCCACGTCGTGGCCATCGCATCTGCTGCGATTTATTCATTCTCCGCATCCAGGGGATCGACCGCCGGCCGCCCTTTTCGCGACGCAGGAATTCGTTCACCACGTTGGCCTGGACGTGACCGACGGCGAGCGCGTAGCCGAACACCCGGCGCAACCCGCGCACCAAATAGCGGGCTTCGCCGTCGCCGCGGGCGCGCGCCGTTTGGACCGCGCCGGCGATGTCCTCGGCCGACACCGTGTCGATCCGCCGCGTGATGATCACCGGGCCGGCGGGGGCGCCGGGCCGGCGGGCGCCGTCACCGCAGCCGCGGCCGATCGCCGCCAGCAACTCGGCGCGATAGCGCGGACCGGTATCGCGCGCATGCGCCGCCGCCCAGGCCGCGGCCGCTTCGCGCAGCGTCGGCATCGCCGCCTGGCGGACCCGACGGCGGACCGCGCGGCAGTCCGCCGTCGGGTCGGCGCTTTTCTGCATCAGCCCGATGGCGATCCGGGCCTCGGTGCGCGCATCGGCCAGCTTGAGCGCCGGCCAGGTCCCCAGGCCGGCGAAACGCTTGCGGCCATCGGCGGCCCGGGCGCGCGCATGATACGTCACCCGGCCCTGGTCGGAGATCCGCAGGACGAGGCCTTCGCAACGGCTGTCCCAGATCTCCAGGCGGCCGCCTGGCGGTGCGTGCAGGGTGCGGATCAGCGCGTAGGTGAGTTCGCGGCGCATCGGCGGGGGCTCCGCTCGAGAGGGCTGTTGCTCGGGCCTAGACAACTGTTGCTCGCGCGGGTGACTACCTGGTGACCAAAACCGCGGCGATGCTGGTACATCACCGTAGAGGATGGCAGATCAATGGCGCTGTAATCACAAGCAGTTAGCGGTGTCGGCGCGACCCAACCCGGCGGCCGGCCGGGGACCCGTACAGCGAATTGGAAGGCTGTTGCGGCGGGACGGCTCTCCCCTCCGGTTTATCCGATACTCCGCCCGCCGCGGTGGTTAGCTAACGAACTGCGGCAGGCTTTGCACGCGACACGCGCGATGCCCTCAATTTTGGGCGCCGGCCGTGGCGCTGCCCACCGGCACTATCCTGCCGGACGGGCGCGCTTTTGTTGTGGGCGCGCGCCTGTTTTGCGTCAGCCGGGATCGAGTACGCTAAGGCGCCCGCAGACTGACAGCCCGCGGTTTCTTATCAACACGAACCCCGACCGTTCCCGACCGCACAAGCCGTTCGGCCGTGATCCGCGCCATGATGTCGTCCGCGTGATGGACCCGCTTCCTGCCGTCGTAACCGAGGGCGACGGAAAGGGTCTGAGCGATTTCGGCAGGGTGGCGGGGTGAGCTGCGGCAGCGTCGGTAATGCGGCGCGGGTAGGGGAGCGACGAGGATATTCAAAGAACATCGATGGCTTCACATCGCACGCTATTGGCCGGCGGTTGGCGTCTCGGGTGAAGCCTTTGGCCCCCCAGTGGACCCCCGATGGTAGGAGGCTGGCGCGCCCTGGTGGATTCGAACCACCGACCCACAGCTTAGAAGGCTGTTGCACTATCCAACTGAGCTAAGGGCGCCAATCGGTTGGTTGGCCTCGATATTCCATCATCGCCTGGTGACCACGCCATATACGCGAGCACCTGTAGCCCGACTAACGTGGATGAGCCAACCCCATAACATCGGAGTGGTCACCGCAGCAACGTGCCACGTGGCCACGTAACGTCACCATCACCGTGGACTCGACATTCATCCAGGGCTCCCACGACGGCGAACGACATCCGGAGGCTCGGGTCGGCAATATCGAGACGTTCAGCGGTGACCGACAGACTCCAGCCCCGGAGCGGTCCGACAATCACCATTGGCCGCTTGATCCGCCACCTTCTGGACACGCCTTGTGCGGTCTGGCCGGATGGGCGTTCCGGCCCAATCCGCAGGCGAGGACCCGATTTGTAATGCCCGCGGTTCTCCTCGGGCCTGCAGTCGGAGCCAATTCAAGCCGCACGAAGCCGTGGAATCGTTAGATTCGCACCATCAGATAAAGCAAGATCGGCAGCGTGATCATCGAGAGAAAGGTCGCAAGGACGACGGTCGTGGCTGAACTGTCGCCAAAGCGGGTCGTGCCGCGGGCGATGAGAAAAGCGTTGGCGCCGGTCGGCATGGCCGCGACCAGCACGGCAACGCTCAGGGGTGTCCCGGTAAAGCCGACCAGGTAGCAGATCACCCCGACAACGACCGGCATTACCAGCAGCTTCAGGACGCTGCACACGGCGGCTTCGCGGACGACCTCCCGGGTCATTTGGGGTAGGGACATGCCGAGGCAGAACAAGCCCACCGGGGCGGCGCAGCGGCCCAGGAGCTCAATGAGCATATGCAAGGGCAAGGGGACGGGCAGGACGGCCAGCCGCCAGGCAAGCGCCAGCACGGTGGAGACGATGATCGGGTTCCTGACGAGCGAGATCAGCACGCCGGTGATGATGGTGCTGCCGCTTTTCGTGCTCGCGTCGACCTCCATCAGCGCCACCGACATTGGCAGGAAGGCCGTCGAGCTGACCATGATGCCGACGAGATAGCCCAGGCCCTCGGTGCCCCACACCGCTGAGATCAGGGGCGTGCCCAGGAACACCGCGTTGCTCCACACGGCATCCAGCGCGAAGACCGCTCGGTGTCCGATCGTCGGATGTTCGAACCAGCCGGTGGCGGCCAACCCCAGCAGATAGATCATGGAGCATCCGGCCAGGTATGCCAGCGAGAAGGCGGTGACGTTCGCCGGCCTTGCCTCGGCAATGATGCCGAATGTCAGGGCTGGAATGAGGAAATAGACGGCAAATTTTGTCAGGTTCGCCGTGGCGACGGCGTCGAAGACGCGCCAGTGCACCGCGGCTTTGCCGAGGCCGATTACCGTGAAGATCGGCAATACAATTCCGATAACCTGCAGCATCGAGACCTCCCGGAGGTTCTTGTTTTCTCGCAACGTTCGCGACCGCGACGGCCGGCCGTGAGGCGCCGAGATAACGCGAAGAGCCGGGACTTAGGCGCGGATGATCAACGCAAGGTGAGACAATGCACGGCGGCAAAGCCCACACGGAGCAGGGGGCATGGCACGAGGATTCAGACGTGCGCCGCCCAGGCTGCAACAGCGATGAACACATGTCCAGTAAAAACCGATAACAGAACGGAGGACTTCCAGTCCCTCTGCCTTCCTATTTTCGATCATCCAATATAATATTGGATAGAATAGACATAGAGGACTTTACGATCCACGGCCTGCCAATTGGCGGATTTTGCCCCAGACCTGGCCGACCGATCCGCCTGGTGCACATGTGTCGTAAAACGTTTCGGAACAGAACTGTATGCGACGGCGTTCGATGTCCGTCACTTCAGACGGGCAAATGTCGCGTTCCATTGAACCGATCGGGGTGTCGTCGAGGCTGTATTCGCGGTAGGATTAGGCTCCCGAAAGGGATTTACCCTTTCGGTGACACCAACCAAAGGAGGAAAGCCGTGTCCGGAAGCGATTACTATTCCGAAGAGCGGCACGGGCCGCATGAGATTTTTGAGCTTGGAGACTTCGCGCTCGAGAACGGCATCACGCTCCCCAACGCGAGGCTCGCCTTCAAGACGCACGGGACACTGAACGCCGCGAAGGACAACGCGATTCTGTTCCCGCACATGTGGTCGGGAACGCCGAAGGCGATGGAGATCTTCGTCGGCGCGGATCGCCCACTTGATCCGACCCAATACTTCATCATCCTGCCGGGTCAGTTTGCCAACGGCTTCTCATCCTCGCCCAGCAACACGCCACCGCCGTTCAACGCAGGCATGTTCCCGCACGTTACCATCGGCGACGACGTGCGGGCGCAGCATCGG
>DATARX010000370.1:0-11887 GCA_036263955.1 Rhodopila sp.
TTTCATCGCCGCGCCGCTCGCCGGCATGAATATCCGGATGCCGCTGTTTTTCGGTATCGTACTCTTCATGCCGCTGATTGTCGCCATCGTGATCATTTCTTCCAACACCGGCGCCCGCGTGCTCGTTACGCTTTCCGCGGCCCTGGCGGCCGTTGGGGCCGCCTTTCGCATCAATCATCCCTCGCTTGTGACGGTCTGGTTGGGTCACATGGCGGTGATTGTCGCCGTCATCGCGCTGTCCCTGGTCATTGGAAAAGCCGTATTCGCGCCGGGGCGCATCACCCATCACCGGATCGAGGGCGGTGTCATCCTCTACCTCAACGTCGCTACCGCGTTCACATCGGTCTATCGCCTGATCGCGGAACTCGATCCGGGCGCCTTTACCAATGTTGGGAACCACCAGACCGAACCCGAGGCAATGAGCGCAATGCTGTATTTCAGTTTTACCACCCTGACGGCAACCGGTTTCGGGGACATCCTGCCGGTCAACACCCTGGCGCGCAGCATGGCCAATCTCGAGTCCGTCCTTGGCCAGCTCTACCTGGCGATACTGCTTGCGCGGCTTGTCACGATGCATGTGGAATCGCGGCGATATTGATTCGGTATTCGGATCATTTTATCGATGATCTTGCACATTTGTTGGCGACCAAATGAAGATCGGTTCCATTATTGCGGCCTTCTCTGCGCCACTTTCGGGAGAACGTCATGCGGAGTAAGTCGCGGATAATCCAAATTATTGCTTGTTGGACCTGGCTTTTTCCGTTCGCGCTGGTTGGCGTCGCTCAGGCGCAGAATGCGCCGTCCGCGCCGGCCTGGCCACATGCGATGACCGTTCATGGCGCGGCGGTCGTGGTTTATCAGCCACAGGCGATCGACTGGCCCAATCACGAAACCCTGACCACGCGAGAGGCGATCGCCATCACCCTCCCGGGGGAGAAAACACCCGTGCTGGGGACAACCGAGATTTCCTTCTCCACCCAGACCGATGCCGCGACCGATAATGTTGTGCTGTCGAATCCGCAATTGCTCGCGACCCATTTTCCCTCCCTGGATACCGAACAGGCGGCGCGGATCCAGCAGCAGATCAAGGACGCCTTGCCGGACGTCCACGCCAGGCCGGTCGCGCTGCAATCGGTGCTGCTCAGCCTCAGGCAGCAGGCGCAGCCGCAAGCTGCCGCATTGAACAACGATCCGCCGGTCATGTTCTACAGTGCCAGGCCGGCTGCTCTGGTGGTGTTCGACGGCGAACCCGTCATGGCGCCGCTGGGCAAGACCGGCCTGTCGTTTGCGGTGAATACCAACTGGAACCTGTTTACCGAGGGTAAGGACTGGTACCTCCTGGTCGATGGCCTGTGGATGACGGCCCGCGCCTACGCCGGACCATACCACCCCGTTTTCAACCTGCCGCCGGCCTTCTCGGCAATCCCGTCGGACGCCAACTTCGCCGCGGTACGGCGTGCCATCCCGCCAAAACCGAACAACCAGGCCGTGGCGCCTGCTGTCTTCGTCAGCACAAAGCCGGCGGAAATCATCGTGACCGAAGGCCCGCCGCAATTCGTGCCCGTGCAGGGAACCGGGCTGCAATCGGTCCGCAATACCAACAGCGCGCTGTTCTTCCACCCCTCCGACGGACGGTTTTTCCTGCTGGTGTCCGGGCGATGGTTCTCCGCCCACGGACTGGACGGCCCGTGGACCTTCGCCACCAACGATCTGCCGCCCGATTTCGCGCTGATCCCACCGACAGATCCGCAGGCGAAGGTGCTGGCCTCCGTCCCCGGCACCAGCCAGGCGCAACTCGCGCTGCTGCAGGCGCAAGTGCCGCGCCAGGCGACGCTGAAAAAGGACTCCGCCAGGCTCACTGTCGTCTACGCCGGACCACCGCAATTCAGGCCAATTCCCGGCACGCCAATGACCTATGCCGTGAACACGTCGTTTCAGGTGATCCAAACCGAAGGCCGATACTACGTTTGCTACCACGGGGCCTGGTTCGTCGGCCCTTCGCCCAACGGTCCCTGGGTACTGGCCGAGAATGTGCCGCCGGTCATCTACACGATCCCGCCGACCAGCCCGCTGTACAACGTGACCTATGTCAAGGTGTACGGCGCAACGCCGGTCGCGGTGACCTATGGCTATACATCCGGCTACACGCTGGGCTTCGTCACCGCGGGCGTCCTGGTCTACGGCACCGGCTACTATTATCCGCCCGTGGTGCTGCCCGGTCCGGTCCCGATCTACTATGCGTATCCATACTCCTACGCCAACAATGTCTCTTACTACACCGGCGGCGGCGTGTGGGCGCAGGGGGGCGCGGTCTACGGCCCGTTTGGTCGTGTTGCGCAGGGCGGAACCTACTATAATTCCACCACCGGCGCCTGGGGCGCCCGCGGGGCGACCTATGGCCCGAACGGCGGGGTAGGGGGCTTCTCCTATTACAATCCCACCACCGGCGGCTACGCCCGCGGCAGCGCGTCCTGGGAAAATGGCACCGGCGTCGCCAACGCCAGCTATTACAACCCACGCACCGGCGTCTCCGGCGCGACGAACCAGAACGCCAACCCCTATTCCCGCTGGGGCTCCAGCACGTTTGCCGGTCCCAACCAGACCGTGAACACCGCCAGCGCCAGCAACGCCCGGGGATCGGCCGGAGGCTTCCAGTCGTCCACCGGCGCCGCGGGCGCTGGCTATCGCGGCATCAACGGCAACCAGGGAGGGGCGGTAAAGACCCAGAATGGCGACGTCTATGCCGGCCACGACGGCAACGCCTACCAGCACACCGCCGACGGCTGGTCCAAGTGGAACAACGGCGGCTGGCAGCCGGTAAACCCGCCGTCCTCCAGCCCATCGTCCGCCAACCGGCAGCAAGCCACGCCCAACACCGCGAGCACGACAGCAAACCGAACCCAGGCCACGCAACCCCAACGCACCCCGACCGACCAGAGATCGGCTACCAGCCGCGAATACCAGGGGGGCTCACGCTCGACCATGGACAGCGCGTCCTACCAGCAGCTGGAGCAGGATCGTCAGGCCCGTTTCGCCGGATCACAACGCTTCGGCGGGGGAGATAGATTTGGTGGCGCGTTCGGAGGCGGCAGGTTCGGGGGCGACAGATTTAACGGCGGCGGCTTCGGTGGCGAAGGACGCTTCAGGCGATGAATTGATCAGATGCCTGATCAACCGAGGGGAAAACGTATGACAAAGCGGGTGCGCATCAGTCGAGCGGAATTGTTACTTGCGGTTTGCCTGTGCGCCCATCCCGGCATCGCCGCCGCACAACAGCCAACCCAGGCCCAGATCGGCGCGATCAAGCAATCCTGCCGATCGGACTACCAGGCCAACTGCTCCGGCGTGCCGACAGGCGGCAGCGCCGCGCTGCAATGCCTGCAAGGGCACATGACCAGCCTGTCGCCCCCCTGCCAAACCGCTGTCAGCACCGCCATGGGCGGCGGTTCAGCCGCGTCGACAGGGCAAGCGGCTCCATCCACCGGCGCGCCAGCCGCCGGAAGGCCGCCGCCGATGTCCATGCGCGAACAGGCAGCGTTGGTGCGCCGGTCCTGCGGCGGCGATTTCCACGCCTATTGCCCAGGCGTCAGGCCCGGCGGCGGCCGCGCCCTGGCCTGTCTGTCCGAGAACCAGTCACGTCTCTCGCCCCCCTGCAAGGATGCGCTTGTCGAAGCGAAGACCGCGCGCTGACGCATCGAACGGGAGAAGAAACGATGCGAATACCAGCCTTGGTCCTGCGTCTCGGCGTGCTCGCGCTGCTGGCATCCTGCTCGCATGCCCGGCTTGGCGTCGCCCGGCGGTGGGTTCCCGCGTCCGCTCTGCAGTAACCGCCCGTCCCAACCCCGCTCGATCATCCGGCGGACCACCCGGCCTGCATCGCGCATCCATGCTGAACCGGCATGACTAGCCATCGTCCAAAGGTTTTTGTGTTTCTCCCAGGCATTGCCCATACCCGGCACAAACAGCGGCCCAAGAGCCGCTCCCTGGAGAAGACGTGCCGTGAACATCCTCCGCCAGCTATACGTCCAGGTCCTGATCGCGATCGTCCTTGCAATCGTCCTGGGCATCGCCGCCCCCGCCACCGCGGCCGAAATGAAGCCGCTAGGGGACGCCTTCATCGCCCTGCTGCGCATGTTGCTGGGCCCGATCATCTTCTGCTCCGTCGTCCTCGGCCTGACCCATGTCAGCAACATGAGCCAGCTCGGACGCCTCGCCGGCAAGGCGCTGCTCTATTTTGAGGTCATGTCCACCGTCGCGATGATCCTCGGCTTCATCGTGGTGAACATCATCCAGCCCGGCGCCGGCATGCATGCGACCAACCTGGCGGCGGACCCCAGCGTGACCCAGCTCACCAGTGCCGCGAGCCACTTCACCGCCGTCGGCTTTTTCCTCAGCATCATCCCCTATACGCTCGTCGACGCCTTCGCCAAGGGCGAGATCCTGCAGGTCCTGTTCATCTCCCTGCTGACCGGCGCGGCTCTCAGCGTCGGCGGCGTTGGCCAGGATTCCACCATCCTGAGAGTCATCGCCGAAGGGCAGGGGATCCTGTTCCGTATCCTCGGCTTCATTATGCGCCTCGCCCCGATCGGCGCGTTCGGCGCCATGGCCGCCGCCGTCGGCCTGTTCGGCGCCCAGACGCTGATCAGCCTGGCCAAGGTCGTCATCCTCTACTGGGCAACCTCCGTCTTCTTCGCCGTCGTCGTCCTGGGCGCCGTCGCCGCCGTCGCTGGCCTGTCGATCTTCAAGCTGCTGCGTCTGATTCGCGAGGAACTCCTGCTGGTCCTCGGCACCGCCTCCGGCGAAGTCGTGCTGCCGCGCCTGATCCTGAAACTGGAGCAGGCCGGATGCGACGAGGCGGTTGTCGGCTTCGTGCTCCCCGCCGGCTACAGCTTCAACCTGGACGGCACCTCGATCTACATGGCGATCGCGGTCGGCTTCATTGCCCAGGCCACCGACACGCCGTTCAGCCTGTGGCAGCAGATCAGCGTCCTCGCCATCCTGCTGCTGACCTCGAAGGGTGGGACCACCGTGGCCGGCGGCGCGTTCATCAAGCTCGCCGCCACCATGCAGACCGTGCGCGTCCTGCCGCTGAGCGGTCTGGGCCTGCTGTTCGGCATCGACCGCCTGATGGCGACCTGCACGGCCCTGACCAACGTCGTCGGTAATACCGTCGCCGTATTCGTCATCGCGAAATGGGAACGTGCATTCGATCGCGCCCGGTTCGACGCCTATCTGGCCCGGCAGGCAGCCGGCACCATCACCCCGGCGGGCGCCGAAGCGGTGCCGGCGGGGAACTGACCGCCCATGTCCAGACACCCCCGGCCGAAGGCCCATGCGCCGAACGCACCCGATCAAACAGGGCACCTAACTCACCGTCCGGGACGCCACCAGCCGAGCGCCCGCCCAGGCACCGGTGCCAACCAGTTCGGCGATGACGTCATGCACCAGTTCGGTCAGTTCCGTCCGCAACCAGCGCGCGGGCATGGTGCGCGGGACACCCAGCGAAACCACGGACATCAGCGGTGGACGGTGGATGGGGCGGATCGTCAGTTCTCCGGCCGCGAGTTCCTTCGCAACGCTCGCATAAGTCAGGATCGTGCACCCCACTCCGTCGCGGACCATCGCCTTGGTCAGTGGCACGCTGTCCACCTCAAGCGTCACGTTCAGTCGTGCCCCGTGCTGGGTGGCGGCGCGTTCCACCAGACGGCGGTTGCTGTGCGGCAGGCTGGGCAGGATCAGCTTCACCGCGCCGATATCGCCGAACCGGATCGGCCGGTTCGCCTCCGTCGGTGGGCAGGCGAGAACCATGCGCTCGTGCAGCACCGGCACAATGTCGATGTCCTCGAGCGGCGGCGAATTATGCAGCACCGCGATATCCAGCCGCCGGTCCAGCAGCCATTCCTCCAGCAGCGAGCTGATGCCTTCGCGGATTTGCAGCGTTGCGTTCGGCCATCGCAGGCGGAACAGCCGAAACACCGCCGGTGCGATCAGCAGCCCCGCGGCGGGCGGCAAGCCGATGACCACATGCCCGGCAAAACTATCTTCCGCGGTCCGGATCTCCTGCGGCAACTGGTCGAACTGCTGCAGCAGCACACTGGCGCGGTCGAGCAGCACGGCACCCGCCTGGGTCAGCGTCACGCCCCGGACGTGCCGGACCAGCAGCGGCACGCCCAGTTCCTGCTCCAGCTTGTGCAACTGCCGGCTGAGCGCCGGCTGCGCGATATTGAGCCGTTCCGCCGTGCGACTGATGCTGCCCAGGCGGGCGATCTGCACAAACGTGCGAAGTTCGCGGATATCCGTAGTACCTCTCCCAGGCAGCCGGCTTGCCGGCATCGCAATGCCAAACGGCATACGTTCGTAACACCCAAACGAACCGGAGTTGAACCATGCGTGTAAGAGACCTGCGTCCCGAGGACATGACCCCAGCCCAGCGCCGCGTCGCCGAGGCCGCAGCCTCCGGCAAGCGCGGCCGTATGCCAGCCCCGCTGCGTGCCTGGCTGCACAGCCCGGAACTCGGCGACCGTGCCCAGCGCCTCGGGGAATTCCTCCGCTACGACACCACCCTCGGTCCCGCTCTGTCCGAACTGGCGATCCTGGTCACCGCGCGGGTCTGGACCTCCCAATACGAGTGGTTCGCCCACAAGCGCGAAGCCCTCAAAGCCGGCGTTGAACCCGCGGTGATCGACGCCATCGCCCAGCGCCGGACTCCCCGCTTGTCCGATCCGAAGGCGCAGGCCGTTTACGACTACGCCACGGCGTTGCACGCCCACCATGCCGTGCCCGAACCGGTTCACGCGGCCGCCATGGCCGCCCTCGGCGAGACCGGCGTCGTCGAACTTGTCGGCCTGCTCGGCTACTATACCCTGGTCGCGATGACCCTGAACGCATTCGAGATCGGCGTGCCCGAAGGCGAACATCCCGAACTGAAAAACTAGGTTCAAAAACACACCGAAATTACTGATTATAAAGGACAGAAAACATGACGGGACGACTCGAGGGCAAGATCGCGATCATCTCCGGCGCCGGCTGCGTCGGCCCGGGCTGGGGCAACGGCCGAGCCGCGGCCGTGGCCTTCGCGCGGGAGGGCGCCCGCGTATTCGCCGTGGATCGCAACGAAGAGTCGATGGCTGAAACCGTCGAGCGCGCGACCCAGGCCGCGGCGCATGGCGGCGAAATCCGCACCCACACCTGCGACGTCACCGACAGCGATCAGGTTTGTGCGATGGTGCAGGCCTGCGTCGCGGCGTTCGGCGGTGTGAACATCCTGGTCAACAATGTCGGCGGTTCGGCCGCCGGCGGCGCGGTCAAGCTGTCCGAGGAGGCCTGGGACCGCCAGATGGACCTCAACCTGAAGACCGTGTTCCTGGCCTGCAAGCACGTCATCCCGGTGATGGAGGAAGCCGGTGGCGGCGCGATCGTCAACACCTCGTCCTCTTCGGGCCTGCGCTGGACCGGTTCGGCCCAGGTCGGCTACGCGTCGTCCAAGGCCGCCGTGATCCAGTTCGGCCGGGTCACCGCCGTCGAATACGCACCGAAGCGTATCCGGGTGAACACCGTCGTTCCCGGCCAGATGCACACCCCGATGGTGGAAGCCCGGCTGGCCGGCCAACGCTTCGGCGGCGACGTGGAGGCCCTGTTGAAAAGCCGGGTAGCCCGCATCCCCTTGGGGTTCATGGGCGACGGCCGCGACGTCGCCAACGCCGTCCTGTTCCTCGCGTCCGACGAGGCACGCTTCATCACCGGCACCGAAATCGTCGTCGACGGTGGCATGACCGCCCGCTGCGACTGATTTTATTCGATCTCACCGTGGCCCGGCTCACCCGGGCCACACCGACGCATGTGAAAGTGCCTTAACTCCAGCCTCGCGCCAGCTTGCGTACCGCGGTCGATGCGTTCCGCTTCCCTTCGCCGGCATAATCCTCATGCCAATCCTCGATCTTGCCGGGGTCATAGAGGTAGTTGACCATCAGGGTCGCACTCTCCTTGGCACCCTTGTCCGAGGTATCGCCGGCCATGTTCACCCGCTCCACCCGAGCGCCGTTCGACAGATGGAAATGTGCCACCGGGTCCTTGGCCCGCTTGCCCGACGATTCACCCATCAGGTAGCGCGCGCCCAATCGCACCAGCACCGGTTCGGCCGTCTTGCGCAACGCTGCATCCCGCCACCAGTGCCGCTTGCCGATGATCCCCGCCAGCGCCGCATGTCCGTTCTCCGCCGGGAACGCCGCCACCAGGCTGGATGCCTCATCGTCACTCAGCAATCCCGGCTCCGCCTTGGCCAGCAGCGGATCCAGCCACCGGCGGAACCCCGGGATCGGCGACAGCGTCGCGAACGTCTTCAGGTTGCGGAACTCGCCCGACAACTCCTCAACCACCCGCTTGATCAGGAAATTGCCGAAACTAATCCCGGCCAGCCCCGACTGGCAGTTGCTGATCGAGTAGAAGATCGCCGTATCCGCATGCGTCGGATCCTGCACCGGCGCTTTCTCGTCCAGCAGGTCCTGCACGCTGCCGGCCAGACCCTTGACCAGCGCCACTTCCACAAAGATCAGCGGCTCGCCGGGCATCCTTGGATGGAAGAACGCATAGCACCGCCGGTCCGAATCCAGCCGGTTCTTCAGGTCGCGCCAGGACCGGATCGCGTGCACCGCCTCATAGTCCACCAGCTTTTCCAACAGCGCTGCGGGGCTGTTCCAGTCGATCCGCTGCAACTCCAGGAATCCGATGTCGAACCACGCCGCCAGCAGCCCGCGCAAATCCGCGTCCAGCGCGGTCAGCAACTTGTCCGTCCCGCGCACCTTCAGCAGCGACCCTCGCAGATCCACCAGGAACTTCCGGCCGTCCGGAATTGACGTAAACTGCGTCAACAACTTCAGCCGAGGCGGTTCCAGCGCGCGCCGTAGCGCCGCCTTTGCCGTCGCCCGTTCCGCCGCATCCGCCGCCGCCTGCACTTTTGTATAGGCATCGGCTACCGCATCCGGGTCGGAATCAAAACCGGCGAGGGTGCGCAGGAACTCCAGCCGCCCCGCTTCATCCTGCGTCAGATAGGTCTGCGCCAGCTTGGCCGCGCGATTGCGCGCGCTGACCTCGCCGCCGCGCCCAGCCAGGCAGGCCTGCATCTGGGCTTCCAAGGTCTCGTCCGCGTCGCCCGAGACGCTGGACGCCATGTCGCGCCATACCCCCGTGATCCGTCTTATCGCGCGATCCAGGAGTCCGGTGGAAACTGCTTCGCTCATGCAGGCCTCGCTTGAACCACTACAGGCGCAGCATAACCGGTGTGGCGAAAAAGTATCGTGTCAGTTTTCTAGGCAGAGCACACGAATAAGTGCTGGCAGCAAATCCTCGACGACCATGCCCGGTCCGGCCACCGCGGCCGCCCGCCCATGCAGGTAGGCGCCCCCCGCCGCGGCTTCCCACGCCGGCATCCCTTGCGCCAGAAGTCCACCGATGATGCCCGACAGCACATCTCCGGCGCCCGCCGTTGCCAGCCATGGCGGCGCCGACAGATTGATCGCCGCTTTGCCGTCCGGCGCCGCGATGATTGTGTCCGCCCCTTTCAGCAACACCACCGCACCCGTTCGGGACGCGGCCGCACGGGCGGCGGACAGCCGGTCATGCGCCGGGCCGCCGAACACACGCGCGAATTCGCCGGCATGCGGCGTCAGCACCGCCGCCCCGCGCAACCCATCGGGATCGCCGGAAAACGCCGAGAACACATCCGCGTCGCCCACCACCAGCCGCTGCGCCGCGAGCAGGGCAGGGAGGATGTCACGCGCCTCCTCGGGTCCCAGGCCAGGCCCGCACACCCAAACCTTGCGCCGCTCGTCCTGCAGCAGCGTCGCGATGTCGGCTTCGTTGACCAGAAGCCCAGGCTCTGCGGAGCGATAGACCGCCCCCGCGCCACGCGCCGCGATCGTCACCATGCCAGCGCCCGCCCGCCGCGCGGCCTCGGCGGCCAGGCGCGCCGCACCGGTCATCGTCGCGCCCCCGACCACCGTGACATGCCCGCGGGTATATTTGTGGGATTCGGCATGCAGCGCCGGGATCCGCCAAAGCCCAGGCAGGTTGGCAAAGCCGTTCGGCTTTATGTCATCCAGCACCGCCTCCGGGATGCCGATATCGGCCAACTCGATCCGTCCGCACAGGTCCCGCCCCGGCAGCAGCAGATGCCCCGGTTTTAACCGAAAGAACGTCACCGTCAGCGCCGCATGTGGCGCGTAACCCCGCACCAGACCCGTCGCCCCATCGAGACCCGAGGGCACATCGACCGCCACCACTCGCCGCGCCGCCCGCAGCGCTTCCGCCACCAGCCCGTCCACCGGTCGCGCCAGCCCCGCCCCGAACACCGCATCCACCACGACGTCCGATCGGTCCACCTCCTCCGGCGTAAACCGCACCACCGGACCAGACCAAAGCCTCGCCGCGCCGGCCGCATCGGACCCCGCCCGCGGCGGAGCAAGCGCCGCGAGCCGCACCGGCCAGCCCTCCTGCGCCAGCAGCCGCGCGGCGACATAGCCGTCGCCGCCGTTGTTGCCCGGGCCGGCCAGCACCAGCACCCGGCACCGCGCGATATGCCTCTGTATCGCCCGCGCGACCGCTCGCCCCGCGGCCTCCATCAACACCGGACCCGGATGACCGCGTCGCAGCGCCATCTGATCGGCCCGCGACATCTCGTCCGGCGTCAGCAGCGCCCGCCGCCCGCGCAGCCGGCGAACCAGATCAGGATCGAAGGCTGTAACCGAGGTAAGTCTTGAGGACATGGCGGTGATCCTTCGGGTGGCGGGGATGGAAACCGTCTTGGCACCTCGCGGCAACCCCGCTTGTGTATGACGGTTCACCCTTATGCCCGATCAGCGAAACCGTGATCGCGCCGCACGCCGCCCAGGACGCAGGCCGTATCGCGGGAAAGCCCCCTCCCATCCGAGCGGCATTGCGGTAGAACGGGGCCGTGCCTGGCTCCGATGAACGCACCACTTTTCTGTTGGAACTGCTCGCCCCGATCGGCCCGGTGTCCGCTCGGCCGATGTTCGGTGGGGTCGGCCTGTTCTACGGCGGCGCGATGTTTGGCCTGATCGCGCGGGACGAACTGTTCTTCAAGGTCGGTGACAGCAACCGGCCCGCCTATGAAGCCGCAGGCGAGGCCCCGTTCAGCTATCCGACCAAGCACGGCACCCACACCATCGGGTCGTATTGGCGTTGCCCGCCCGATCTGCTGGACGATGCGGACGGTTTTCGCGACTGGGCTCGCCAGGCGATCGAGGCCGCCCGCGCTGCGTCGCGTCTGAAACCAAAGGCATCCCGCAAGCGGGGATCGCCCGCATAGAGCCAGGCGACATCGAGGCGGGAGTGAGCCGCCCTCGCGGTCCGTCCCCTTGGTTCCGCGAAATGGCGTGTATCCGGCATCCGGATAGACATCCTGCCAGGCACCATTGTCGCTGGTCCAGAAAACGTAAGTATTCTTGTCGAGGCCAAGCGCACGGACTTTGTCCATGATGCGGCCGATGCGCGTGTCGTTCTCGCCCACCGAGTCGGCGAATTTGGACTTAGACATGGACTCGTAACGAATTTCGGAGCCGGCAGGTTCGGTGGATGCGCCTTCCGCCGCCAGCCGGTCGATATGCGGCGTCGGCATGCCCCGGGCTTCGCCGCCCAGGTAGCCGCTCGCGTCGCCATCGACGAAATCATCGGGCACGATCATGATAATGTTGGGCTTGTTGCCGGTCGCCGCGGTCATCGGCTGCGCCGACAGGTCGGTGCGTTCGCCGAAGATGTCAGTACCGCGCCCGTTGCGACCGTGGTCGTGCCCAGTAGCACGCCCCGGCGACCAAGACTGCTTCTGTGACCACCCCCCTGTTCTCGCTCATGCTTCGTTCGCTTTCTCGCGAAT
>DATARX010000376.1:0-2279 GCA_036263955.1 Rhodopila sp.
TTGGTGTAGAGCCCCGGCACGGTCGAGTGGTTCGACTGGTCGTCATAATAAACCAGCATCACCGGCCGCCCGAACTGGCCGCCCGAGCAGGCCGCCTTTGGGCGCTGATTTCCTGTTCCCAGATTTACATCGCCAGCAGCGCGGCTCAGCCGTTCGGTGCCAGTCCACCGGTCAGCGCCCTGCCGAAGCCGATGGTGATGGAATCCGCGGCGCGGGCGGCGGGCGCCCCCGCGAATAGAATACCCGCGGCGCGCAATGCGCCGCCAAGACGTTTCAGCGTGGAGTGGTTTTCCTCTCGTTTTATTTCTTGTCCGCATCCTATGTCACCTGCGGCAACTGGCAAAGCCCCAAGCATCCGGCTATGCTAAAACCGACAAATCACTTGGGGAGCTTCAACGATGCAGGATCTCGACGAATTCACCGTCACCGACGAAACGCTGCGCCAACTGGCCGGCACCGAAAATCCGTGCCTGAAGGAGATCTGCGACGCCGCCGTGCGCCATATGCACGCGTTCGCGCGAGAGGTGAACCTCACGCCGGAGGAATGGCTTTTCGGCATTCAGTTCCTGACCGCTGTCGGACAGAAATGCTCCCCGCTGCGGCAGGAGTTTATCCTGCTGTCGGACGTGATGGGCCTCAGCGCCGTGGTCAATGCGCTGCACGACAAGAAGGCCCGCGAACTTGGCTCGCAAAGCAGTCTGCTGGGTCCGTTCTATCGCGAAGGCGCGCCGATCTTGCCGATGGGTTCGCAGATCGTCGAAAGGCCGACGACCGAGGAAATTGTCGTCTACGGAAAAATACTGGACAACGACGGCACCCCGCTGCCCAACGCCTTCATCCAGATCTGGCAAACCAGCGAGCGCGGCTGGTATGACCTGCAGGAACGCAACGGCGAGTCCATGGACATGCGCGGCAACTTCCTCACCGGCGCGGACGGCAGCTACCATTTCCGCACCGTCCGGCCGCTGGGCTATTCGATCCCGATGGACGGGCCGGTGGGCGAGATGGTGGTCGCGCAGAAGCGCCACGGCATGCGCCCGTCGCACATCCATTGCCTGATCGGCGCCGACGGTTACCGCGAACTCGTCACCGCGCTGTATTTCGGCGACGATCCGAATATCGACTCGGACACGGTGTTTGGCGTGTCGCAGTCGCTGGTTATCGATTCGCATGAAGACCCGGCGTCACCCATCCCCGGCCTGCGGGCGGTGCATTACGATTTCCGGCTGGCCAAGGCCGCACCGGGCGAGAGTGGCCGCGTCGGCGCCGACCCGACCAAGCTGATGAAGGCGGCCGAGTAATGCCGCGGCGGATCGTCGACATCTCCTCACCGCTGAAAGCGGGGATCCGCAGCGATCCGCCGCATATGCTGCCGAAGATCGAATACATGGACCACCATCAGACCGCCCCGGCGATGGCGGACTACATGGGGGTCCGGATCGATCAGCTTCCCGACGGCGAGTATGCGGCGGTCGAGGTGGCGACGATCAGCACCCATAACGGCACCCATATGGATGCGCCCTACCACTTCTTCTCCAGCATGAACCATGCACTGAAGCCGGGGGGCGAGCCGTCCTGGCGGATCGACGACGTGCCGCTGGACTGGTGCTTCCAGCCCGGCGTCAAGCTGGATTTCCGCCATTTACCCGACGGGTACGTGGCAACTCCCGGCGACGTGGAGGCGGAGTTGAAGCGGATCGGCCACGCCCTGCGACCGCTGGAAATCGTCGTCGTCAACACCGCCGCCGGGGCCCGGTATGGCGAGGACGATTTCGTCGATACCGGTTGCGGCATGGGCAAGGCGGCAACGCTATGGCTGACCGAACGTGGCGTGCGCGTGGTCGGAACGGATGCCTGGAGTTGGGACGCTCCGTTTTCCTTCACACGAGAGAAGGTGAAGGCGACCGGCGACGCCAGCCTGATCTGGGAGGGCCACCGCGCCGGACGGGAAATCGGCTATTTCCAGATGGAGAAGCTGGGGAACCTGGCCACGCTGCCGCCGGACGGGTTCGACATCGTCTGCTTTCCGGTGAAGGTCCACCGCGCCTCGGCCGGCTGGACTCGGGCGGTGGCGATTTTCAACGATTGAGGTGCCCGACCGAAGGTATCCCGGGCTGGTGCATGATTGGCTCAAGTTGACCCAATCATGCACTCGCAATTTGTTTAAGTGTGCAATTCACGCTTGAGATCGCCGCCCCCTGAGGGCGCCAATCTCAAACGATCGGGCTTTAAAACCAGGTTGCCTTATCCACCACATTCCGCAACGCCTCCCCATTGGC
>DATARX010000161.1:0-13886 GCA_036263955.1 Rhodopila sp.
AACGGAAACTATCACCACCAGCGGCAGGCCCCGCAGCGCGCGCACCGCGGTAACCCGGGCGCTACCGTCCACTGGACTTTTCGTTAACAACGCGCCCGACCACCCCTGCGCCAGAATTTCGTGGAACGGTGGCAGGCCGCCTATGCTGCTGCCAATCTGCTGATCAAGGTGGGGGAAGCGGGCCAGGACGGTACCGTCCCGCGACGCCAGGAGAATAGCGCCTTGCTCATTCAATTCAACAGAACGATAGAATTCTTCAAAATAGTTCAGATTGATCGACCCGCCGGCCATTCCGATCAACGTGCCATCAGCCGCCAACAGGGGCCGTGCGAGCAATATATTCCATCTGTCGTCTGAACTTCGAAACGGCTTGCTGATGGCCAAGCCCAGATGAGGATCTTGCCGATAGCGTGCCAGCACTTCCATAACGGTGCGGTGTGGGATCGTTATTTGTCCAGTATATGTCGAAACGGTCGCTTCCCCGGCCGCGTCATACACCACGATCGCGTTCAGCTGGCGGACGCCGCTGATCCGGCGGCGCAGCATTTCCGCCAGGCCGCCAAACGGCGATTGCTGGGCCTGCAGCGCCTCCTGCGCAGCCACCACGACCATATCGACGGCTTCGACCGCGCGGCCGGTCTGTTCCGCGAATACCATATCAAGGCGTGCCATTTGCCGTTCCGTATCCGTGATGACGGCTTCGCGGCTGGAATAAAGCTCGTAGTACGCAGCACCAGCTATCAGTATAAGGACGGCCAGGGCCACCATTCGAAGCGCTATGCTTACGGACACAAAATGGCGCAGGGGCGGCCAATGGGGCTGCCTGTTCATATCAATCGATCCATGCCCCTTTTGGCTTGCTATCCACAGTTAACACGTAAGCGACAATTCGAAACCCGATCTCACGCTTTCGTGAAACTTACTCCTTCGGCGCAAACCACTTTAGCGCCACCGCCAATACAGCGGACAGGAGTAGAAATGCAGCCATACCCGCCAGGCCGACAGAATACGATCCGCTGAGGTCCTTCAGCCAGCCGACCGCGGCCGGGCCGACGAATCCTCCCAGCGTGCCGACTGAATTAATAAACGCGAGGCCCCCGGCAGCCGCCGCGCCGGTCAGGAAGCGCCCGGGTATCGTCCAAAAGATCGCTCGGGCCGCGGTGATGCCGATCAGCGCCACCGTCAGCCAGAAGAAGGAGAACCAAAAATCGCTGAACAGGACTGAAAAAAGTAGACCCACCGTCGCCACGCCACAGGTCAGGATCAGATTGCCGACCCGCTGGCCGCTGCGGTCGACCAAGGCCGCCCAAAGCAGCATGGCGATGGAGGCGACGACATAGGGACCGGCTGAAACGAAGCCGACCGTCAGGTTGGAGTGGAAATGGACCTTGATAATTTGCGGCAGCCAGATCCCAACGCCGTACGACCCCGTGGTGAACCCGAACTGGATTACTGAAAGGACAAGAACGCGAGGATCCTTCAACGCGGGCCAAACATGCTTCACCTCCTTATGCCTTGGTTCGGACTCGACCCGAACCTCGACGGCTCTCTGTTCTTCGCGGGTCAGCCATGTGGCGCTGGAGGGGCGGTCGGCCAGCAGCCACAGCATGACGAAGCCCAGCGCCGCCGACGGCAGGCCTTCGATAATGAACATCCATTGCCAGCCGGAAAGTCCGCCGAATTGATCAAGACCCAGCAGGGCACCGGATATCGGTCCCCCAACGACAGAGGATACCGGAACACCCAGCAACAGGAAGGCCAGCATCCGCGCCCGATATTCCGCCGGAAACCAACTCGATAGCAGGAAGGCAACGCCGGGGAAGAACCCGGCCTCAGTCACGCCGAGCAGAAAGCGGATGATGTAGAAGCTGGTCGGGCCTCTGATCAGGGCGCAGCAGGCCGCGACGATCCCCCAGGTGATCATGATGCGGGCGATCCACACCCGCGCGCCAAAGCGATACAATGCCAGGTTGCTGGGGATTTCGAACGTGCAGTAACCCAGCGACAGGATGCCGGCACCGAAGCCGAACTGTGCCGCTGTCAGACCGACTTCCTTGTTCATCTGCAACGCCGCGAAGCCGATGTTGCCGCGATCCAGGTAGTTCAGGATGTACGCGACCGTCAGCCACGGCATCAGCCGCCAGATGATTTTCCGGAACGCCGTTCGTTCGATGTCCGCCGTCTGCATCTCAGTGCGCGCCAATCAGGCGCATGGGCCCGCCATGGGCATAAGCAACAATCTGTTCGAAGCATTCCCGAAAATATAGTTCGAAATTATCCCACTCGGCCCAACCCAGATGCGGGGTGCACAATACGTTGGGCATCGACAGGAAAGGATGGCTGCCGCCGGTCACCGGCTCTTCCTCATAGACGTCGACGGCCGCGTAGCCGGGACGCCCGGTCCGCAATGCCGCCAGCAATGCACCGGGCTGAATAAGTTCGGCGCGGGAGCTGTTGACCAGCAGCGCCGTCGGCTTCATCCGCGCCAGGTCCTCCGGCCCGACGATGCCGCGCGTATCGGGGCGCAATCGGACATGTAACGACAATACGTCGGCGCGTTCGAATAGATCGGCCTTGCTGCGGGCAAAATCATAACCGGCGGCTGCGGCTTTCGCAGCCGATGTCTGTTGCCCCCAGGCCAGGATGTTCATCCCCATCCCGGCCCCCGCCCGCGCAACAATCGACCCGATGGCACCCAGGCCGAAGATGCCGAGCGTGCTGCCGGACAGCCGATGCGACAGCGTGCACGGCCAGTCGCCACGGCGCATCCGTTCCGCCTCCAACGCGATATTGCGACGCGCCGCGACGATCAGCGCAACCGTCAGTTCGGCCGGTGCGATGGGTGAGTTGCTGGCGCCAGCCGACACCAGGACGCCATGCTCCCTGCACGCCTCATAATCGATCGTCGTCGCCGCCCGGCCGACCAGTGCGATCAGCTTCAGGTTCGGCAGCCGCTCGATCAGCGTTCGGGAAAAGCGCACGCGTTCGCGGATCGCGACAATCGCCTCGGCCGGATGCAGCCGTTCGACGAGCTGGTCCAGGTCGGCGGCCGGCTCCCGATACCGAACCACGTCGTGTCCCGCCAGCAGCGAGAAGCAGGACAGGCGATCGACCATGTCCTGATAGTCGTCGGGGATAACAATTTTCATATGATATCAATCCATGTGTTCGCGCAGCAGGCGTCCCCAGCCGAACACCGGCGCACGGTAACCCGCTAATCGCAGCACCGCCCACAGACTGACCTGGTTGGTGGTCAGTACCGGCTTGTCGACCGCCGCTTCCAGCCGGTCCACGATGCCCAGCGTTTGCCAGTTGCCGCACGCCAGCATCACCGCCTGGGTGTCCGTCTGATCGACCGCGATACCCATATCGTATGCGGTCTGTTCGTTCAGCAGACCGATTCCCAGATTGTCGACGAGGCCCAGCGCGCGATGCGCCAGGACGGAAAACCCGCTCGCCTCGATGAACGCGGTGGTTGTCGCATTGGTCGCCTCGCTCCACGGCGCCCCGATCACCAGCCGCTTGACCCGCAATGCCGTCAGTGCCTGGATCAGCGCGGTCGATGCGGTGGTCGCCTTCCGCCCGGACGCGGTTTCAATCCGCTTGATCAGTTCTTGATCGTATCCTATCCCGTTACGGGAACTCGGCGCCGTTGCCGCCAGCACGATCGCATCGACATCGGCATCGCCCAGCTTCCGGCTTTCGCTCTCGATATCCTCGACAATTCGGGCTGTGGAGGACGGTTCCACTGTGCGCAGCGGCAGCCGAGCGACGTGCAGCGTCACCCCGTCGGGCATGATGCGGGTGAATTCGGGTTCCTGGGTGGTGTTCGATGACGGAAGCAGCAGGCCGATCCGCCGTCGGTCCTGGCGCGATGACATCTTCTTGGTTTCCCCCTTGCAGGACACGCAATGTCCCAAACTGGACACGCTGTGTCAAACCGCCCTTTCCATCCCGCGCCGTTCCAGTAGCATGGCGGCAAATGAACGACGCGACGTCCCCACGTCAGAAGTATCCCACGCTGCGGCCAGGCGACACGGGCTGGCAGCGCACCCTATGGGCGATGGTCGGCATTCAGTTCGTGATGACCGCGGGGATCAACTTCCTCAGCCCGATCATTCCGCTGATGTTGCCGCAACTGGGTGTCGACTCCCCGCGCAGCGTCGAAATCTGGTCAGGCATCATTACCGGCGCGACGTCGTTCGTCGCGGCCTTCGCCTCGCCGATCTGGGGCCGTGTCGCGGACAAGCACGGGCGCAAGCTGTCGCTCCTGCGGTCCAGCTTTGCCATCGCCGTCTTCACCGGCCTGATGGGCCTGTCAACAAACGTCTGGCAGTTTTTTGGCGCCCGCGCGGTCATGGGCGCCTTCGCCGGATTCTCATCCGCCGCCATCGCACTGGTCGCCAGCCAGGTGCCGGAGCGTCGGCTGGGCTACGCCCTCGGCTGGCTGGCATCCGGACAGTTGGTCGGGTCCCTGATCGGCCCGGTTATCGGCGGACTGCTGGCCGACCTGACCGGCAGCTATCGCGCCCCGTTTTTCTGGTGCGCCGGCATCACCTGCGCCGGGCTGATGCTGGTCTGGGCCGTGGTAACCGAGGATTTCACACCAGCCGTAACGACCGGCAAGCGCCGATCGCTGTTCGCGGGATTTGGATTGCTGACCGGATCGGCTGGCCTCGGCGCGCTGTTCATGGTCCTGTTGATGGCCCAGCTCAGCACCCGCACCGTCCAGCCTGTCGTTACGATCTTTGTCCAAGAATTGATCGGATCGCCGCCGAGACTGGCAACACTCGCCGGCATCGCCTTCTCCATCACCGGCCTGGCCGATCTGATCTCCTCCCCGTTCCTCGGCAAGCGTAGCGATGTGATCGGCTACCGCAAGGTTCTGCTGATCTGCCTCACCGGCGCGACGCTGGCCAGCGTGCCGCAGATTTTCGTCGACAGCTACTGGATGTTTGTCGCCGAACGATTCGGCGTCGGGCTGTTCATCGGCGGCATCCTGCCCACCGCGAACGCCTTGATCGGCCGCAGCGTTTCACGGGAGAATCGCGGTTCGGTGTACGGCATGACGTCCTCCGCAACCTTCCTCGGCAACTCGCTGGGGCCACTGATGGGCGGCGGCATCGCCGCGGGCTTCGGCATCCGCTGGGTGTTCGTGGTCACCGCGATGTTGCTGGCCGCCAATCTGGTGTGGGTCTGGTTCACGGTCCCGGAACTGCAGGAAACCGGGGCGGATCAGGGACAGATGTAACCATTGCCCGCCGGAGACCGGAAGCATCCCACGGACTCCGGGAAAGCATGGCGTGGCAGCCACAACACCACCTCCGGCAGGAAGATGGTGAAAGCGATCGCCGCGAAGAAAATGATGTAGATCGGCAGACTCGCCTTCAAGGCAGCAGAAAACCGCACGTCCAGGAACTTCGACGCCATCAGCAGCGCCAGTCCGTAGGGCGGCGTGATCAGTCCGAACGCCAGCGTGACGATCAGCACCACGCCCATATGCACCGGGTTGATGGAGGCCTGGTCTGTCAGTGCGTTCACCACCGGCATGAAGATGATGATCGCCGGCACCGGCTCGATGAAATCGCCGACAATGACGAACACCACCACCAGCGCGAACATGGTCAACGGCGCGCTGTCGCCGGCGAATGCGCCGATCCAGCCCGCCACCACGATCGGTCCGCGCAGATAGGCCAGCACCCAGCCAAACGCCGACGCCGCCGCGATCGTTATCATCGGCAACGAATAAACCAGCCCGGCCAGCATGAAGTCGCGCGGCACATGCCGCAGATGCCCTGGATTCAGGAACGGAATGACCACCAGCAGGATATAGGCAATCGCAATAACACCCGCCTCGGTCGGCGTGAACCAGCCGGTCAGGATCCCGCCCAGCAGAATCACCGGAATCATCATCGGCAGAGCCGCCGCCCGGCCCGCCGTCGCCAGCACCCGGAACGTCGCCCGCGGCCGCTGGAATCCCCGCGGCCCAAAAAAGTAACAATAAATCATCAGTCCGAAGCCAATGAACAGGCCCGGCGCGATGCCACCCAGGAACAGCCCGGCGATCGAGACGTTGCCGATCGCGCCATACACCACCGCCATGATGGAAGGCGGCACCAGCGCGGCGATGGTGGACGCCGCGGCGATCAGCGCCGCCGTGAACGCCGGCCGATACCCCTCGAGCGCCATCGGCTTCGCCATGGTGCGCGACAGCACCGCGACGTCAGCCGAGGACGATCCCGACATGCCGGAGAAAAACATCGAAAACACCGTCGTCACCTGCGCCAGCCCGCCGCGCACGTGGCCCACCAGCGCCTGCGACAGTTCCGCAATCCGAATGACGACGTTCGCCGACGTCATCAGTTCACCCACCAGCAGGAAGAACGGGATCGCCATCAGCGCTTCCGAATCGATCCCGTTGAACAACTGCGCCATCATCGATTGCAGGGAAATCGGGGTGAACGCCGTCCCCACCAGCACGCCGGCGATCAGCGCGAACGCCACCGGCACGCCAAGATACCCCAGCGCCAGGAACAGCGCCGTCATCAACCCCAGCAGCAGCGCGTTGGATGTCATCATAGACCGGCGTCCCGTACCACGCCGTCACCCACCGCAACGGCAAATCCGTTGCGCCAGCCATTGACGATCTGCTCCAGCGAGAACAGCGCCACCAGCGCCCCGCACAGCGGAATCCCCAGATACAGATAGGACATCGGCAGCATCGACGGCATGCGGAAACTGCCCAGCCCGGTGACCACGTTCTGCCAGCCGAACCACACCATCCCCAGCCCCACCAGCAGCACGACCATCCGGTTGAACACTTCGAAAAATCGCCGCGGCGCCCCCGACATCTTCTCGGTCAGGGCGGACAGGAACAGGTGATCGTTTCGTCGGGTCGCCACCGAACTACCGATGAACACGCCATAGGTAAAGAACGTCGACGTCACCTCCTGCAGCCACAGCAGCGGATGCCCGGATTCGCGCGTCACCACGTCGATCAGCGTGGAGACGGTAAACGCCGCCAGGCACACGCCGCAGAGCACCATCAACCATTTTTCAAGTACATCGAAGGCAGACCATTTCAGATGACGGTCCGCCTCCAGAACAATCGGTGCGGTCATGGCGCCCTATTGGATCGAGCGGCAGATTTCCAGGATCTTCGTCGCGTGCGGCCCGAGTCCGGCCGCGATCTTGTCCTGCAACGGCTTTGCCGCGGCGATGAAGCCCGACTTATCGACGTCGGTCACGAACTTGACCCCAAGCTTCTCCAGCTTGGCCTGCGACTTGTGCTCCAGCACCAGCGTCTGCGCCGGCTCTTTCGCGGAAACCTCGTCGGCCGCGGCCTCAACCCATCCCTTCTGTTCCGCGCTCAGCGAATCCCACAACTTGCCGCTGACCCACATCAGGTTCATGTTCGCTTCATGCCCGGTCAGCGACATGACCGGCGCGACCTCGTAATGTTTGTTGGAGTCGTAAACGTTGATGCCGTTCTCGGCCATGTCGACGACACCTGTCTGCAAGCTGGTATAGACACTGCCGAACGGCATATGTACCGTCTGCGCGCCATACGCGGGGAACATCGCATCCTCGGTCGGCGTTGCCTGCACGCGGATCTTCAGATTCTTCACATCGGCGATCGAATGGATTTCCTTCTTGCCGTACAGGTGCCGCATCCCCAGCGTCAGCGGCACCAGGAAATGCGCGTCCTTGACGGTGTCGGAAAACAGCGACCGCAGCGCCTCGGCCAGCCGCGGATCGGCGATGGCGCGAACCAGTTGATCCTCCGACTGGAACAAATAATGGATCGACAGCACGCCCGACTCGGGCGAGATCGTCGCGGTATTGGCCGAGGAACTGAAGATGAAGTCGATGTCCCCGGTGCGGATCTTCTGCAGCATCTGCGGTTCCTGGCCCAACTGCGCGCCAGGGAACTGGTCGATCACCATTGTCCCCTTGCTGAGCTCCGCCAGCCTGGCAGCGAACAAATCCGCGCCAACGCCATACCCCGTCGTATGCGGCTGATCATAGCCCAGGCTGTAATGCTTCGCCTCGGCCGCCCCAGCGGACAACGACACGCCAGATGACACAAAAACTATGGCGGCGCCGATAGCGCAAAGTACGGCCGTCCGGATGCGGCTTGCCAGCATGACGTCTCTCTCCCCTTGGTTCGCCTGCTTAATGCGGCGATTGTGTAACGGCAGCCTAACGGCCCGCGGCGCCGGCGTCCATGCTTCAACGTATCATTTGGCAATCTTTTCTCCGCCGGACGCGCCATTCTCGCAGGCCGTCCACTGCCTGATCATGCGCGAACGCCGCGGCATCAGCCGAACCAGGCGCGCACGGCACGACCAGGATTTTACACCGGACGTCGTTGATCTAGACTTCTCCCACCACGGGGGAACCATCCATGACGCACACCGAACGCGGCCCAACGATCCACTACGATCTGGCCGGCAAGACCGCCCTGGTGACCGGCGGCGCATCCGGCATCGGCTTCGCCACCGCGAAGATGCTGGCCGGCTTCGGGGCCACCGTCGCCGTCAACTTCCTGGTCGATGACCCGCGCGGGCCGGAGGCGGTGGACGCGTTGATCGCGGCCGGCGGCAAGGCGATCATGGCGCCCGGCAGCGTGGGCGAGGCCGGCGGCGCCGAAGCGATGGTGCTGAAGGCCGTCGCCGACCTGGGGCGCCTGGACCTGCTGGTGAACAACGCCGGCACGCCCGGCACGCGGCATCGCATCGCCCCGCCGCAACTCGACCTGATCACCGAAGAACTGTGGACGACGCTGCTGGAAGTCAATCTGCTGGGCGTGTTCCGCTGCGCCAAAGCCGCCGCCCCCGCCTTGAAGACCACCGGGGGCGCCATCGTCAACACCGCCTCCATCGCCGGTCTGGGCCGAGCCGGGAGCAGCCTGGCCTACGGCGCCACCAAGGCCGGCGTCGTCAGCCTCACGCAAAACCTCGCTCGGGCTTTGGCGCCGGACGTTCGGGTGAACGCGATCGCGCCAGGCGCGGTAGACAGTTCCTGGATGGTCGAATGGACGAATGAGGAGCGGCAGGATTCGATCGAACGCGCCTTGCTGAAGCGGCGCTGCCAGCCGGAGGATCTGGCCGAGGTGATCCTGTTTCTGGGTTTCGGCGCCGCAATGGTCACCGGCCAGACGGTCACGGTCGATGGCGGCCTGACGCTGTAACGAAACAGCCAGTCTACCTCGTCGCGTAATGACCGGGGGTACCCACCCCCGGTCACGTCGTGTCAGAAGGTGATCACCGCGTCCGCCGCGAGGGTAAAGTTGTTCGCCGTGCCCTTGGTGTTCGCCGGCGGGTTCTGGTTGAATGGATTGTTATTGGTAAACGCGTGATCCCACCGCACCTCCGGCCGCAGCAGCAGGCCCGTGACCGGCGCCGGCATGGTTGGCTTATACGTCACGCCTAGCGTCAGGGCACCATACGTCGTGCTGCCGCCAGGGGCCGCGTAGACCGGCGCGCCCACCGGCAACAGACCCTGCTGCGCCAGGACCGGATCGTTGTTGTTGCCAAACTGGGCGACAAAGAAGTTGTTATCGTCGCGGAAGAGTTCAACCCGCCCATTCAGCGTCAGCGTGTCGGTCAGCGTGTAGGAGGCATACTGCGCAGCGCCGAACGCGTTCACTGGTTTGTTTTCAAAACCATAGGCATCCCGGACCCAGTTGAACTCGGTCGTCAGGGTCAAGGCATCGCTGGCCTTGTAAGTAATCACGATATCATTGTAGGAGCGCCATTCGCCGTTGGCATTGAAGCCCTGCGGCGAGAGGACGCGCGTCGCCTGCTCCGGGCCCGTATGGGTCAGCGCGAGAACGGTCAGGTTGCCGCCCATCAGTGTCAGATTGGCGCCGGCGATCCCACCGATCGCCCCGTTGTTGTCGCCCAGCGGACCGAATGTCGTGTTGGTGCCGGTATCAAGACCGGCATACACGTCCAGCATTTCGCTGACATGGGTCGTCGTCAGTACGCCGGTATGCTTGAACGGCAGCCCGAACTGGAAGATGTACGAATGTGAATAGAACAGATTGGTCGACGGATCGATCGTTTCAAAACCGAGCGGTGTCGGATACTGGCCGGCTTTGACGTCCATCCCGCCGGTGGTGAAAATTGGCAGGTGGAACAGCGCATTGGCTTCAACCACGTCAAGCTGGTAGCGGTCATACGGATTAACCCGGTTCAGTTCGCCCAGGTACTGGGTATAGCGCGCATCCGAACCATACATGCCTTGCAGCTTGAAACCCCATTGAAAATCGGAGTTTTTCGGATCCAGCGGCTTGTTCGCGGTCAGCAGAAGCTGATTAAGCGTCGCCTGGTTGGCATGGTCGGTAAACAACTGCCCGAAGTTCTGGCCGGTGCTTGGGCGCATCGGGTTCAGGTTGAACCCCGCGTCCAGCTGCGCCGACAGATGGATGCCGTTGATCCAGAACCCTGGCGGCGGCGCATCCGCGGCGGGGACTGGCGCGGCCTCGGTCGCGCTGGCCGGTGGGGGCGTGGGTGGGGCCGTGGCTGGCGCCGCGGTCTGCGCCGAAGCCGTCGCCAGGCCGGTCGCGATCGTCGAAGCAGCGGCCATCCAGGTGGTCTGCCAGAGCCGATGCCTTTTACCGAGTCTATTCTTTGTCATTTCGTTGGTTTCCATCCTCGATGGCACTGAACGATTCCCAGGCTCGCCCAGGATATGTACGTCTGCACCGTTATATACGAAGAATTATATACGTCTATGCGCAAAAAAAGGGCGCCTCGGGACGGGCCGAGGCGCCTTCTTGCGAGGTTAGAAGATCTGCTCGCCGTGCAGAACGATATCCAGTCCTTCCCGCTCCTCTTCCTGGCCCACGCGCAGGCCGACCAGCGCCTTGGTAATCATCAAGATGATCAGCGTCATGACGCCGCTATAGACAAGCGTCGAAAGCACGCCGATCGCTTGCAGCTTGAGCTGGGCCAGGCCGCCGGGGCTGCCGTCCGGGCTGGCATCGGTGGCCGATAGCGGCCCGTAGGAGAACACCCCCGTCAGCAACGCCCCGATGATTCCGCCGACCCCGTGCACCCCGAACGCGTCCAGGCTGTCGTCGTAACCCAGCATGTGTTTCAGGCTGGTCGCGGACCAGAAGCAGATCACCCCGGCAGCGACGCCGATAATGATCGAAGCACCCGGCAACACGAAACCCGAGGCTGGGGTGATCGCGACCAACCCGGCGACCGCGCCCGAAATCGCGCCCAGGACCGAGGGCTTGCCCTTGGTGATCCACTCCGCGAACATCCAGCCCAACGCCGCCGCCGCCGTTGCGATCTGCGTCACCGCCATCGCCATGCCAGCGCGCCCGTTGGCGCCCACCGCGGACCCAGCGTTAAAGCCGAACCAGCCCACCCACAGCAGCGACGCACCGATGACCGCGTAGCTCACGTTGTAGGGCGCCATGTTGTCGCTGCCGTAGCCGACGCGCTTGCCAAGCACCAGGGCGCACATCAGGCCAGCGATCCCGGCATTGATATGCACGACCGTGCCGCCGGCGAAATCGAGCACACCAAGCTGCGCGACCCAGCCGGTCGGCGCCCACACCCAGTGCGCGATCGGTGAATAGACCAGCAGCGACCAAAGCGTCATGAAAATGCACATGGCCGAGAACTTCATGCGATCGGCGAACGCGCCGGCGATCAGCGCCGGCGTAATGATCGCGAAGGTCATCTGGAACATCATGTAGACCGTCTCGGGAACGGTCTGCACCGCCGCCGCGTCGGTACCCGCGCCCAAGGTGAACGCGATGTCCGAACCCTTGGAGATCCCGGCCCCGATGCCGTTCAGCAGCACGCGGGAAAAGTCGCCCATGTAGGCATTGCCGTTGGTGAAGGCGATGCTGTAGCCGGCGACCACCCAGACGATCGTGACAATGCAGCAAATTGCGAAGGACTGCATCATCGTCGCCAGGACGTTCTTTTTGCGAACCATGCCCGCATAGAACAGCGCCAGGCCCGGAATGGTCATCAGCAGAACCAGCGCGGTGCTGGTCAACATCCATGCGGTATCACCGGTGTCGATCTTCGGCGGGGCCGCCGCGGCAGCCGCCGCCGCAGCCGCCGCCGGGGCGGCATCATCGGCGAACGCCGGAAGTGCGAGCAACAAAGCGAACAGCAGTCCGCTCAGTCCCCAAAAATAGCGGGGTCTCTTCATAGTCCTGTTTCCCTATGTTTCTCGTTTACAGCGCTTCGGTATCAACTTCACCGGTGCGAATCCGCATGGCGCGTTCAATGTCGAGGACAAAGATCTTGCCATCACCGATCTTGCCGGTATGGGCCGCCTTGGCGATCGCTTCGATCACCTGGTCAGCCAGGTCGGCGGGTACCACGACTTCGATCTTGATCTTGGGCAGGAAGCTCACATGGTATTCCGCGCCGCGATAGATTTCGGTCTGTCCCTTCTGCCGCCCGAAACCCTTCACCTCCGACACGGTCAGGCCTTGAACCCCAAGCGGGGTCAGGGCTTCCCGGACGTCGTCAAGCTTGAAGGGCTTGATGATAGCCATGATGAGTTTCATTTCGGCCGGTCCTCCGGTCTTTCATTCGGGTTGCGGGAAGCCTGCATTTTTCTTGTCCTGTCTTGCCAATCCGCCACGCCGCCACGGGAGCAGCGGCCAGACGATGAACAGTAATCAATAATCGTGCCAACGCGGGATCGCGTCGCGTTCCAACGCGGGATCGCGTCGCGTGCCAACGTGCGATCGCGTCGCACCGCGCGTTTCCCTTCGACGATCGACCTGTATACATCCGACGATGCACAATATTAGGGCAGTTGCCCGATCCCGCCACAATCCTTGGTAGCGAAAAACTTGGGCACTACTCTGGGGATATCGGTTCAAACCGGGCGTTGGCCCGCCACTGGCGGCACGATCGCATATACGATATATATGTTTTATGAGCGTTTATCGTATAAGCCCGATTGTCGGCGGCAACGGCTTCAAGGTGCATGTCGCCGACCAGGCCGGCGGCCTGCGCGTGGTCGGGGTGTTCCCCACGGAAACCGACGCCGAGGCCTGGATCACGACCGATCACCGGCGCCCGGAACCAGACGACCGTAGCCCCGCCGTCACCGCCGCAGGCGTAAGGGCCCCGCTGCAGACATAAATCCCGTTTCAGGCATAAATCCCGTTGCAGACATCAAGCCCGTCGCCGCAGGATACCCGCCTCGGGCATAAAAAAACCCCGCCGCGAGCCACGGCGGGGTCGTTCAGGCGATCCGACTTATCAGACCGAGTAATACATCTCGAACTCGACCGGATGCGGTGTGTGCTCGAAACGATACACCTCGCTCCATTTCAGTTCGATGTAGCTTTCGATCTGATCCTCGCTGAAAACACCGCCTTGCAGCAGGAAGTCGTGGTCGGCCGCCAGCGCACCGAGCGCTTCGCGCAGGCTGCCGCATACCGTCGGGATGCCCTTCAGTTCATCCGGCGGCAGATCATACAGATCCTTGTCCATCGGGTCGCCCGGGTGGATCTTGTTCTTGATCCCGTCCAGCGCCGCCATCGTAATCGCGGAATAAGACAGATAAGGATTGCAGCTTGGATCCGGGAAGCGAACCTCGACGCGTTTCGCCTTCGGATTGGTCGTGTAGGGAATGCGGCACGACGCCGACCGGTTGCGCGCCGAATACGCCAGCAGCACCGGCGCCTCGAACCCAGGGATCAACCGCTTGTAGCTGTTGGTCGACGGATTGGAAAACGCGTTGATCGCCTTGGCATGCTTGATGATGCCGCCGATGGCATACAGGCAGGTCTCCGACAGGTCTGCATAACCATTACCAGCGAACAACGGCTTGCCGGCCTTCCAGATCGAGATAATGGTTATGCAGACCTGTCGGAGACCTGCCTGTAT
>DATARX010000422.1:0-10502 GCA_036263955.1 Rhodopila sp.
CAACGGCTCCATGCCGTCCATGTGCAGCCATTCGCGGCCGGCGTTGCGATCCGGGCCTTTGGCGATCGCCACGACCTTGACGTCGAACACGCCGAGGTCGGCCAGCGTGTCCCTGGCCGCGGTCAACTGGCCGGCGCCGCCATCGATCAGCAGGAGGTCGGGCCAGTCCGGCGGCGGTTCGCCCTCGGCCTGTTCCTTTAGCGCACGGGAGAAGCGGCGTTGCAGCATCTCCCGCATCATGCCGAAATCGTCGCCGGGGGTGATCGGCCCGCGAATGCCGAACTTGCGGTAGGCGGCTTTGATGAAGCCTTCGGGGCCGGCAACGATCATCACGCCATACGGGTTGGTGCCCATGATGTGGGAGTTGTCGTAGACCTCGATTCGTTCCGGCACGGTGGGTAATTTGAACAGGTCCTGCACCCCCTGCAGCAGCTTCGCCTGGCCGGCGCTTTCCGCCAGTTTGCGTTCCAGGGCTTCGCGGGCGTTGGTTTCCGCGTGCAGCACGACGGCACGCTTTTCGCCGCGCTGCGGCACGCTGATTTCGACCTTGCGGCCGGCCTTCAGCGACAATGCCTCAGCGATCAGATCGTGTTCCGGCAGTTCGTGGTTGACCAGCAGCAGCGGTGGCGGCGGCTTGTCATCGTAGAACTGGGCGATGAAGGCGCTGAGAACCTCCGGCGCCTCCTCGGCCTTGGTGTGGGTTGGGTAGAATGCGCGGTTGCCGTTGTTGCGTCCGCCGCGGACGAAGAAGACCTGGACGCAGGTCTGGCCGGCGATCTGCCAGGCGGCGATCACGTCGGCATCGGTCAGGCTGGCGGGGTTGATGACGCTGCTGCCCTGCACGAAGGTCAGTCCGCGCAGGCGGTCGCGGACGGCGGCGGCACGCTCGAACTCCAGCGCTTCGGCCGCCTGTTCCATTTCGGCGGCGAGTTCTTTTTGCACCGTGGTGGCCTTGCCGGCGAGGAAGGACTTCGCCTGGGCGACCAGCTTGGCGTAGTCCTCGGCTTCGATCCGGCCGACGCAGGGGGCGGAGCAGCGTTTGATCTGGAACAGCAGGCACGGCCTGGAGCGCGCGGAAAAAACGGTATCGGCGCAGGAACGCAGCAGAAAGACCCGCTGCATGGCGGTGACGGTCTGGTTGACCGCCCAGGCCGAGGCGAACGGACCCCAGTAGCTGGCCTTGCGCACCTGGGCGCCGCGATGCTTGACGATCTGCGGATAGGGGTGGTCTTCGGTCAGCATCAGCCACGGATAGGATTTGTCGTCGCGCAGAACGATGTTGAAGCGCGGTTTCAGCCGCTTGATGAGGTTGGCTTCCAGCAGAAGCGCCTCGGCTTCGGTGTGGGTGGTGACGGTTTCCATCGCAACCGTTTCCGACACCATGCGGCGCAGTCGTTCCGGCAGGCGGCCGATCTGGGTATACGAATGGACGCGGCGTTTCAGGCTGCGCGCCTTGCCGACGTAGAGCGCATCGCCCTTCGCATCCAGCATGCGATACACGCCGGGGCTGGCGGACATGGTTTCGAGCGCGGCTTCGATGACCGCGACGCCTGTTTCGGTGGTCATTGTCGTTATCCCGCCTGAGCGGTTGCCTGATCGGTCAGGTCAAGTCCGGTATAAAATTCCGTCATCGGCACCTCGACCCCGATTTCCGACAGGCGCAGCGTGTCACCGGCAGTCAAGGTTTCGGCGATGAGATTGGCCCCTTGGCGCGTGAATACCATTGCCGCGATCGAGTCCCGTTCGAGGATGATGTAGTGCTGGATCGAGGCTGTCGCACCGTATTCGCGTAATTTCTCGATCCGGTCGGTGCGGGAGGTGCTTTCGCTGATTACTTCGAACACGACAACGGGTTCGTCGATGACCGTCGCACGCGGCGGGATTGGGGTGCGGACGACGAAGGCATCCGGATAGCGGACCCGGCCGGCGACTTCGATCTTCAGGGTTGGGCCGAAAACACGGCAGCGACCCGGGCCCAGACGATTTTGCAGCGCGATGCGAATATTGCCGCCAATTGTCTCGTGTTCGATGGTTCCGCCGGTCATTGCCACCGGCTGGACGCCATCGAATTCCCAGCGGGGTTCCTGCCGCTCTTCCCAGGACAGGAATTCGGCGACCGACATCGGCTGGCGGAGCGCGGTACTCATCCTGGCAAAATAGCACGACCGGCGCCGATTTGTCGCCGATCCGTCCGCAATGCTAAATCCTGGGTTCACCCGAGGAGGAACCCATGGCCAAGACCTACTGGATCAGTACCTACCGTTCGATCTCCAACCCCGACAAGCTGGCCGCCTATGGCAAGCTGGCGGGTCCGGCAATCACCGCCGGCGGCGGCACGTTCATCGTGCGCGGCACGCCGGCGAAGACCTACGAAGCGGGTCTCAACCAGCGCACCGTGGTGATCGCATTCGACAGTTTGGAACAGGCCGTCGCGACCCACGATTCCCCCGCCTACCGGGCTGCGCTGGAGGCGCTCGGCGATGGTGCCGAGCGCGACATCAGGCTGGTCGAGGGGGTGTAGCTATTCCGTAACGTACTCGCATCGGAACCCGTCGCCCCACCGCTTGACGTATCCGCGGGACGGCGACGGGAAATGCGCGAAGCAGCATTGCGTGTCGGTCTCGCACAGCGATTCCAGGAATTTCCAGCGCGTGGCGCTGCTTTGGTTCGGATCGTAGTCAATCCGCATCGCCAGATCGGGCCATCTTGCCTGCAGCGGCGTATGGATCAGGTCGCCGGTGATCACGGCGTCCTTGCCGGTTTTGCCCAGCGTGACCGCGTAGTGATCGATGGTGTGGCCGGGTGTCGGGATCAGCCGCACCAGATCGCTCAACTGGTGATCGCTGGTGATCAGATCGTGGCGTTTCGCTTCGACGATCGGGATAACGCTGTCGGCGATCGGATGCACGGTGGCCTTGTCGTTCTCGGCCAGCCAGAAATCCAGTTCGGTTTTTGAAAACAGGTAACGGGCCTTGGGGAAGGTCGGGACCCAACGGCCGTTTTCCAGGCGGGTATTCCAGCCGACATGGTCGACATGGAGATGCGTGCAAAGAACAAAATCGATGTCGTTCACGGTCAGCCCGACTTCAGCCAGGCCCTGCATGAACACGTTGTCGGACTTCATGTGCCAGATCGGCCGCAGCGGGCGTTCCTTGTCGTTGCCGATGCACGTATCGACCAGGATGGTGTGCCTGCCGGTGCGGACGATGTAGGCCTGGAAGCACAGCACCAGCCGGTCCTGGTCGTCCAACGCCAGCGGCGTCTTCATCCAGGGACGGCTTTCGTCCAGTTGTTGCGGAGTCAGCTTGGGCAGGAATTCGAGTGCGGGGGTGAAGCCGCACTCCATTTCGATGATGCGATGGACGACCATGTCGCCCAGCCTGAACGTCGTCGTCGGCATTTTTCCGCTCTCCTGGTTCCGATCCTCGCGTCCGATGTTAGCCTTGCATCGGCGGCGCGACAAATGCCCCGGGATGGCGGGCCGGGATGACGTGCCTCAGATGGCGGGCATCAGCTTGCGCAGGTCTTGCTCGGGACGAGCGCCGTAGTGGCTGATGATTTCGGCGGCGGCGATGCTGCCCATGCGGCCGCACAGGTCCAGGCTTTTGCCGGTGGTCAGCCCGGCCAGGAAGCCGGCGGCGTAGGCGTCGCCGGCGCCGGTGGTGTCCACGACCTTGGCGGGTTCGGCGGCAACCCTGATCGTTTCGTCGCCGCGCAGGATCAGGCTGCCGGCTTCGCTGCGGGTCAGCGCGGCCAGGGCGACCTTGCCGCGCACGGCTTCGGCGGCTTCCTCGAAGCTGTTGCGCTCATACAGGGCGGTGATTTCGGTTTCGTTGGCGAACAGGATGTCGACGTGGCTGGCGACCAGGTCGAGGAACGCGGCGCGGTGGCGGTTGACGCAGAAAGCGTCGGACAGCGATAGCGCGACCTGGCGCCCGGCGGCGTGGGCGGCTTCCGCGGCCTTGCGGAACGCGGCCTGGGCGGCCGGCGGGTCGAACAGGTAGCCTTCCAGGTAGGTGATCGCGGATGCGGCGACGAGGGCCGGATCGACGTCGACCTCACCCAGGGTGACGCAGGCACCCAGGAACGTGTTCATGGTGCGTTGGCCGTCGGGGGTGACCAGGATCAGGCAGCGGGCGGTGGGCGCGCCACCGGACAGCGGGGCGGTGGGGAAATGCACGCCGACGGCGTTGATGTCATGGCGGAACGCGCCGCCCAACTGGTCGTCCGCGACCTTGCCGATATAGGCGACCCGCGCGCCCAGGCCGGCGGCGACGGCGCAGGTGTTGGCGGCCGATCCGCCGCTGCTCTCCTGCCCTGGCGGCATCGCGGCGTAGATCGAATCCGCGGTGGGGGCGTCGATCAGGATCATTGCCCCCTTGTGCATGTCGTGGCGTGACAGGAATCCTTCGTTCGCCTGGGCGACGACATCGACGATAGCGTTGCCGATGCCCAGGATGTCGTAGGTCGGTTGTGTCATGATCGTCCTTTTGGCGGGTGCGCCCTGACCGCCGCTTCGTTGACGTCGACGCCCCAGCCGGGGCGATCCGGGACGATAAGTTCGCCGTTCTCTACTACCGGGGCGTTGATGAAAAGCTCATCCCGCCAGGCGACGCTGTCGATGTCGATTTTTATGGCGCTGAAATTGGGTTGTTCTTCCGCGACGAGGGCTACGTCCAACAGCGTCGCTTGTCCTGCTTCGGCTTCGATCCAACCTATGCTATGCTAACGGTCGTCGTCTGATGGGGCGGGCGGCGAACTCGCTCCTGACTCCCAGTGAAGCGCGGAGGGACGGTTGACTGTTTGCTGACTTCCAATGGACGGATCCTGGAAATGGCTGACGACTTCGACAACCTTGTTCTGAACCTGCTGCGCGCCATCCGTGGTGACATCAGCCAGATCAAAGGCGACATTATCGAGATCAAGGAGCGTCTCGGTTTCATGGAGTGGACCTACGGCTCGCTGTCCCGCCGTGTGGACCGTTTGGGCGGCGATGTGGTGCGGATCAAGGCGCGGCTCGACATTGTTGATGCGCCTGCAACCTGATGGGCCGTCCGTGGCGATGGGGACGTGAACCGGATCCCTACTCGGCCAGGACCGCCGCCTCCACGCCTTCACGCCGATCCAGGATCGCCCGCGCCTTTGGCAGGTCGAGCGTCCCTTCCCACCAGGCGACGAAAATCGTCGCCACGGTGTTGCCGAACAGGTTGGTGATAGCGCACGCCTCGCTCATGAACCGGTCGATGCCGAGCACCAGGACCATGCCGGCGACCGGTACCTTGCCGTTCATCGTGGCCAGTGTTGCCGCCAGGGTGATGAATCCGCCGCCGGTCACCGTCGCGGCGCCCTTTGACGTCAACAGCAGGACGGCGAGGATCAGCAGGTAATCGCTCCAGCTCAGCGGGATGTTCAACGCCTGGGCGATGAAGGCGATCGCCATGGTGAAGTAGATCGATGATCCGTCCAGGTTGAATGCGTAGCCTAACGGCACGGTCAGGCCGACGAGGGACTTGCCGCAACCGAGCAGCTCGAGCTTTTCCATCAGGGTGGGCATCGCGGCTTCGGATGAGGAGGTGCCCAGCACGATCAGGAACTCCTCCTTCACGAAGCGGAGGATCTTCAGGATGTTCAGCCCCATGATGGCGGCGACCGCGCCCATTCCGACGAAAATGAAGATCGCGCAGGTCAGGTAGAAGCACAGCATCAGGAAGCCGAGTTGGGCCAGGGCGCCGATGCCGTATTTGCCGATGGTGAATGCCATGGCACCGAATGCGCCCAGGGGCGCGAGCCGCATGATGATGGCGATCACCCCGAACAGCGCGCCACCGGCCTCATCCAGGAAATGCACGACGGTCCTGCCGCGCTCCCCCATGCGGGACAGGCCGAGGCCGAACAGGACGGCGAACAGCAGGACCTGCAGGATTTCGCCTTTCGAGAAGGCGTCCACGACGGTGTTCGGGATGATGTTCATCAGGAAGCTGACAACGTCCTGATGCGGCGCATTGACGTATGTGGCGACGGCCTTGCCGTCCAGGGTCGCGGGATTGACGTTCAGCCCGGCGCCCGGCTGGATGACATGGGCGACGATCAGGCCGATGAACATGGCGATCGTTGTCATCACCTCAAAATAGATGATGGCCTTGATCCCGATCCGGCCGACTTCCTTGGCGTCCGACAGCTTGGCGATGCCGACCACGACGGTGACGAAGACGATCGGGGCGATGATCATCCGCACCAGCTTGATGAAAGCGTCGCCGAACGGCTGCATCTGCACCGCGATCGCCGGCCAGAAATGGCCGAGCGCCGCGCCGATCAGCACGCCGGCGAGGACCTGCAGATACAACCCCTTGGCGGAGCGCGTGCTCATGCCTGCCATTGCCTGAAGTCCTTCTTTCCCGTATGTGCGGCCGTTCCCGCCCGAAATCCGGCTGATCCGGATTGATCCATGACAAGGTGTAACCGAATGGCTGATTACGTCATCCCGCCCCCGGCGACCATAGCAGTTCCCGTTGCGGGTGGCGGCAATTTCCCGGTCAGGCGTGTGTTTTGCGTGGGCCGCAATTATGCCGAACATGCGCGGGAAATGGGCAGCGATCCGGACCGGGAGCCGCCGTTCTTCTTCATGAAACCAGCCGACGCGCTACTGATGAACGACGCCGACATGCCCTATCCGCCGCAGAGCAAGCAACTGCACCATGAGATGGAGATGGTTGTCGCGATCGGCCAGGGCGGCAAGAACATCGCCGAGGCCGACGCGCTGAAGCATGTCTGGGGCTACGCCGCCGGTTTGGATATGACCCGCCGCGACCTGCAGAATGCCGCCAAGAAGGAAGGCAAGCCCTGGGACATGGGCAAGGGCTTCGACTACTCGGCGCCGATCGGCCTGATGGTGCCGGCGTCGAAGGTCGGCCATCCCGCCAGCGGCCTGATCGAACTGAAGGTCAACGGCACGGTTCGCCAGACCTCCGATCTGTCGAAGATGATCTGGAGCGTGCCGGAGATGATCGCCTACCTGTCCGGGTTGGTGGCGTTGGCGCCGGGTGACCTGATCTATTCCGGCACGCCGGAGAATGTCGCGGCGGTCGAGCGCGGCGATGTGCTGGAGGGCGTGGTCGCGGGCGTCGGTTCGGTGAAGACCCGCATCGTCTAATGCCTCTGCTGCGCGTCGCGACCTGGAACATCAACTCGCTGCGTCTCCGGGTCGGGTTGCTCGACAAACTGGTCGAGGCACTCCGCCCGGACGTTATTTGCCTGCAGGAAACCAAGGTTCCGGACCCGCTGTTTCCGGCGGCGGCGCTGGAGGCGCTGGCGTATCCGCATACCGTGTTCCGCGGGATGAAGGGCTACAACGGCGTCGCGATCCTGTCGCGCATTCCGCTGGACTTGCACGACGGGGCGCCGGACTGGTGCGGCAAGGGGGATTGCCGGCATGTCGCCGCGGCGCTGCAGATCCCCAGCGGCCCGGTCGAACTGCACAATTTCTATGTGCCGGCCGGCGGCGATGTTCCGGACCGGCTGCAAAACCCGAAATACGGGCACAAGCTCGACTTCATCGCGGAAGCCAGGTTGTGGTTCGCCGAGCGTGCGGGGCTGACGCGGAGCGTGCTGGTTGGTGATCTGAACATCGCGCCGATGGAGCATGACGTCTGGAGCCACAAGCAGCTGCTGGATGTGGTCAGCCATACGCCGCCGGAAACCGAGGGCCTGGATGCGTGGATGAACGCCGGCTTCATCGACGCGGTGCGGCATTTCGTGCCGGCGGACCAGAAGCTGTATTCCTGGTGGTCGTACCGCAACCAGGACTGGCGGGCATCGGATCGCGGGCGGCGGCTGGACCATATCTGGGTAACGCCGGACCTCAAGCCCGGGCTGCGCAGCCAGACCATTCTGCGTGATGCCAGGGATTGGCCGCGTGGATCCGATCATGTGCCGATCTGCGTAGAGATCGAGGTCTGACGCGACGGCGCGTGCGTGCTGCCCACAGGCCTCGGTTCGGAGCCGGCGGCGCTGTGCCCTGCGCAGGCGTGATGATCGCTGGAACCGTTTGACGCGCAACAATTTATCTGATTGAAGCCGATTGTGACTCTTTCGAAGTCATGCGACAAAGGCGATGGGAAGGAAACGACGTTCATGGCGACCCAGCCCGGTCCCGAACCGAAGCGGCACTGGCTTCGCATTCTGTTTGTCTTGCCATTCGTCGCGATGCTGTGGGTTTCGTCCTACAACCGCCTGACGCCGGAGCTGTTCGGCTTCCCATTCTATTACTGGTATCAGCTCGTCTGGGTCGTCGTTTCGGCCGCGATCGCCGGTATCATCTACAAAGCCGAACACTGAGGACATCGCCATGAACTGGCCCGCTCTGATTGTCTTCATCGTCCTCTTCGTCTTCGTCACGGGTATCGGTTTCTGGGCTGCGCGGTGGCGCGCCGGCGATCTGACGCAACTGCACGAGTGGGGCCTGGGGGGCCGGCGCTTCGGCACGTTCGTGACGTGGTTCCTGCTGGGCGGCGACCTTTACACCGCCTACACCTTCATCGCCGTCCCGGCACTCGTCTACGGTGCCGGCGCGCTCGGCTTTTTCGCCGTCCCGTATACGATCCTGATCTATCCGTTGCTGTATCTGATCTTCCCGCGGCTGTGGTCGCTGGCGCACAAGCACGGGTACGTCACGTCCTCTGACGTCGTGCTGGGGCGCTACGGCAACAAATGGCTGGCGCTGGCGGTCGGCATTACCGGCATCGTGGCGACCATGCCGTACATCGCGTTGCAGCTTGTCGGCATGCAGGTGGTGATTGGCGCGATGGGCGTCGGGGGCGACGGCCTCATCGGCGACCTGCCGCTGATCATCGCGTTCATCATTCTGGCAGCCTTCACCTACACGTCGGGCCTGCGTGCCCCAGCGATGATCGCGGTGGTGAAGGACTTGCTGATCTATCTTGTGGTGATCGCGGTCACCATCTTCGTGCCGCTGAAGCTGGGCGGTTTCGGGGCGGTGTTCTCGGCGGTGCCGGCGGCGAAGCTGACCCTCGCGGCGCCGGTCGGAGACACCTATGGCGCCTACAGCACCTACGCGACGCTGGCGCTGGGGTCGGCGCTGGCGCTGTTCCTTTACCCCCATTCGCTGACGGCGATCCTGAGCAGTTCCAGTCCCGGGGCGATCCGGCGCAATGCCGCGCTGCTACCAGCTTATTCCCTGGTGCTGGGCCTGCTGGCGTTGCTGGGCTTCATGGCGGCGGCGCTGCATGTCGGCACCGACCCGGCGTTCGCGGATGGGTTCAAGCGGTATGGCAACAACTTCGCGGTGCCGGCGCTGATCCTGGCCGCCTTCCCAAGCTGGTTTGCCGGCCTGGCGTTCGCGGCGATCGCCATCGGCGCGCTGGTGCCGTCCGCGATCATGTCGATCGCCTGCGCCAACATCGTAAGCCGGACGATCTATCGCGGCTTCCTTGTGCCGCATGCGACGAACGCGCAGGAATCCTCGGTGGCGAAGATCGCGTCCCTCCTGGTGAAGGTCGGGGCACTGGTGTTCATCATCTTCGTCCCGGTGCCCTATGCGCTGCAATTCCAACTGCTGGGCGGGTTGTGGATCATCCAAGTGCTGCCCTCGGTGATCCTGGGCCTGTATCTGCGGATGCTGAGCGGTTGGGGGCTGCTGGCGGGCTGGGCGGTGGGAACGTGTGTCGGAACCTGGATGGCTTCGACGACGTCGTTCAAGGCCGCGGTCTTCACGGTAACGCTGGGGGGTGTCAGCTTCCCAGGCTACATCGCGTTGTGGGCGCTGATCGTGAATGTGGTCGTATCGGTGGTGCTGTCGCTGGTGCTGAAGCCGTTTGTCGCGCCGGCGCCCGCGCTGGTGGAGTAATCCAGCGCAGACGAAGGGCGGGGTGGCGCCCCGCGCTTTCTTAGTGTCGTCGTCTCCTCAGGGTCGTCCCCTTTGGGTCGTCCCCTTTGGGTCGTCCCGTTTGGGCCGTCCCGTTTGGGCCGTCCCCGTTGGGTCGTCCCGGGGTGGCGCCTTTAGTGTCGGCCCGGGGCGCGGGCGGGTGCGGGCCGCACCGCCGGAAGATCCTCTTCGAGGACCGTCAGGTGGATCGAATACGACGTCTCGCCGTCTTCGACGTCCTTGTGCACGGTCCCGATGGTTTCGTCGTTCACCGCAAGCTCGATCGACAGGCCGCGGCGCGGTGGCGGCACGATCTTGATCCGCTCGCTGCCGAACAGCTTACGTAGGTAGGTTTGGAGACGCTCGATGTCCGACGGAGTCATATGAATCTCTCGCGAAAGGAGTGCAGCCCTTAACCGACCCTGCGGGGCTTTGGCCAGCGGCATCAGCGAGGGTTGTCGCTCGATAACGCGGCTTAATCCAGCATGTGGCCAAATCGTGCCGCCTTGGTCGCGAGGTATTCATCATTGACGCCGTTCGGTGCGAACAAATGGGGCTCACGGCCTGTGACTTCGATGCCACACGCTGCCATCGCATCCAATTTCTCGGGATTGTTGGTCAG
>DATARX010000162.1:0-2241 GCA_036263955.1 Rhodopila sp.
AGCGCCGGTGCGGCGACGCCGCGCCTGGCGATCGCGGGCAAAGTCGCATCCAGCCGCCGCAAAAGGTCCATCACCTCATCGGCGGGCCGTGGCGGGCTGATGAAGTAGCCCTGCACCTCGGCACAACCGTTCTGCCTGGCCTGGGCGAACTGCTGCGCCGTCTCCACCCCCTCGGCGGTGGTCGAAATGCCAAGGTTTTCGCCGAGACCCACGATCGCGCGAACGATCATCGCGGCGTTGCTGGCCGCGGCGGCGAACGTGGCGGCGGTCGCATCGCCGGAAGCCTCGGACGCACCCGCTCCACCGCGCAAATCGCTGATGAACGAGCGGTCGATCTTGATCTTGTCGAAGGGAAACCGGCGCAGGTAGCTCAGCGACGAATAGCCGGTGCCGAAATCGTCCATCGACACGCGCACGCCCATGTCATGCAGGGTGCGCAGCATCGTCATCACCGCCTCGGTGTCCTGCAGCAGAACCGATTCGGTGATTTCCAGCTCCAGCCTGTGGGCCGGCAGACCGGCGCACTCCAGTGCGTCGCGCACCAGCCCCACGAGATGACGGTTCCGGGTCTGGATCACCGACAGGTTCACCGCCACCCGCACATGGTCCGGCCACGCCGCGGCCTCCGCGCAGGCGGTGCGCAACACCCACTCGCCGATCGGGATGATCAGGCCGGACTGCTCCGCCAGCGGGATGAACTCAGTCGGGGCGACACGGCCCCGCGTCGGGCTGTTCCAGCGGATCAGCGCTTCCAGGCCGGTGACCCGGTCCTGCGCCAGATTGTACAAGGGCTGGTAATTCAGCTCGAACTCGCCGCGCTGCAGCGCCATCCGCAGATCCGCCTCCATCCCCAGGCGGGCCTGCAGATGCTTGTCCATGCCGGGTTCGAAGAAGGCAAACGTGCCGCGCTCCTCCTTCGCCCGATACAGCGCGACGTCGGCGCGTTTCAGCATGTCGGCACTCGACAGGCCGGGGTCGGACAACGCAATGCCGATGCTTGTGCCGATGACGATGTTATGGCCCTGCACCTCGTACGGCGCACTCACCGAGGCAACGAGGCGGCTGGCGAGCGAGGCGGCATCGGGCGCCCCGCCGGGCTGGCTGGCCAGGACGATGGCGAACTCGTCGCCCCCCAGCCGGGCGATCATGTCGCCGTCGCGCACGCAGTCACGCAGCCGCACCGCGACCTGCCGCAGCAGTTCGTCTCCCGCCGGGTGGCCAAGCGTGTCGTTGACTTCCTTGAAATGGTCGAGATCGAGACACAGCACGCCGAACGCCGCCGTCCCCGCCGCTTCGCCCTGCTCGCCCGCCTGCAGCATCGCTTCCATATGCTCTTTGAACAATGTCCGGTTCGGCAGGCCGGTCAGCGCGTCGTGGCGCGCCATAAACACGATCTGCGCCTCTTTCTGGCGCTTTTCAGTTATGTCCTCGAAGGTCATGACCGCCCCGCCATTGGCCATCGGCTGGCTGGCGAGCTGGACGACCAGGCTGGGTGACATCTCCTGTTCGAAATGCATCGGGCACCCGGCGGACAGTATCGCTGTGATCTTGCCGGTGATGACCGCGACGCTGGAACCGGGGTGCAAGCCGTGGCCGATGGCGATCTCAGCGACGTCACGCGGTTTCAGACCGGTGGTGAGGCAGCCTTGGGGCATGCCGACGATCTCATAGAAGCGGTTGTTGACCAGCAGGACCTGTTGATCCGGCCCCCACACGATCATGCCCTGCAGCATGCTGTTGAGCGCGGCATCGAACAGGAAATTGGTGCGCCGCAGCGACAGTTCGGCCTCCCGCCGTGCCACCTGGTTGGCGCGAAACACCCCGACCGCGCGCGCCATGGCACCGACCTCGTCGCGCCGCTGCGTTCCCGGGACGGCAAGTTCGGTATCGCCGGCCGCCAGCTGGTTCATCATGGCGGTGAGCCGGAGCACCGGCCGCGCGATACTGCGTCCCACCGCAACGGAGCCAAGCAGGGTGATCAGGGTGGCGCCGAGACCAAGCACCGCGAGCATTTTTTGCGCCGCGACACTGTCGCGGACAGCGTCGGATGCCAACGACGCACGCCGTTGCGCGAGTGACTGAACCAGCCCGTCGAGATCGGCCCGCAGCGTGCCGAAGCGCTCGTTCGCGCCGCCTGCGATCAGCGCGCCGTAGCTGGCGTCATAGGCCGCGAAGTTGGCGGTATCGCGGAACTGGCTGACATAATCGTCAAATTCCTGGCGCAGGCGGGACGCGACCGAC
>DATARX010000521.1:0-1718 GCA_036263955.1 Rhodopila sp.
GCCGGCCCGCCGTTGCACGGCGACGAGCGCATCCGTAAGCTGGCGGCACCATAGGGAAACGAAATCGCCTCTTCAACCCACCTGCGAAACGCCTCTGCTGGATTTAACCCGCCGGCGACGCTGATTCGACAGGTTAGTCCCAGGGAACCCCCTCGCCTTGAGCCCGACCCTCGCCGTAAACCCTATCGTTGTGATCCCGGCCCGAATGGCATCGACCCGGCTGCCCGGCAAGCCGCTGGCCGATATCGGCGGCAAGCCGATGATCCTGCATATGCTGGAACGCGGGCGGGAGGCCGGAATTGGGCCGGTTGCCGTGGCCTGCGGCGATCCCGAGATCGCCGCGGTGGTGCGTGCGGCCGGCGGGCGGGCGGTGGTGACCGATCCGGCGCTGCCGTCCGGATCCGATCGGGTGCACGCGGCGCTGGCCGAACTGGATCCTGACCGGCGGCACGATGTCGTGGTCAATCTGCAGGGGGATTTTCCGACCCTGGACCCGCAGGGATTGCGCCTGGTCGTTACGCCGCTGGCGGATCCTGCCGTCGATATCGGCACGCTTGTGGTGCCGATCCGTGACGAGATCGAGGCGACGACGGTTTCCTTCGTCAAAGCCGCCTGTGCGTTCGCAGATGGACAGACGATCGCGCCGGCGCTGTATTTCTCCCGCCAGGCGATCCCGTGGGGTTTGGGTCCGCGCTGGCATCATGTTGGGATTTATGCCTACAGACGCGCGGCGCTCGACCGTTTCGTCTCGCTGCCGCCAAGCCCGCTGGAGCAGCGCGAGAGCCTTGAACAGTTGCGGGCGCTGGAGAATGGAATGCGGATCGCCTGCGTGCGCATGGAAGTTGCATCCCCTGGGAGCCCGTTCGGGGTCGATACCGCGGAAGACCTGGAGCGCGCGCGCGCGATGCTGGCGCGATGACGTCCGGCATCATCTCCTTCCAGGGCCTGCCGGGGGCGTATTCCGACCTGGCGTGCCGAAATGCCTATCCGGCGATGACCACCCTGCCCTGCCTGTCGTTCGAGGCGGCGATCGACGCCGTACGGGACGGGACGGCGACGCTGGGGATGCTGCCGTGCGAGAACAGCCTGGCCGGGCGGGTTTCCGACATCCATTACCTGCTGCCGGACTCCGGGCTGTTCATTGTTGGCGAGCAGTTCCAGCGCGTCGAGCACTGCCTGCTGGGCGTGCGCGGCGCGGCCATCACGGATCTCAAGCGGGCACACTCGCACACGGTGGCGCTGGGCCAGGTGCGCCGGATCCTGGCGAACCTGAAGCTTCAGCCGGTGGTCGAGGCGGATACCGCCGGTTCGGCGCAGCTTGTCGCGGAATGGGGCCGCAAGGAGGACGCGGCGATCGCGTCTTCACTGGCCGCCGAGATCTACGGGCTGGACGTCCTGCGGCGGAACGTGGAGGACGCCGAACACAACACGACCCGCTTCTATATCGTAGCGCCGAAGCCGGCCGCGGCGGATCCGGCGACGCCGAACCTGATGACGACTTTTGTCTTCCGGGTGCGTAACGTGCCGGCGGCGTTGTATAAAGCGTTGGGCGGGTTCGCGACCAACGGGGTCAACATGACCAAGCTGGAAAGCTATATGATTGGCGGCCGGTTTACCGCCACCCAGTTCCTGTGCGACGTCGAGGGCCATCCGGAGCAGCCGGCGTTGCGGCGCGCGCTGGAGGAACTGTCGTTTTTCTCGACCGAGATGCGGGTGCT
>DATARX010000523.1:0-9826 GCA_036263955.1 Rhodopila sp.
AGTTTGATTGGATATGATGTCGAAGCAGCGGCGCCCGGATTTTGGCCGGCGAATCATCCTGCAGACCGCGCTGGCGGCCCCATTGGCGGCCCCATTAGCAGCCCGGATTTTCGCCATCGGCTCGGCGCGTGGGGCCGAACCGCTGCGGGTCGGGATGGTTCCGGATGCGGGTGCGACACAGGTCTCGATCCGGGAAAAGGATCCGCTGCGCAACTTTCTCGCCGCCCAGATCGGCGGGCCGGTCGAACTCATTATTCCGACCAGCTACAACGCGACGGTCGAGGGGCTGGGCAACGGCTCGCTTGATGTCGCGTATCTTGGCGGGCTGACGTACGTGAAGGCGCGGGAACGGTACAAGGTTGTGCCGCTGGTCCAGCGCAAAGTGGATCAGCAATTCCACTCGGTCATGATCGCACATGCCGGCAGCGGTATTCATAGCATCGCCGACCTGAAGGGAAAGAGCTTCGCGTTCGGCGATATCAACTCCACCAGCGGGCATTTGTTCGCGTATCTCGCGATGAAGCAGGCTGGCCTTAATGTCCGCACCGATCTGAAGTCGACCCGCTATACCGGCAGCCATACCGCGACCGCCCAGACCGTGGCGTCGGGCGTCGCTGATGCGGGCTCACTGGATGAGACGGTGCTGCACGGCATGTTGGCCGACGGCAAAATTCCCGCCAATTCGGTGTATATATTCTATACCTCGCCGCCTTTCGCCGATTATGTCTGGGTGGCTCGGGCCGGCTTGCCGGCGGCGACGCAGGACAAGGTCGCCGGGGCGTTTCTGGGGCTGAAGGCCGGGCGCGATGACGCGATCCTGCAGATCCTGCGCGCCGGGGACTTCGTGCGTGCGAACGACGCTGAATACGACCAGGTCCGCCAGGTCGGTCACGAGCTTGGGCTGCTGTAGGTGGATGGGTCCGGCGGCTTATCATCGGCGCTGCTGTGCCTGGATAATCTCGCGGTGGCGCCCCCCGGCCATGCCGGCGCGATCCTGAGTGGCGTTGACCTGCGGGTCGGAGCCGGTGAGCGGATCGCGCTGCTGGGGCCGAGCGGGTCGGGCAAAACGTCCTTGCTGCGGACTTTGAATGGGTTGGCGCGTCCGCATTCCGGGCGGGTGTGGTTCGGTGGCGCCGATATCGGCACGTTGCGCGGGCCGGCGCTGCGGGCGCTGCGGCGACAAATCGGCTTCGTCGCGCAGAAGCACGACCTGGTCGAGCCGCTCGCCGTGCATCAGAATGTCATGGCCGGTGCGCTCGGCCGATGGGGCAACGGCCGCGCGCTGCGTTACCTGGTCTGGCCGCGGCGAGCCGAATTGGACGAGGCCGAGGCGGCGCTGCGGGCGGTGGGGTTGGCGCATAAACTGCGCTCCCCCACGCGAGCGCTGTCCGGTGGCGAGCAGCAGCGGGTGGCGATCGCCAGAGCGGTGCTGCAAGCACCGCGATTGCTGCTGGCCGATGAGCCGGTGGCGTCGTTGGATCCCGCCACGAGTGCCAGCATTCTGGACCTGCTGACCACGATCGCGCGGGATCGCGGCATGGCGCTGCTGTGTTCACTGCACCAGCCTGAGCTTGCCGCCCGCTATTTCGACCGGGTTCTGCTCGTGGAAAACGGCGCGCTGCGGCCGCATCTGGTGGACTGAGGCAAGCGTCGATGTCGTCCTGGCAGTTGCTTGGCTCGTTCTTTCCGCCGGTCCTGGCGCCGGACTATCTGCTGGCGTTGCTGGCGCCGCTGCTGCAGACGCTGGAGATCGCGGCGGCCGCGATGACGATTGCGTTCTGTGTCAGCCTGCCGCTGGGCATTTGCGCCAGCCTTCGGCTGCCTGGCAGTCGCGCGATCCTGTCGCTGCTGACGGCGCTGCGGTCGATCCCGGATCTGACCACCGCGGTGCTGTGCGTCGTGATGTTCGGGGTCGGGCCCGGGGCGGGGATGCTGGCGCTGGCGATTTACTATACCGCGGTGGTCGGCAAGATGTTCGCGGACATCCTGCGGACCGCGCCGCCGGGTCCGCTGAACGGGTTGTCGTCCACCGGGGCGACGCGCCTGCAGACGGCGCTGTTCGGGCTGCTGCCGCTGACCAGTGCCGACCTGCTGACCTACGGCGCCTATGAGTTCGAGAGCGCGGTCCGCGCCTCTATCATTGTCGGCGCGGTCGGCGGGGGCGGGCTTGGCAGCGAACTGGTCGGCTCGCTCTCGGCGCTGGATTTCCGTAGCGTCACGACGCAGATCCTGATGCTTGTCGTGACGGTGTCGATCCTGGACCAGGTCGCGGTTTTCGTGCGGCGCCGGCCGGTGCTGCTGTTGCCGCTGCTGCCGATCGGCGTGGTGGCCGTGGTGCTGACGGCGCCGCGGCTGGTGGCGGTGCGGCATGCCTTGGGCGTGTTCGCGCAGATGTTGCCGCCGCGGCTGGGGCCGGATGACTGGGCGGAGCTGCCGCGACTGCTGTGGGAGACGGTGTGGATGGCCCTCGCCGGCACGGCGGGCGCCGTGTTGGTGGCGGTGCCGGCGGCACTTGCGTCCGCCCGCGGTGTTGTCACGCCGGTCTGGGTCGCCTGGCCGGTGCGGCGCGGGATGGAGGTACTGCGGACCGTGCCGGAGGTGGTGTGGGGGCTGATCCTGATCACCGTGGCCGGCGTCGGGCCGGTTTCCGGTGCGGTGGCGTTGGGTATCCATTCCACCGGATGCCTGGCGAAGCTGTTCGCGGAGACGCTGGAGAACGTGCCGCAGGCGCCGCCGCGGGCGCTGGCCGCCATCGGTGCGTCGCGGGTGGCGGTCACGGCGTATGCGGTGGTGCCGACGGCGATCGCGCCGCTGGCGGTGCACGCGCTGTTCCGGCTGGAGTGGAATCTGCGGATGGCGACGGTCATGGGGTTGATCGGCGCCGGCGGCATTGGCCAAGCGCTTTATGACGCGCAACAACTGTTCTTCTATCGCCAGATGATGGCGTATGTCGTGATCACCTGGGTTCTGGTGGCGTTGACCGACCAGGCCAGCGGGTGGCTGCGGAGACGACCGAATTAAGCGACCTGTGGTTGGTCTGGGCGCGGTGCGTGGTCCCCGGGCCGCCGTCGCATCCGGCCCGATGCCGGCGGACGGGAGCGAGCAGCATCAAGCTGAGCGCCAGCGGCTTGCCGCTTCGGTTCGGCGCGAAACGAAACCCGTCCGGGTCGCGAATGATCGTCAGATCCTTCGATTTCGCAACAGGGCCTGACCATGTCACGAAACGATCCAACCGGCGATGCATCCCTCGATCGCATCGCAAGGGTCGGCGCCGGCGACGCGCTGGCCCGGAATCGCACTTCTGGCGAAATCCGCTATGCTCCGGGCTAACCCAAGGGAGCATAGAATCATGGCAACGATGCAGGCTAAATCGGTACGCCGCCGCGAAGACCTCCGCCTATTGACCGGGCGGGGCGACTATGCCGCCGATGCGGCCCCGGCCGGGATGGCTGTCGCGATCTTCCTGCGTTCGCCGCACGCCCATGCCCGGATAGAAACAATCGACACGGGCGCGGCCCGGAATGTTCCCGGGGTGATCGGCGTCTTCACCGCGGCGGATCTGACCGACGTCGCACCGATCCCCGGCGGTATCGGTTTCCCTCGCCCGGACGGCGGTCCGGCGCCGAAAACCGACCGTCCGCTGCTGGCGTCGGAGCGGGTTCGCTTCGTCGGCGAACCGGTGGCGCTGATCATTGCTGAAACCCGTTCCGCGGGTTTGGAAGCGGCGGAGGCGATCGCAGTTGACTACACCGCCTTGCCGGTTGTCACCGAACCGGTGGCGGCGATGGTGCCCGGCGCGCCCGCCGTATGGGACGATGTGCCCGATAATATCGGCTTCCTGTGGAAGCGCGGCGACGCCGAGGGCGCCGACGCCGCGCTGGCCGGATCGGCGCATGTAACAACATTGGAATTCACCGTTTCACGGGTCACCGCCAATTCCATGGAACCGCGTGGTGCGTGGGCCTGCATCGGTGCCGACGGACGCATCGAAGTGCATGCATCGCACCAATCGCCGTTTGCGCTGCGCAACGGCATGGCCAGCGGAAATTTCCAGATCCCACCAACCGATATTCGCGTCATTCCGGGTGACGTCGGCGGGTCTTTCGGGATGAAATCCGGCGTCCATCTGGAATCGGTCCTGGTGGCCTGGGCCGCGCGCCGGTTGAAGCGTCCGGTGCGATGGATCTCTGACCGGACCGAGGGATTCCTGACCGACGAGCAGGCTCGGGAAATGCGCGTCAAGGCCTCACTCGGTTTGGATGCGAACGGAAAATTCACTGCGTTAAGACTGCGTTGGGACGTGAATATCGGCGCCTATGTCTCTGGCCGTTCCGGCTGGGGCGTCGGCAATATTGGCGGCATCGCCGGGGTGTATGAAATTCCCTTTATTGCCGCGCAGGTTTGTGGCGTGCTCACGCATACTGTTCCTACGGCAGCCTATCGCGGCGCGGGCCGGCCGGAAGCGACGTATGCGATCGAGCGACTGATCGATGTTGCCGCTCGGGAAACTGGTATCAGTCCATACGAGCTGCGCCGGCGAAACCTGATCCCGCCAACGGCGATGCCGTACAAGACCGCCCTGACCTTCACCTATGATTGCGGCGACTTCGAAGGCAACATGCAGCAGGCTGCGTCGATGTCGGGCCTCGATGCGTTCGAGACACGTCGGGCCGAGGCCGCGAGGCAAGGAAAGCTGCGCGGCATCGGGCTGTGCAACTGCATCGAGGTCGCCGGCGGACCGTTCCTGCGCCCGGCGAAGGATCTCGCCACGCTGCGGCTGGCGGAGGACGGCACGCTGGTGCTGCGGTCAGGATCGATGTCGGTGGGGCAGGGGCTGGAGACGACGATGACCCAACTGGTCGCCGATCGGTTTGGTCTGGCGCCGGAACAGGTGAAATGGGAAGGCGGTGACACCGACCTGCTGCCCAGCGGCAAGGGCAACGGCGGATCGGGCGCCTTGTGCATCGGCGGATCGGCGGTGTCGCTGGCGGTCGACAAGGTCATCGACACGGCGCGCCGCATCGCCGCCGAGCTGCTGGAAGCCGCCGTTGTGGACGTCGAGTTCGCCACTGGCCGCTTTACCATCGCCGGTACCGATCGCTCGGTGACGCTGGTTGACGTGGCGCGCGCCGCGCATGATCCGCGGCACATCGCGCCCGGGGAGGAAGGCGGCCTGGTCGAAAGCGGCGAATTCACGCCCACGGCCGTTACCTTCCCGAACGGCACCCATGTCTGCGAAGTCGAAATCGATACCGAAACCGGGGTGACCGAAATCATCCGCTACAGCGCGGTGGAAGAACTTGGCCGGGTGCTGAACCCGATGATCGTTGCGGGCCAGATCCATGGCGGGGTGGTCCAGGGCGTGGGACAGGCGCTGGGCGAAATCATCATCCACGACGCAGACTCGGGCCAGATGCTGACTGCGTCTTTTATGGACTATCAAATGCCGCGTGCCGCCGAGTATCCAAACTTCCAGCTTGCAACGCGTGAGGTGCCGACCGCGGTCAATCCGCTAGGGGCGAAAGGCGTGGGCGAGGCCGGCACGGTCGGCGCGCTTGGCGCCGCCATGAACGCGATCAACGACGCGCTGGCGCCGCTGGGGATCCGCCATTTCGATATGCCGGCGACCCCGGAACGCGTTTGGGCGGTGATACAGGCGGCCAAACATAAGGGCTGACGACGGACCGCGCCGGCCGCTATACCGGCAACGTTAACTGGGTGAACCGTCGTGATGTCGCAACCAGCCTTTCAGATGTGTTCGTGCGGCAGTGGCCTGCGCGCTGCCCGTTGCTGCGCAATGAATCCGGCCGCTATGCCGCCTCCGGAATCCTCCCGCCACTTGATGCCGCTGGTGGAGCGTGCCGTCGTCGCGCATCGCCAGGGCGCCATTGAGACGGCGGAACGTCTCTGCCTGGATGTTCTGGAACTGGCCCCGGATCGACCCGGCGCGCTGACCATCCTGTATCAAATCCGCAAGGACCAGGGGAAGCCGGCGGCCGCCGAGGCGCTGATCCGGCGGGTCGTTGCACTTGATCCGAACAACTTCGCCGCCACCAACGAATTGGCGTTGTTACTGTTGGGCAAGGGCGCAATTCACGAAGCCGAGGTCCAGGCCCGCAACGCGGTGCGCATCGCGCCGCAGAATCCGCAATCGCATAACCTGATGGGCATGATCCTGACCGAGGCGCAGCGACCCCAGATCGGCGAATATCATTACAGGAAAGTGCTCGAACTCAGCGGCACCCGCGATCCGATCCTGGTCGCCAACCTGGCCTGGAACCTGAAGAACCAGGGCCGGATGGGAGAAGGCCGCGACCTCTATAAGGAATCCGTGGCGGCCGCGCCCAATATCCGGCAGACGCTGCTGGGCTGGGCACGGTTGGAAGAAGCCGACCGCAAGTTCGACGCCGCCGGCGAAATCCTCGACCGCATGGAACAGCAATGGCCGAACGATCCCGCCCTGTTGCTGTCGCGCGCCGTGCTGCTCGGGCGGATGAAGAAATATGATGAAGCGCTCGCGGTGCTGGACCAGATGGCGCAGCTGACCGCCGACGGACGCCTGGGGGCGAACGAACTGGCGGAGAAGGGGCGGCTGCTGGATCAGATGGGCCGCTACGACGACGCTTTCGCCGCGTTCGAGGAAGGCAAGCGCATTGCCCGCGAAATGAGCGGCCATCGGTATCTCGACGGCGCGGCGGACAACCTGATCGGGCGGTTGGGTGGTTTCTTCACCGCCGGCCGGCTGCAGACCCTGCCGCGTGCGACTGTTCGCGACGGCGTGGCGCAACCGATCTTCGTGCTGGGTTTCCCACGCTCCGGCACCACGCTGATGGAGCAGACCCTGTCGGCGCACCCGCGGATCGTCGCCGGCGACGAACTGCCGCTGATCAACGACCTGACCGGCCTGATGCCGCGCATGTTGAACAGTCCGCTGGGCTATCCGGAAGCGTTGGCCGAACTATGGATGGGCGATCAGCGGGAGGGTCTGGACAACCTGCGCGACTACTATCTGCAGAAAGTTTCGCAGATGCATATCCTGGCCCCGGACGCGGCCTGGTTCACCGACAAGATGCCTCTGAACGAGACCCATCTCGGCCTGATCGCGCTGCTGTTTCCGGAATCGCCGCTGATCCATGTGATCCGGCACCCGCTGGACATCATGGTTTCGGCCGTGTCGAACCATTTCACCCATGGTTTCTTCTGCGCCACGGCACTGGAAACGGCGGCGAAGCATTACGTGCGGGTGATGGACCTGGTGGAGAAATACCGAGCGGAAATGGCGCTGCGGTATTTGCCGGTGCGGTATGAGGACATGGTGACGGACCAGGAAGCCACGGTTCGTTCGGTATTGGATTTCGTTGGCGAAAAATTCGATCCGAAATGCCTGCAGTTCCATGAGAACCAGCGCTACGCCCGCACTGCCAGCTATGCCCAGGTGACGGAGCGGCTGTATGACCGGTCGCGGTTCCGCCATCGGCACTATCGCAAGCACCTGGAACCGATCATTCCGATCCTGCAATCCCATATCGACCGGCTTGGCTACACGGTGGAGTAGCCGATGGAGGTTGTATCGCCCGTCACGGCTACGGCCCCGGCCCCGGCCCCGGCTACGGCCACGGTAACGACCGAACCGGGCGGCTTGGCGCGGCTGGAACGCCCGGACGCCAGCCCGCCGTCACGCGCGGGCGAGATTATGGTCCCGGTTCCGTTGGGGGAGCTGTTCACCGTCGCCGCGCAATACGAACGGTCGGGCAAGATGCAGGAGGCTGATCGCCTGCTGAACCACATCCTGGCCGTCGCGCCGCATCAGCCGGACTCGCTGCATATGTCCGGGATCGTCGCCTTCCGCCTGGGCCGCCAGCAGGAGGCGGTGCGCAAGATGGAGGAGGCGATCGCCCGTGGGGTCGATATCGCGCTTTATCTGCGTAATATCTGTGAGGTGTACCGCACCCTCAACCGGCTGGACGATGCGGTGGCGGCGGCTCGGCGGGCGGTGTCGCTGTCGCCCAGCGATCCGTTGTGCTTGCACAACCTGTCGGTTATTCATTACGAACGGGTCGAGATCGACGCGGCTATCGAAGCGGCGGAACGCGCGCTGGAAATGAACCCCGACCTAGCCGGCGCCCATTTCGCCCGAGCCGAAGGGCTGCTGATCAAGGGCGATTGGGAACGCGGCTGGGAGGAGTATGAGTGGCGGTTCCGCATCGCCGACGCGGCCCGGATGATGCCAGCCACGGACAAGCCGCAATGGGACGGCAAGCCATTCGCCGACGGCACGCTGCTGATGGTGGCGGACCAGGGTTTCGGCGACGTGATCCAGTTCAGTCGCTACATTCCCTGGGTGCTGGAACGCTGCCCGGACGTGGTCGTCGCCGGTTCGTCCGAGATGGTGCCGGTGCTGCGCCAGTTCCTGCCGGAGGAAAAGATCTTCTTCCGGTGGGAAGATTGCCCGACCTTCAAAAGTTTCATTCCGCTGTCCGGTCTGCCGCGCCTGCATGGGACGCGCGTGGACAATGTGCCGACGCCGATTCCGTACCTACATGCGGATCCGGCGCGCGTGGCACACTGGAAGGAGCGGCTGCGCCGGCTGGTGCCGGGGACGCAGAAGCGGATCGGCATCGTCTGGGCGGGCCGACCGACGCATAACAACGATCGCCGCCGGTCGTCGAAGCTGGCAGATTTTGCGCCGTTGGCGGCCTTGCCGGGCTTGGCGCTGGTGTCGTTGCAGAAGGGGCCGTCCGCCGATCAGGCCGGCCGGTATTTCGGGCGCGCGCCGCTGATCAATATCGGCGCCGAGGTTCGTGATTACAACGACACGATGGCGTTGCTGGAGTGCCTCGACCTGGTGGTCACGGTGGATACCTCGGTCGGGCACCTGGCGGCGGCGATGGGCAAACCGGTGTGGATCCTGCTGGCGACCTCGCCGGACTGGCGCTGGTTGCTGAACCGTTCGGATACGGCGTGGTACCCGTCGGTGCGGCTGTTCCGCCAGACGGTCCCGCGGCAATGGAGCGACGTGTTCAAGGCGGTCGCGGCGGCGCTGGCCAAAGAGGTTTCCGGGGAGGCGGTACTTCCGCCGGCGAAACTGCCGGAAACGCCGGTGCGACCGGAGACGGGAACGGCCGGCGCCAGCGGGCGCGCGGTACAGCGGAAACCCCGGCGACGCCCCGCGGAGCCCGCAGCGGACGCGTAGCCGTCGAGATGTCGTCGTCAGGGAAGAGCGGGGCGGAGCGGTTTGCCGGCCCGCCGGTCATTGCCTTTCGGCAGATTCGCATGCTATTTCGTGCGGGCCGTTTCGCATGGGTGGTCGTGATGTCCGATATCCTCGCCCCGCTGACGATCGACTTCCTGGCCTGGCTGGCCGCCGAACCGCGGGACTACATCGACGTCATGGACGCGTGGCGCACATCCTGTCCGCGGCTGACGGTCTGGGAGGATGCGATCGACGCCGGCCTCATCACCCGCGTACAGGTCGGCGGACAACCCATGCGTATCGAACTGACGGCGCGGGGCGAGGCTCTGCTGGCCGCTTATCCGCGGTAAATTGCTTCAAATCCCGCCGATCCGATTGTTGGGACGCTATTGTGTCGCGGCGTTCCCCGGCAGGCGATCTTGCTGCATCGCACCGTCTTGCCGGGTTTCGCACGATGGAGTAGCAAACCCGCACCTTCCGGGCAGCCATGTCCGGCTCCAATCCCAGGATGGCGTCCCGGCAGGCACCGTTTCATCCCACCCGGCGCCGACCGCGCCCTTGGAAGGACTCGCCCATGGCCCGCAACAAGATCGCCCTGATCGGCGCCGGCAATATCGGCGGCACGCTCGCCCA
>DATARX010000526.1:0-3877 GCA_036263955.1 Rhodopila sp.
GTGCTGGCGGGCGCCACCGAATTCGATCTTTCCACGCTCGACACCCGTGGCCTGGACGCGGTCCTGACTCAAGGCGAGGCGTACGTCCATCTGCGGGACCTGGCCCCGAATGAGGTGTGGTCGATCCAAACGCCGCGTGGCCTGGTGCGGCTGAACGGCAACGGCCGCTATGAGATCGTGGTCGGCACAGCGGACCAGCCGACCCTGGTGACCGTCCTGGATGGATTCGCCGAGATCGAAGGGCCGAGCGTGTCGCTGCGGGTCTCAGGCAACCAGACTGCAACGATTTCCGGCACGGAAAGCTTCCAGGGCAGTATTGGCCCCATGCTGCGGGACGCCTTCCTGATCGGAAGGCTCAACGCCGAACGCCCGCCGCCGGCGCCGGTTGGGGTGCCGTCGCAGGTCGCCCTGATGCCCGGCGGCGCCGACCTCTATGGCGCGGGACGCTGGAGCGAGGCGCCGGAATACGGTCAGGTCTGGTATCCGCCGGTATCGCCAGGCTGGGTGCCGTATCGCGAGGGCCATTGGGCCTATGTGGCGCCGTGGGGGTGGACCTGGATTGATGATGCGCCCTGGGGTTTCGCCCCCTTCCACTACGGACGCTGGCTGGAGATCGGTGGCCGCTGGGCCTGGACACCGGGTGTCGTGGCCGTGGCCGGCCCGCCGGTTTACGCGCCCGCGCTGGTGACGTTCATCGGCATCGGCGCCGGTGTCGCTTTGGGCGCCGCGTTGGCCTCCGGGTCGATCGGCTGGGTGCCGCTCGGACCGCGGGAACCGTTCCGGCCGTGGTACCATGCCTCCGACCGCTATGTGCGGGAGATCAATTTCAACCATGTCACGAACAATATGCGTGTCGTCAGCAACGTGACCGTGAACAATTTCATCAATCGGGGTGCCGCGACCTCGATTCCGGCGGCGGCGATGATGGGATCGCGTCCGGTGCAAGGATTTGCCCGGCCGGTGAGCGCGCAGGAGTTCGCGTCGGCACGGCCAATCTTCGACCGGCAGCCACTGCGGCCGACCGCGGCCACGGCCGGCGTTACGCCCGCGGTTGCACGTGAGTTAAATCTGGCACCAGGTGCGGGCGCGCGGCCGGCACCCGGGCCGGCGGTTCATCCAATGGCGGGCGGTCCCGGATTCGCTCACCCCGCGTTCACGCCGGGGGCCAGACCGGAACAGGCCAGACCGGAAATGACCAGACCGGAAATGACCAGACCGGAACTAGCCAGACCCGGACCTGGCAACCCGGCGTTTCATCCTGGTGCCAGCCCCGCACAGGCCTCGCCGCAATTCAACCGCCCTACCGTCGCCGAACCAGGCGCTCGGCCAGGCGAATCGGGATTCAACCGCCCGATGCCGGGTGAAGGGACGCCTCATCCGCAACCCCGTGTCTTCAATGCGCCCGGCGCCATGCCGGGTCAGGAACGACATGGCTTCGCGTCACCGGCGGGCGCGCCTCATTCCGAACCACGCGGGTTCGCCGCGCCGGCAGCCGCACCCCGTCCGGAACCGCACGGCTTCACGCCACCGTCGGGATCCCGATCGGAACCAAGAGGCTTCGCCTCGCCGGCTGGCGCATCGCGTCCGGAACCGCACGGCTTCGCGCCCCAGCGGCCCGAACCGGGCCGCCCGGCCCAGGCGCCACGGCCGGCACCTGAGGCGCATGAGAGAAGGCCAGGCGAACGCTAGGCGCTATGGCTTATCGGGTCAGGGCGTCGCGCAGAGTATGTTGAAGCGCACGCAACGGCCCGATAAGCCGACGGGGCAGCCAGTGGCGCCTGGCAGCCAGTGCGGCCAGGGCCGGCTGATACATGCGGTCGAAATCCTGCAGGGCATCACGCACCGCATCGAAGCCGGCGCGTGCCGCGCGTTCCTCGCCGCCCAGTCCGTGCTCGATCGCGCTCCAGGCCATGGCCGAGAACCGCCGGACACCGGCTGGATCATAAGCCGACGGCGCGATGTGGTGACGCTGGCGCGGCTTGAGGAGCGAACCGATTTCCGTCATTGCCGACTCGGGCCATTCCAGCCGCAGGCCATCGGCGATCCGGCGTATTGTCCCCGGCCAGTCCGACAGGATTTCCGCCATGCTGACCCACACCCGCCGGCAATCCCGACTCTGCCACTCCGCTTCGACCACCGATCGCAGCCAGAGAAATTCGGCGAGTTCGGGCTGCATACCGTCGCGTTCGACGAGCGACTGCACCACCTCCTGCATCGGCCGCACCTGCAGAATGACCAACGGCTCGATATCGAGCGTGTCGAGGGCATCCAGATACAGGGGGAGCAACCGGCAGAGCCGAGGGTCCTTCAGCACCAGCAGTGAAGCTTCGCCATAGCTTTGGCGAAGCTGCGTGGTGACGGCGCGGAGGAACCGATACGCTGACCGCGAGCGGAACCATTGCGGGGCGATGGGCCGCGGGTCGTTCCAGCGCCGGTCGATGCTTTCGAGAATCCGATCGTTCAGGGCGACAAGTTCGCGGGGCTCGAAATGACCGAGCGGGTTGCCGTGCGCTTCGCCCATCAAATCTCGCGGCAGGGCCGCGCCCAATGCATGCAGGACGTGCGTCAATACAGACGTCCCGCTGCGGCTCATGCCGAGCACAAGCAGCCCCCGGCGCACCGACGGGTGTGTGGGCGTCGGAAGCAACGATTTCTCGACGACGTCAAGTCCCTGGTAGCCGTCCATTCGCGATCTTCCCGAACAATGATCCGAGGATGCCTACCGCGCGGGCGTTTGCGGGACGATTGCAGCAGCGTGACGGTCTGTAACCAAGGGTGTTGTTATAATAACCGATCGGTCCGGGGCGGCGACCGGCGCGGCTTCGGCGGCTCAGGGAACGAGGAGCCGAGGATTTCGTTCGAACTGTAGCCTGGTTCCGGGTTGCCCAGGTGTTCGGTGGTCAAGGCCAGGCGACTGCCAGGCTCTCGCCGGTCCTTGCGCGCCAAATCCTCGATCTCCTCTGCCAGATTGTCCCGATGGACAGACCGCGGCAGGCCAGCCGTCCGCACCTCGCCCGATCCCCGGGGCTACCGCGTGCGGTGCCAGGGCCTAAGTCATGGCCCAGGCTTCCAGGCCCTGTTCATACAGACTTTTCGAAACTCGATCGTCCGGCATGGGCAATGTACATCGACCGTCCAGCCCTGGCGTTCAGTCGATGACGATCCGCGGCCCGCTGCTGCGCACCACCGTGGCGCCGGACACCTTTTCCCACATCCGGGCGGCCAGCGCGCCGTAGGCCTTGGCCGCGTCGCTTTCTGGGGCCGAAGCCGCGATCGGCGTACCTGCGTCGGCCGCCATTCTGATATCCAGCAGCAACGGAATCTCCCCCAGGAACTCGGCTCCCAGACGGGCCGCCTCGGTCTTTGCGCCGCCATGACCGAAAATATCGGCGCGGTGGCCGCAGTTGGGGCAGCAGTAGTAGCTCATGTTCTCGACCAGTCCGAGAACGGGCACGTTGGTCTTTTCGAACATGCGGACGCCGCGACGGGCATCGATCAGCGCGATGTCCTGCGGGGTGGACACGATCACGGCGCCGGTCAGCGCGACGCGCTGCGCCATGGTCAATTGGGCGTCGCCGGTGCCTGGCGGCATGTCCACCACCAGGATGTCGAGCGCGCCCCATTCCACCTGGCCCATCATCTGCTCCAGCGCGCCCATCACCATCGGGCCACGCCAGATCATCGCGGTTTCCTCGTCCACCAGGAAGCCGATCGACATGCAGGATAAACCCCACGCCTGCAGCGGGATCATCTTGTCACCCCGGACCTCGGGCTTGCGGTTCAGGCCGATCATCCGCGGCAGGCTGGGGCCGTAGATGTCGGCGTCGAGCAGGCCCACCCGGTGACCCTGCCGCGCCAGCGACACGGCCAGATTGAC
>DATARX010000538.1:0-5110 GCA_036263955.1 Rhodopila sp.
ATACGGGAGTGTCCAGAATGTGCGGAATGGGTTCCGCTGTCGCTGGTGCCCGTCCTTGTTCGCTGGTGCCCGTCCTTGTTCGCTTGCCCCGTTCTTGTTCGCTCGCGCCCGTTCTTGTTCGCAGGCGTTCGGTATGGCTAATGGGGCGGAGGCGAAAAGGATTGGCTAAATGGAATCCGTCGGGTGCGGTGCGGCCACGGTTCCGGAACGGAATCAGCGCAGCGCCCAGCGTTACCGCCGGTTCCGCTGTCGCGCCCGCGGCAAGCCGTTCAACGAAAGGCGTGCCGGCATTCTCGGCCGGGCGATAGTTTCGGGCGATAAGAGAATCGACTGCGTTCCGGTGTGGACTGGCAACATACTGGACGCCGGCGCTCGGCTCATGGCACATTGCCCGCGGGCATGTGACGTGTTGGGCACTCGGGGATTCCAGCTTGTAGGCATCGGTCAACGCCTCGCCGTGAATGCAAGATGGACTGCGGGTTAGCGCCCCCAAAATCGGGCGGGGACGCCCGCGCACTCGGCGCCGCGGTGTTCGCTGACACTGTTACCAGAACGCCGAAAGGGCATTCATGACCAAGTCCGTACTCATCGTCGATGACAGTTCCATCATGCGAAGGATCCTGCAGGACCTGATCGAAAGCGATCCGGATTTGTCCGTCGTCGGCATGGCCGAAAACGGCAAGATCGGCTTGCAGAGGCTGCGTGAGCTGAAGCCCGATCTCGTCGTGCTCGACCTCGAGATGCCGGAAATGTCCGGCCTGGATATGCTCAAACGCCTGGCACTCGTTTCGAAGGTGAAGGTGATCGTGGTGTCGTCGATCGGCCAGGCGGGGGCGAATCAGGCTGTGCAGGCGCGCAAGCTTGGCGCATTCGCTGTCGTCGCCAAGCCGTCCGGGCCCGTGGGCCCCGACCCGAAGGAACGGCGTGGGTATGAAATCGTTGTTGCGGCTCGCCAGGCGCTGGGGCTTGAGTCGCCGCCTGTCGCATGAACCCCGATTTCGCCAGTCCGTGTCAGCTTCGTTGCGGCATGGACTGCGGGATGATGGTGGTGACGATGGACGCGTCCAACGCTTCGTACGCGTGGTAGCCGATCGTCGCGTACAGTTCGGCCCGGGTCTGCATGGCGTCGATCATGTTCTGGGTGCCGCCGTCCTTCCTGATCGCAGCATAGAGTTTCGCCTGCGCCTTGTTGGCGACGCGCAGGCTGCTGACCGGCCAGATCACCATCTTGTAGCCCATCGCCTCGAACTCGGCGGCGGTGAAGAACGGCGTGGTGCCGAACTCGGTCATGTTCGCCAGCAGCGCCACGCCGGGCAAACGAGCGGCGACTTCCTTGAACATCTCCGCGGTCTTCAACGCCTCGGGGAAAATTGCATCGGCGCCGGCGTCCAGGAACAGTTTGGCTCGCGCAATCGCGCCGTCGATGCCCTCCGAGGCCGCCGCATCGGTGCGGGCAATGATGTAGAGATGGCGGCGGGCCTTGCGGGCGGCGGCGATCTTGGCCGCCATGTCGTGCGGGTCGGCCAGCTTCTTGTCATTCAGGTGGCCGCATTTCTTCGGCAGCAACTGGTCCTCGATATGCACCGCGCCGGCCCCGGCGTCCTCGAAGCTGCGCACCATGTGCATCACATTCAGCGCCTCGCCGTAGCCGGTGTCGCCGTCCACCAACAGCGGTAGGGCGGTGGCGCGGGCGATCTGGCGGATGAAGAAGCAGACCTCATCCACCGTGATCATGCCGAGGTCGGGAATACCCATGGAGGCGGTCATGGCGGCGCCGGACAGATACAGCCCCTCGAACCCCGCCTGTTTCGCCTGAAGCCCGGCCTGGCCGTTATGCGCACCGGGAAGCTGGACAATGCCGGGGCGGCCGAGCAGCGCTCGGAACCGCTCGCCCGCGGGGGCGGCTGGCAGGTCGTCGGCGACAAGATAAGTCATGAGGCGGCTCCTTTTGCCCGAGGATAGCCGATCGGGGGGAGAAGAACAGGGCGCCTCGCAACCCTGTTCCGCCGTCACCTCATCCTACATCGCCGGAATGAATGCCACCGGCACGAGATGTTCCTCCACCGCCGCCACGCCGGGCGTGTTCATCGCGGCAATGCGCAGAGCTTGCCGCTCCGCGTCCGACCGGTCGTCGGAGCACCAGATATGCACGATCCGGTCACGCACGATGATATCGTCGGCCCAGACCCGCGCCCAAGGCTGGCTGCGCAGTTCCGCCAGGACCCTGTGGCGGATCGTGCTGTCATCGGTTTCCGTTCCGGTTGCCGGCTGGGCCTTGATCGTCGCCAGGGCGCGCACGAGGTTGGCCCGGCTGACGATGCCGACCACGCTTCCGCCGCGCAGGACAGGCACCCGCTTGATCCGTTTGGTCTCAAGCAGATTTGCGATTTCCTGCAGTTCGGTCGTTTCGCTCACCGTCGTCACGTCGCGCGTCATGACGTCGCCGACCGTACGGCCATGGGCCTTGACGTAGTCCCGCGCGCGCTCGCGCTCCCACGCGAACATATCGAACCATCGCGAGCGGCGCGGTTCGGTCCGTCGCTCCAGGTGCGTCTCGGCCCTGAATAAAAGATCGCCCTCGCTGACGATGCCGACGAGTGTGTTGTCGGCATTCACCACCGGCACCCCGCTGATTCCGTGTTTGCCCAGCAGCGCCGCCAGATCCTGTACCGAGGTTTCGGGAGAGGCGGTAATCACGTCGGTCGACATGACATCTGAAGCACGCATTGGATGACCCCCATTCCGGTTCATCCATAGTGCTAGGCGCATGCACCTCGGGCGGCATTGATCCAGGTCAAATTCGAACGCCGGGGCTGTGCGGGCCCGTCCGCGCCGACCTCCACCCGCCCAGGCCTTCACCCGCCCAGGCCTTCACCCGCCCAGGCCCTCACCCGCCCAGGCGCTCACTCGCCCAAGGCCTTCACCCGCGCGAACAGCCTAGGCACCGGCAGCCGGTTGCGCGTCCGGCTATTTCGCCAGATGCGCCGAGAGAAACCGAGCGATCTCGTCGTACGCCTCGCGGCTCTCGGGAAGGAACGGATCGATCGTGTAGTAGGCGTGGGAGAAGCCTTCGAACACCTGCAACTCCGCCTCCACGCCGGCCTCGCGCAGCTTGCGATGGGTGCGGACGGTGTTGCTCAGGAAAAGATCGCGCGTGCCGGTGGTCAGGATCGCGGGCGGAAGTCCATGGAAGTCGCCATAGATCGGGCTGAGTTGCGGATCCTTCAGATCGTGCCCGTTCGCGTACAGCTTCGCCGCATGTACCAGGTAGCCGTTGTAGCTGACCAGGATGTTGTCCAGCCATTCGTTGGTCCTGTAGCTGTCGCCGGTCTCGGTCAGGTCCGCCCATGGGGTGCCTGGGGCCATGGCGGCGGGCAGTGGCACACCCTCGGCCTTGGCGCGCAGCATCAGCGCCAGCGTCATGCCGCCGCCGGTCGAGGTCCCGAACACCGCGATATGCGACGGATCGGTGGTCGCCAGCAGCGCCTTGTAGACCGCCATCGCGTCGTCCATCGCCGCCGGGTAGGGATGGGCCGGGGGCATGCGGTAGTCGACCTCGATCACCTTGAAATGGCCGTAGCCGGCCATCGCCGCGGCCTCGCCGGTGCCGGATTCGCCCGGCCCATAGACGTATCCGCCGCCGTGCAGGTTCAGCAGCACGCGGTTGCGGTTCTCCGGCGGCATGTCCTTCGGTTCCAGGATGAACACCGGCACCCCGCCCATGGTGCTTTTCGTCATCATAACGCCAAGCTTCTCGCGCCACGCGGTTTGCACCGCCGCGGCTTCGGCGGCCAGGCGGTTGACCAGCTTCGTCCACTCCGCCGCATTGCGCGGATTCGCGTTCCAGGCCGGCGCCCGGTACGGCTTCGCGATGTCGGCGGCCAGGCCTGGGCTTACGGTCGCGGTGGGGACTGGAATGACCCGGCCGGGGACGGTCCGCGCGCCGGGCTTGCTGTTGGCCTCACCCTCGGCGTGTGCCAATTGGGACTGGGCATGGACGGGTATCTGGGATGCCAGGGATAACGCAAGCCCAAGCGTGGCGGAGCGGACAAGGCGCACGGATCTCTCCTGTTCGGTTGTCCCGCTGGCGTAACCGACGCCCGCCGCCTTGCCAACCCAGAGGAGGGCAGCCAGTGGGGGTCAGCCATTGGGGGGCAGCGATTGGGGGTCACCGATTGGGGGTCAGCCCACCGCTTCTATCCCCGCCGGGCTGCCGCCACCGCCTTTTGCAGATCTGGCAGTTCGACCGCGCCCGGGATCAGGTCGTTGCCGATCACCAGCGCCGGCGTCCCCTGGATTCCAAGCGCATGGGCGAGTTTCAAATTCGCATCGATCCGGTCCTGCACCGCCGGATCGGCCATGTCCCTGACCATGCGCGGCCAGTCCAGTCCCAGCCCGTGCGCCGCCGATTCGAGTTGCGGCAGCGTCGTGTCGGGCGGCAGCTTCATCACCGCCTCTCGCATCGGGACATAGGCGCCCTGCTTCTGTGCCGCCAGCAACGCCTTGGTGCCCAGCACGCTGGCCGGCCCAAGGATCGGCAGATCCTTGTACACCAGCCGGACCTTATGGTCATCGGCCAGGAACTTCTCCACCACCGGCTCCATCTTGCGGCAATACGGGCAGCGTGTGTCGAAAAACTCCACGATCGTCACGTCCCCGGATGGATTGCCGGCCACCGGATCCGCCGGCGAGACCAGTTCGTTCTGCGACCGCGAAATGGCGGCACGCGTGGCGGCCTGGGTTCGTTCGCCCTCATCGGCCTGCAGCGCGATGATCGCGTCACGCAGGATGGACGGGTCCTGCTTCATCGCCTCCCGCACCGTCGCCACGATTTCGGCCCGCTGCGCCGGCGTGAACTCAGCCGCCTGGGCCGCGTCGACCGGTCGCAGGGCGGCGGCCGAGAGCAGCGACATCAGCATCAGCGGCGCGGCAAGAAATGGTCGCATCGTCTCGGATCCTTTGTGCGGGCGATGGTTCGGTTAAGCCCCGGAACACCGTTCGTTGCAAGTCAAAGTGCCGGGCGTGGTTGCCGCTGATGCCGAAGCCGTCTATGGCAACGTCCCTGAGCGGTGAGGCGCGGTCCCGAGGACTGGCGAACCCGAGGACTGGC
>DATARX010000065.1:0-10026 GCA_036263955.1 Rhodopila sp.
CGGAATCTGGTAGTCCATGAACGAACCGCTGAGCAACTGGCCGGAATCCGGATCGTAGACGGTACGTTCGGTCAGGGCCTGGCCGATGCCCTGCGCGACTCCACCCTGGACCTGGCCGATCGTCAGCAGCGGATTGATCAGCGTGCCGTAGTCGTCGACGGCGGTGTAGCGATCCAGGATGATTTCGCCCGTTTCGGGATCGATTTCGACCTCGGCGACGTGGCAGCCGTTGGGGATGGTGATGATGTCGAGCAGGTTCCAGACATAGGTGTCCAGTGAGGTATCGCGCGCAACGGTCAGCAGATCGACCGATCGGTCGCGGGCGGAAAAGCCCCCGGCGGCGAAGGTAATTTCGTCCGGCTGGGCCTGCAGCAATCGCGCGGCGACGGGCTTGCCCTTTTCGATGACCTGTTGCGCGGCGTGGTGCAGTGCCGCGCCGCCCATGTGCATGGAGCGGGCGCCGCCGTGGCCGTTGCCCTCCCGGATTTCGGCGGTGTCGGCCTGGATGTAACGGAACCGCTCCAGCGGCAGCCCCAGCAGGTCGGCGGCGATCTGCGGATAGGCGGTCTCGTGGCCCTGGCCGTTGCTTTGGGTTCCCACAAGGATATCGACGGTGCCGTCGTCGTGGAAACGAATTTCCGCACCCTCGTTCGGGGCGCCGCGAGCAGTTTCCAGGAAGCAGGCGATGCCGATGCCGCGACGCCGGTTTTTCGTCGCGCTGCTGGCCTGGCGCTGAGCGAAGCCGGCGTGGTCGGCGAGCGCCAGCACGTCGTCGATATTGGCGGCGAAGCGGCCGCAATCGACCATGGTGCCGAGTGCTTTCCGATAGGGGAAGGCGGCGATCAGGTTGCGGCGGCGCAGGGCGATCGGATCGAACCCGCATTGGTTGGCGGCTTTGTCGATCAGGCGCTCAATCAGATAGTTCGCCTCGGGCTTGCCGGCGCCGCGATAGGCATCGATCGGCGCGGTGTTGGTGAAAGCGGCGCGCACATCCATGAAGATCGCAGGGATGACGTAGCCGCCGCCCATGGCCGCGGCGGGCGCGTTGGTGGAACTGCCGGGACCGCCGCCGGACATGTAGGCGCCGAGACCGGCGATGGTGCTGACATCCAGCGCGAGGAAACGGCCGTCGGCATCCAGCGCCAGACGGGCGCGCGAGACATTGTCCCGGCCCTGCGCGGCGGAAACGAAATCCTCGGCGCGGTCTTCGACCCATTTTACCGAACGGTCGAGGCGGCGCGCGGCCCAGAGCAGCATGACGTATTCGGGGTAGAGGCAGTTCTTGATGCCGAAGCCGCCGCCGACGTCCGGGGCGGAAACGCGGATCGCGGCGCGCGGGCAGCGGAACACGCCTTCGGCAAGCTGGTCGCGGATCGCGTGTACGCTGGCGGCGGAGACGAACAGATCGAACACGCCGTCTTTCCAGCGGCCGATCGCCGCCCTGGTTTCCATCGGCGCGATCACCAGGCGGTTGTTGACGACTTCGATGTCAACGACGTGGGCGGCCGCCTCGAACGCTGTCTGAACCGCCTGCTGGTCACCGCGCTGGAAACGATATGATTCGTTGCCGGTGTCCCACAGCGAAGGGGCGTCCGGCGCCAGCGCCGCGGCGGCATCGACGACGCAGGGCAGCGGCGTGTAGTCGATGGCAATCTGTTCCGCCGCGTCGCGGGCGGCTGCCGCTGTTTCCGCAACGATAAACGCGACGGGATCGCCGGCGAAGCGCACTTTGCCCTGGGCCAACGCCGGGCGCGGTGGGACGATCATCGGGGCGACAGTGGCGACCTGGGTGGCGCAGGGCAGCGGGCCCAGATCGGCGATGTCCTCATAGGTGTAGATACCCAGGACACCGGGCATCGCACGCGCCGCCGCCGTATCGATACGGTCTATGGTCGCGTGGGCATGGGGCGACCGGACCACATGGGCCCAGGCCTGCCCTGCGTCATTCACATCATCAACGAACGCCCCGCGGCCGGTCAGGAAGCGCTGGTCTTCCAGCCGTCGCGTGGATTGGCCGATGAACGCCATTCAGAGGCCGAGTTTCTCAGCGATCCCGTATCCCTGGGCCAGGTCGCGGAGCTTGTTCCAGGTGGCGTCCTCGATGGGCACGCCGTTCTTGCGGCGATCCTGCTCCTTCCGGAACTCTATTTCGCCAGGGTAATAGACTTCGGTGAAGCCCTGGGCCGGGGGCGTCGCCTTCAGGTAGTGCGCGAATTCGGTGACTTCCTGCTTGAAAATGTCCAGCGAGCGGAAGGCGGCGACGTTGAACACCGCGATGAAGCAGCCGTCGTTATGCCGGCCGGTCGGTTCGACACCAAATCCAAGGCCGGTCAGCAGGCCGGACAGGATCTCGACGATCGCGGCCAGGCCGGTGCCCTTGTAGCCCTCGGTGCCGCCCAGCGGCAGCAACGCGCCGCCGGATTTCAGCACCCGCGGATCGGTGGACGGCTTGCCCTCGGCGTCGATCAGCCAGCCGGTCGGCACCTGGTCGCCACGCGCGGTCGCGACGTTGATCTTGCCGGCGGCGGCGGCGGAGGTCGCCATGTCGAATACCAGCGGGCCATCCAGGTTGGACGGCACGGCGAAGCACAGCGGATTGGTGCCCAGGCGGGCCTTGGCGCCACCGAACGGCGCCACGTGTTTCGGACTGCGGCCGGAATCGGCGGTGATCATCGCGATCATGCCTTCCTCGGCGGCGAGCAGCGGGTAACTGGCCAGGCGGCCGATATGGCTCTGGCGGAAGACCGTTGCGGCTGCAACGTTCTGGGTCCTGGCCTTCTCGATCGTGTAGCGCATCGCGCGGTCGGTCACCGCGTAGCCAAAACCCCAGTTGCCGTCGATCACCGTCGTGGTCGCGGTTTCCTGGGTGATCACCCAGGGCGCCTGCGGAACAATGTGGCCGGCCCTGATGCGATCGATATAGGTCGGGATCAGAATGATGCCGTGGCTGTCATGCCCAACCAGGTTGGCGCCGATGTTGTAGCGGGCGATCACCGCCGCCTCTTCCGCCGACGCGCCGGCCGCGACCAGCAGGCCCCCGGCGATCTCGATCAGTTGTTCCGCTGACACATTGGGCATCGTCTCTCTCCCGCTTTCCCTTTCCGCACGCTACCCCAGGCTCGGGCGGTTGGCCAGAACGGCAAAACCGGCGTAGCCTGCGGATTGGAGACGAACCAAGGGGAGACGGAACGTGGCAAACAAGTCAAACGTCTATGCCGCCGTGGCGGGCTATGTCGGCCGAGCGGATCAGATGGGGACGGTGGGGGTGTTCACGCGGCCGGCGGAGACCGGGCGGTGGGAGCACGTGTTGAAGGATCGCGAGACCTATAATGTCAGTATTCATCCGACGAACCCGGATGTGGTGTTCGCCGGCACGGCCGACGGGGTCTATCGCAGCACCGATCGCGGCAAATCATTCCAGCGGGCGAATTTTCCGGACACGGGGATCCAGATCTGGTCGTTCCTGGTGGATTCGGCTGACCGGAACCTGGTCTATGCCGGCGGCTCGCCGATCAGCATGTATCGCAGCGAGGATTGCGGGGAAACATGGCGGGCGCTGCCCAATCCCGGCATGCCGGACCGGGCGGTGATGCCGTTCGCGTGCCGGGTGATGCGGATGGCACAGCATCCGTCGAAGGCGGGGACGATTTTCGCGGCGCTGGAAGTGAACGGCGTGATGCGCACGTCGAATGGCGGCGAGAGCTGGAGCGATTGCAGCACCGATCTGATTCGCCTGGCACAACAGCCGCATCTGAAGAGTAAGATCGTCAGCGATACTTACAACGAAGGCATGCTGGATGGCCACGCCATCGCCATCAGCCCGGCCGACCCGGACAAGGTGATCGTCGCGGTGCGCATGGGGCTGTTCGAGACCGCGGATGGCGGGCAGACTTGGCAGGATATGGAGGTTGGACGGTTCTCGCCCACCACTTATGGCCGAGACATCAAGGTCTCCCCGCGGGATGGGAACACGCTTTATGCCGCGCTGAGCGTGGCGGCGGCGAGCAAGGACGGCGGGGTGTATCGCAGCACCGACAAGGGCGCGACCTGGAAACGTTTCGACAAGGTGCAGGTGCATGGCACCATTATGTCGGTGGCGTTGCATCAAACCGATCCTGACCAGGTCTATATCGGTGCGCGCTACGAGGGAGAGATCTACGGCACCGAGGATGGCGGCACGACGTGGGAGTCGCTGCCGCTGCCGTCCGGGGTGAAGGATATCTACGCGCTCGCCGTGGGGTGATTATCCCAGCGCATTCCAGGCCAGAACCAGCATGTAGCCGCTGATGGCGATCCCGGCGTGGATCGCTATCAGCAGGCCTCGGCGCCGGAGCAGCAGCATAACGATGCCGCTCAGCAGCGCGCCCGCGAACAGCACGGCCGATACCGTTGCGAACGATCCGACCCCAGCGTCGACTCCCCTGGGTGGGCCGCGCAACGCGACCAGCAGCAGCGCCAGGCCGATCGTGCCGATAAGGCCGTGCGCAACACCCGCGACAATCGGTGGACGTGCCGCGCCTTCAGCTGCGCGCAGGTGCCACAGTGCCAGTGCGCTCCCCGCCGCAACCGCCAGGGTCAGAACCCAGAACGCGCCGGAAATCACGGGGCCTCGTTGCTGAAGATGATCGTTCCGGATGCCGCGAACATGCCACCGACGCCGTGGCAGACTGAGATTTTCGCGCCCTCGATCTGGGCCGGGGCGATGCCGCGCATCTGCCGCACGCTTTCCTGCAACGCGTACATCCCATACATTCCGGAGTGCATATACGATAGTCCGCCGCCATTGGTGTTCAGCGGCAAGGATCCACCCGGCGCGGTCTTGCGTCCAGCGATAAACGCCGCCGCTTCGCCACGCGGCAGGAACCCAAGATCTTCCAGGCCATAAATCGGCAGATGCGCGAAGGCGTCATAGATCATCAGGTGATCGACATCCTTGTGGGTGATCCCAGCCTCCCTGAACGCAGTCGGCCCGGCGACCCGGAATGCGCGCGAGGTGGTGAAATCCTCCATCTGGCTCACCATCGGCGTTTCCGCGCTCTCCCCCGTGCCCAGCACGTAGACCGGCTTGGTGGGAAAATCCCTGGCGCGTTCGGCGGATGTAAGGATCAGCGCGCCGCCGCCGTCGGTCACCAGGCAGCACATCAGCAACCGAAACGGATACGCGATCATGCGGCTGTTCAGCACGTCATCCGTGGTGATCGGATTGCGAAACGTCGCCCGCGGATTCTTCGCCGCCCATTCCCGCTGCACGACAGCAACCTGGGCGATCTGCTCCTCGGTCACGCCGTAAGTCTTCATGTAGCGCAGCACGGGAACGGTAAACAGGCTGGGCGGCCCCATGGGACCGAACGGCTGCTCGAACTGTCCGTTCAGCGACTGCGGATCCACCGAACGCGGCGGGTTGCCGATCCGCGATTTACCGGATTCCCCGTGCGTGATCAGGATGGTTTTCGCCAGCCCGGCCTCGATCGCCGCCGCCGCGTGACGAACATGGATCATGAAGCTGCAGCCGCCCACCGCCGTTCCGTCGATCCAGCTCGGGGTGATCCCCAGGTAGTGCGCCAACTGCACCGGCGTTTCGGTGGCGCAGGCGATGCCGTCGATGTCATTCGGCTTCAGGCCGCAATCCGCCATCGCATTGATCGCGGCATCGGCGTGCAGCCCGATCTGCGACAGATCCGGGATCACGCCCATCTTTGTGGTTTCGGCGGCGCCGACGACGGCGACAGTGTTATGCGGCATCGGATCAGCCTTTCACAGAAGGTGTGGAGGCGGGCCTGAAGAACGGCAGTGTGATCGTATCGGTCTGCGGCTCGAACACCACCTCGACCGGCATATCCAGCACCAGTGCTGCCGGCGTCTGGGGACACCCCACGATATTGGTCATCATCCGCGGTCCCTCCGCCAGTTGCACCACCGCAATGGCATAGGGCGGGGTGAAGCCAGGCACCGGGCGGTGATGAATGACGTAGCTGTACAGGATGCCCTTGCCGCTGGCCCTGGTCACGGACACCTTGCGCGACGCACAGGCAGGGCAGAACGGGCGTGGCGGGAAATAGACCTTGCTGCAGTCCTCGCAACGCTGCAGCAACAATTCATTCGCCTTGGTGCCATCCCAGAAATGCTGGGTTTCCGGTGTCGGCTGCGGCAATGCGCGTCCCGGTGTGGCCATGGATCGTCTTCCCCCGTTTGCTCAGGCAAACGCTAGGCCACCCGGCTGCACCCGGCAACCTAGGTGCGGGCCACCACCACCTTGGCGCGCGACGGACGCGTCATCGCTTCCAGTTGCAGCAACTCATTTAGTTGGACTTCCGTCAGCAGGCCTTCGTCCAGCACGATCTCCGCCACCGATCGGCGTTCCGCCAGAGCGCGCCTGGCGACCCGAGAGGCCGCTTCGTAGCCCAGTGCCGGCACCAGCGCGGTCACCAGGCCGATACTGCCGCGCACCAGGCTTTCGCACCGTTCGCGGTCCACTTCGATGCCCTCGACGCAGCGCGTCCGCAGCGTCTCCACCGCCGCCGTCAGCATGCGCAACGAATTCAGCACGCAGTAGCCGATCGTCGGCTCGAAGGCGTTCAGTTGCAGCTGGCCGCCTTCCGCGCACATCGTAACGGTCAGGTCATGGCCGATCACCAGGAACGCCACCTGGTTGACCACTTCGGGTATCACCGGATTGACCTTACCGGGCATGATCGACGATCCGGCCTGCACCGCCGGCAGGCGCAGTTCGCCGATACCGGTGCGCGGGCCGCTGGACAGCAGGCGCAGGTCGTTACAGATCTTCGAAAGCTTCACCGCGATCCGCTTCAACAGGCCGGAAAACAGTACGAACGCCCCCATGTCGGAGGTCGCCTCAATCAGATTCGTCGCCGGAACCAACGACTGGCGGGAAGCACGTGCCAGTTCCTCTACCGCCAGGGTCGCATAGCGGGGATCGGCATTGATGCCGGTGCCGATCGCCGTGGCACCGAGGCTGATTTCCCGGAACAACCCGCCGATCTCCCCCAGGCGGGCGACGTCCTCCTTCAGCGTGTCGTGGAAGGCATCGAACTCCTGCCCCACCGTCATCGGCACCGCATCCTGCAACTGGGTGCGGCCCATTTTCAAAACGTCCGCGAAATCGACCGATTTCGTCTTGAATGCGTAGGCCAGATCGTCCAGCGCCCGAGCTAACGGCAGCGCGGAGAAGATGACGGACAGACGCAAGGCGGTTGGATAGGCGTCGTTGGTCGATTGCGCCATGTTGACGTGATCGTTGGGATGCAGCGCCTTATAATCACCACGCACGCGCCCCATGGTTTCCAATGCAACGTTGGCGATGACCTCGTTGGCGTTCATGTTGGTGGAGGTGCCGGCACCGCCCTGAATCGCATCCACAACGAACTGATCGTGGAAGCGTCCCTCCTCGGCGATCAGCAGACAGGCTTTCTCGATCGCCGCGGCCTTGACCGGGTCCAGATGGCCCAACCGCCGGTTCGCCCGCGCGGCGGCCAGTTTCACCAGCGCGAGCGCACGAACCAACTCGGGAAAATGTCCAACCGGCACGCCGGTGATTGGGAAATTGACGACCGCGCGCTGACTGTGGATGCCCCAATAGGCCGAGACCGGGACATCCTCCTCCCCGAGCAGGTCGTGTTCGCGTCTCGTCTCAGGCGAAACCGTGTGCAACGCGCCCGGCGGTTCCTGCCCCGTCCGCTCCCCCACCACAAGCGGCGCAGGCAATGGATCGACGTCGTCGTTCATGATGCAGCCTCCGGTTCAGTTCAGCAGGGCCGCTTTGCCGATAAAAGCGGGACGGCCTTGGCGTTGCCGTTCTTGGCGAACGCACCTGGCGTTGGCGGATTGGCATCCTCGCGCGCCACGGGCACCTCCAGCCCAGGAATTTGCTCGCAGACCATTGCTTTCATGATGCATTCCTTGGTCTTCTTGGATGACAAATTGTATCAAGCAACCTCTACGACACAATCTTTAGATGTCGAGCCTTGATTGTGATCAATTCACTCCGATAAAAGCCACCACTGAACAAGATGGCGAGGCAGGATGCCCACTTCCACACCCACGACCGGCTCGGGGCCGGCCCGTCAGGTCAGTGACGCCGATATCATGCAGGCGCTGCGCGAGACACCGCTGCTGCGCGAGGTGACCGATGGGGTCATGACTCGGCTTGCCGCGATCGGCAAAATCGTGGAGGCGCCGGCGGAAGCTGAAATCTGCCGCCAGGGTGATCCGGCCAACGAACTGATTATCGTGCTGGATGGACAATTGGCGGGATTCAGCACCGCGGCCAATGGCACCACCGCCGTTGTGGAAGTGATCCGGGCCGGCGAAACCCTTGGATTGGCAACCTTGCTGGCGCGCCTGCCACGACTGATGGGTGTTCGGACCGTCACGCCCAGCCGCCTGCTGTCGATCGACGCGGAGGGCTTGCTGGCGCTGGTCGAGCAGGAGCCATCCCTGGTCACGGCGCTGTTGCGGGCTGAGGCGAATGAGTTCCATGCGCTGGTCCGGCAAGTGTGCGACCTGAAACTGCGCACCACGGCCCAGCGCCTGGGTTGCTACCTGCTGTCGCTGTCCACGGAGCAAAAGGGCAACACGACCGCGATGCGGCTGCCGTTCGATAAGCGCCTGCTGGCCGCGCGCCTGGGTTGCCGGCAGGAAAACCTGTCCCGCGCTTTCGCCGCCCTACGCGACTTCGGCGTCGAGACCCACGGTGCTCGGGTCATCCTGCACGACATCGCCAAGCTAAAGGCGTACTCGGAGCCGGACGAGGCGTTCGGCTAATTTCATCACGCAGCGGTCATCTCCGCCCAAAGATTGTCTGCCCCGGCCCGCGCGATGTGCTGGCCGAGCAGACGGCTCCAGGCTGAGTCCTTGCCGAACTCGTCGCGCCAGGACCACAGGCGGCGGGTGAGAAAATGCAGGTCGTGCTCGAAGGTGAAGCCGATCGCGCCGTGCACCTGATGGGCGATGCCGGCGGCGATTCCGGCGGCCTCCCCTGCCCTGGCCTTGCCCGCCGCGATCGGCACGATCTTCACACCCTCGGCCACGGCTTCCGCGGCCAGGTCGGCGGCGGCCACGGCGGCCGCGGCCTGTCCGGCCAGCACCGCCAGGTTCTGCTGCACCGCCTGGAATTTCCCCAACGGCCGGCCGAACTGCACCCGGTCCTGCGCGTATTGCGTGGTCATCGTTGTCAGCCGGGTCAGCGCGCCGGCGATCTGCTGGGTGCGCATCGCCGCGCCGATCGGGATCAGCGCCGCCACCTTCGCTTCGCCCACGGCAACAGCGGCACCGCTGAACCGCACCGTGTCCCTGGGCTCGCGCGCGACGTTTATCCCGGGCTCGATCGACCAGGCATCACGGCCGACCAATGCAATCCGGTCAGCGGCAACCACGACCATATTGTCGACGTCGCGCGCCCACGGGATCCGGGTCAGCGTTCCGGACACCTGCCAACCGGCGCCGGATTGCGTCAGCGTGACGCTTTCATTCTCCCGCACCGGCCCGATGGTCAGGGTGCCATCCGGGATTTCCAGGCCGGCACGCGCCAGCAGCCAACTGGCCAGCATTGTCTCCGCAAGCGGCAGGGGCACGGCATGTGCGCCCGCGACCTTCAGTAACGACAGCGCATCCGCCACCGCGACGCCGAACCCGCCGGCCTCCTCCGGCACCAGCGCCCGATGCAGCCCGGCATCCTCGACCGCGGCCCATAGTGCGGCCGGCCATGTGCCTTGATCGGCGGCGCGCCGGGCCGCGGTATCGCAGTGCGCCTGAAACAGTCGATCCGCCGTTTCGCGCAGCATCTCGCCGACGGACTGACCTTCGCTCGTCATCACGCCTTCCCCATCGCGTGCTGCTTCCACAGCGCCCAGGGCCGGTCGACCAGCCCGTCATTGGTCTTTTCCGCCGCGGCCGCTTCCTCCGGGCTCAGGAATTTAGGGGTTCCGAGGATCATCGCCCCGGCTTGCATGCGCGCGTTCACCTCGGTGTAGACAGCGCGGAAGACCACGTGGCGAATGGACTGCGCGG
>DATARX010000072.1:0-1545 GCA_036263955.1 Rhodopila sp.
CCTCGATCGTCTGGCTGACATAGTTCTCCCAGGTGGCGATCTGGCCTGCGTCAATCATCAGACCTTGGAAGTCCGGATCAGTCGTCAACCCCTGCTGGACCTTGCCGTAGGCGGCCCAGTCCTCGGCGGTCGCCTGAATGCCGATAGCATTGGTTCCCTGACCCCCGACCATGGTGACCAGCACCGTGACGTTCTCCGCGCCGTGCTTGCTAAGCAGCCCGGTACCACGCTTCAGCTGCTTCTGAACGACGTCCCAGTTCACGCCGGGGTTCGGATGGACGATAGTGGTTGCGACGATTGTCATGGTGGGCACCTTCCACTAGAGGGGATCGATCCCGACAGTCTCTGGCGCGGCAGAATAGGGGCCTAGAGTAGGCGACTACTCCATATATCTTTCATATCTTTTCCGCCGTTCGTGTCCTACGAGGCGTCTCTGCCCTTCGCTTTGCGTAAGTGGCCGCCGCGTTCGTCCAGCAGCAGATCCGCCACGTCTATCCCACATGTGCGGCACGCGGTCGCTGCGGTCATCCGACCCTCCGCCGCTTCCGGCCCCCGAGGTCCCGGTTCACCAGCATAGGGCGCTAGACGATTCCCAGAACAGGTTTGATCAGGTCGCCATAAGCGGTAGCCGCGCCCGCGCCGCCTTGGGAGGAATTGTCAAAACCTGTGGATTGGTGGGTTTGTCGACGGTCATGAAATTCTGGCTCTGGCACAAAGTCCGTGATTCCCGCACTGCGTTGATGTTCGTGATGGAGGAGCTGCGATTTTTGCAGGACGCCGACTGCGTAGCTGCGAGGAGTTGTCATTACGTGAGTTCTAGGCCGCCGTCGATGGTGAGGACTTGGCCGGTGAGCCAGGTGGTGGCCGGGCCGGCCAAGTGCAGGATCCAGGAGGCGACCTCGTCGGGCTCGCCGCGACGGCCTAGAGGAATGCGGGCGGCCTCGTCCCGCTTGATCTGTTCGATAGTCGTCTCGGGTAGCCCGGCGGCGGCCAGGGCTTGGCTTTCGGTGGGGCCGGGAGCCAGGGCGTTGACGCGGACACCGTCGGCGGCGAGTTCGACCGCCCAACTGCGGGTGAGCTGTTCCAGGGCCGCCTTGGAAGCGGCGTAGTGGGCGGCGCCGGGGAGCGGCCGGTGGCCGTACGTGCTGGAGACGTTGACGATTGCTCCCTTGGTGCGGCGCAGGTGGGGCAAGGCGGCATGGGCGAGCAGGCTGGGTGCGGTGACGTTGAGATCGAACAGGCCGGCGATGCCGTCGGCAGTGGTCTCGGCCAGCGGCATCACCCTGGTGGCGCCCGCGTTGTTGATCAGGACATCCAAGCGTCCCCATCGGCCTGTAGCCGCGTCGATCACCTCCTGGGGTGCGTCCGGGGCGCATAGGTCGGCGGAATGCGGGATGATCCCAGGATTTCCGATGGCGGTTTCGGCTACCGCGCTCTCGCGGCGCCCGACACCGAGCACGTAGGCGCCGGCACGGGCGAAAGCGTGGGCCGCGGCGCGGCCGATGCCCGACCCCGCGCCGGTGACAATGACGACCTTCTCGGTGA
>DATARX010000083.1:0-11516 GCA_036263955.1 Rhodopila sp.
TCCGGCGTATCCGACCGGGGATGTTTCGGCTGAAACCGCCTGGCAGCGGGCGCAGGGTCGGCTGGACGCGGCGGAGGGGTCGCTGGAGCGGCCGCTGCCGCATCAGCCGCCGCCTGTGATGCTGCCGGATCCGCCGGCGCCTGGCTCGAATTTTTCGCGCGAGGACTTCCTGGCCGGGGTGGCGCGGTGCAAGGAATACATCGCCGCGGGCGATGCGTTCCAGATCGTACTTTCGCAACGGTTTTCGGTGCCGTTCGCGCTGCCGCCGTTCGCGCTGTACCGGGCGCTGCGGCGGATCAATCCGGCTCCGTTCCTGTTCTATCTGGATTTCGGCGGATTTTCGATTGTCGGGTCGTCGCCGGAGGTGCTGGTGCGGCTGCGCGACGGGGTGGTGACTGTGCGGCCGCTGGCGGGGACCCGGCTGCGCGGCACGACGCATGAGGAAGACCAGGCGCTGGAGGCGGAGCTGCTGTCCGACCCGAAGGAACGGGCGGAGCACCTGATGCTGCTGGATCTGGGCCGCAACGATGTCGGGCGGGTTTCGGCGGTGGGATCGGTGAAGGTGACGGAGAGCTTCATCGTCGAACGGTTCAGCCACGTGATGCATATTTCCTCCAATGTGGAGGGACGGCTGCGGGATGGGCTGGATGCGCTGGATGCGCTGACCGGGGGGTTCCCGGCGGGGACGCTGTCGGGTGCGCCGAAGGTGCGGGCGATGGAGATCATCGAGGAGATCGAGCCGGACCGGCGTGGGATTTATGCCGGCTGCATCGGGTATTTCGCCGCGAACGGGGCGATGGACACCTGCATCGGGCTGCGCACGGCGCTGGTGAAGGACGGGGTTATGTACGTCCAGGCGGGGGCCGGCGTGGTCGCCGATTCCGTTGCCGAGGCGGAATACGAGGAGTGCCGCCAGAAGGCTCGGGCGCTGGTGCGCGCAGCGGAGGAGGCGGTGCGGTTCGCGGCCGGGAAGGCCGGGGGCAACGCGGGGTAGTTTGGCGGGGCCCGCGTCGGTTTGCTTTTACCGGCGCGGGGTGTCCGTGAATCAAAACGAACTTGCTGCTTGCAGTGGATCGCCTATCCTCTGGGGTCACCGCATAGCGCGGCGGCTTTGGGGGTGGAATCTATGACTTGCATAGATCGCTCGTGCGCTGCATGGCCTCACCGGTTTCGAGCAGGCTCTTGAGGCTGGAGAGGATCGCCGGCCAACCGTTCGATACGGCGGCGATGAATTTCGATCCGGTTCTGTCGATCTCGTGGATCACGGTGAGTTTGACCACGTCGTCGAGGTGTTCGAGTTCGAAGGTCGCGCGGGAGAATCCTTCCTCGTGCAGTTCGGGGCGGAACTCGTTACGCCAGTTGAGGACGAGGCGGTTCGGCGGATCGATTTCGAGAACCTCGCCGGCATCGGCCGCACGCCCATCGGGGAACATCAGCTTCCAGGATGCGCCCTTGGTCCAGGCGCTGTCCTGCCAGCATCCGAACCAGTATTTCCGGGTGAATTCGGGGGTGGTCAGTGCTTCCCAGAGTTTGGCCGGGGTGGTGCGGATATATGTTACGTAGACGAATTTGTCATTGTTCATTGGTTTCTCCTTCCAGATTTCGTTTCAGGTCAGCGAGCGCTTGCAGGCGCGTGCGCTCGTATTTGCCGATCCAGCGTTCGGCGATTTCATGGATCGGGACGGCGTTCAGGTAATGCAGCTTCTCGCGGCCACGTTTGGTTGCCGCGATGAGATTGGCTTCCTCCAGAAGCGTCAGGTGTTTCGTTACGGCCTGGCGGGAGATGTCCTGGCCTTCGCAGAGTTCATTCAAAGTCTGTCCGTTGCGGGCATGGAGGCTGTCCAGGAGTTGCCGCCTGATCGGGTCGGCCAGGGCCTTGAAGACAGCGTCCATGCTCATGGCGGATTATATGCAACCTTTTGGTTGCCTATCAAGAGGGGAATTGCGGATTGGCGACGTGGTCGCTTCGCCCACGCCGGACGAGCAGGCCACGGCCGCCCGAGCGGAGGGCGGTTGTCGGCTTGTCGTGGCAACTTCTGGGACGAGCGCCGCGGAGCGTTGCCAAGCGCGAATACTGATAGTGGGGCCAACGCCAGCCGACATAATCACCTCAACACGAATATCGCGACCAGCACGGCCATGAACATTCTTTCCGCGTAATCGGTGGCTTGCCTTCTTCTTCGTGTAATCCGTGTGAAGTTCCTGCTTGCTCGCGCGTGCCTTGCTCGCGATCATTTCGAACAACCCGGCTGCGAGGCCTATTGCGATCCGTCAGGGCGGGGCGGATGATGCCGGTTAGCGTCCAACAGGAAAGGGTGCAGACGTGAGCGCGCTTCGTGGCAATAACGGCCCCCGGTATCGGCATACGGCCAGCGATGCAACGCCGTACGAAACGATTACGGTCGACAAGCTGACGCCGATCATCGGCGCGGAAATCGGCGGAGTGGATCTGTCCATGAAGCTGGCGAACCATCAGATGGACGAGATCCACCGGGCGCTGGCGGAGAACTGCGTCATCTTCTTCCGCAATCAACATCTGACGCCGGAAGAGCATCTGGCGTTCGGGTGCAATTTCGGGGAATTGCATATCCATCCCGCCGCGCCGCATGCGCCGGGACATCCGGAACTGATGATCATCCACGCGGACAAGGACAGCCCTCGGGCGAACGGCGAAGGCTGGCATAGCGATGTGTCGTGCGATCCGGAACCGCCGATGGGAAGCATACTCTACATCCGGCAATGCCCACCCCGGGGCGGAGATACGCTGTTCGCCAGCATGTATGCCGCCTACGAGGCGTTGTCTGACCGGATGAAAGCGTACCTGGATGGGATGATCGCGGTTCATGACGGGGAAGACGCCTATCGCGGGACCTATAAGAACCTGGGGGTCGCGGATAAGCCGGTATATCCGCGGGCGGAGCATCCGGTGATTCGCACGCATCCGGTGACCGGACGGAAAGCTTTGTACGTCAATCGCGGCTTCACCCAGCGGCTGCTCGGGGTGCCGCGGGATGAGAGCGCGGCGATCCTGTCGTATCTGTACGAGCACGCGGAAAATCCGCTGTTCCAGTGCCGGTTTCGCTGGCAGGAGAACTCGGTGGCGTTCTGGGACAATCGATGTGTGCAGCATCGCGCGATGTGGGACTACTGGCCGCATACGCGGTCCGGCTTCCGCGTGACGATCGCAGGCGACAAGCCGGTTTGAGAATGGTGGCGTGGTCGCTTGCGCGCCGCTGGCCTGGGCGCCGCGGGGCTGGGCGCCGCGGGGCTGAGTGATGGCACGGCGCGCCAGCCCGCAGACCCCTGCCCCGTCGGCGCCGTCCGGTCCGATCCCGCACATGACCGCGGAGGCCGTTCGGGTCGCGTTCCTGGGCTGGCTAGGACAGGAACGCCATGCCGCGGCCAATACGGTCGAAGCCTATGGTCATGCGCTGGCGGGGTTCCTTGGCTTTCTGACCAACCACCTTGGCGGGGAACCTGACCTGGCGGCGCTCGTTGGGCTCCGGGCGGCGGATATACGGGGATGGCTGACGGGGCTGGCGAACGAGAAACTGGTGGCGTCGTCGCGGGCTCAGCATCTGTCCGCGCTGCGCGGCTTCTTCCGCTTCCTCAATCGCCGGTTTGGCGTCGAAATCACCGCGGTGCGCCTGGTTTCCACCGCGCGCGCCCGCCCTGCCCTGCCCCGAGCGCTGACGGTGGAACAGGCGCGGGATGTGACGGACCATGTGGGGGATGTCGCCGATGATCCGGCGCTGCAGGCGCGGGATATCGCGTTCTTTTCGCTGCTATACGGCAGCGGGCTACGTATCGCCGAGGCGCTCAGCCTGGATGTGCGCGACGCGGTGGCGCTGCGGTCCAATCTGTCGCTGACGGTGACCGGGAAAGGCGCAAAAACCCGCATCGTGCCGGTGCTGCCGGCCGTGCGGGACGCGATCGAGGCGTGGCTGGCGCTGCATCCCAGCGCGAAGCCGGAAAGCGCCCTGTTCCTGGGGGCGCGCGGCAAGCGGTTGGATCCGGCGGTGGCGCAAAAAGTGCTGCGCACCTATCGCCGCCTCGCCGGGCTGCCGGAACATGCCACGCCACACGCGCTGCGGCATTCCTTCGCCACCCACCTGTTGGCCAGCGGCAGCGATCTGCGATCGATCCAGGATTTGCTGGGCCACGCCAGCCTGTCCACGACACAACGCTATACCGCCGTCGACGACACCGCCCTCCTCGCCGTCTGGCGCAAGACGCATCCACGCGGGTAGGGGCGGAAAGGCCGGGCGAGCCAGCACACGAGCGAGGGGCTGCCCGGGGTTCCCAGGGCGGACCGCCTTGGCGGGGTCGGGGCAGAAGCTCCGATCTTCCTTCCCTATTCGCCAAAAAAAACGGCGCCCGAGGGCGCCGTTTAAGTTTGGGGGGGAAACGTCACGCGGATGAGGCCTAGCCATCATCCGCATCACCGAGATTGGGTCGCAATTGGTCGAGTCAAGCTTTCGCTTGCGCTTGATTTGCAAGGCAACAATGCGGGTTTTGGCGATAGCGATATCATCCTCAAGGGATGACCCGGGCTGGCACGGGCCCATGTTTGCGGCCTATATCGGATTTTCGTAGCATTTTTTGCCCGTCAGGAGCCTGTACGCATGGATTACGTCGATCAAGCCGGCATTCGCATCGCCAAGCCGCTTTACGATTTTGTTAACAGCGAGGCCTTGCGAGGAACGTCTGTCGGCGCCGACGCATTCTGGAGCGGATTTGCCGCGCTGCTGGCGGATCTGGCGCCGCGCTGCAAGGCGCTGCTGGAAAAGCGCGACAGCATCCAGGGGCAGATCGATGCGTGGCATCGCGCCAACAAGGGCAAGCCGGCGGATCGCGCGGGCTACATGAGCTTCCTGCGCGAGATCGGCTATCTGGTCGATGAGCCGGCTGCCGTCGCCGTCAGCACGGCAAATGTCGATCCGGAGATCGCGACAATCGCCGGGGCGCAACTGGTGGTTCCGGTCACCAACGCCCGGTATGCGTTGAATGCGGCGAATGCGCGCTGGGGCAGCCTGTATGACGCGCTGTATGGCACCGACGCGATTCCCGAGGATGGCGGCGCGACGCGGGGACGCGGCTTCAACAAGGTGCGCGGCGACAAGGTCGTGGCCAAGGCGCGAGAGGTGCTGGACCAGGCGGCGCCGCTGGCCAAGGGCAGGCACGCGGATGCGGCGGGCTATAAGGTGAAGGACGGCGCGCTCGCGGTTGCGCTGAAGGGCGGCGAGACGACGGGGTTGAAGGACCCGACTCAATTCGTGGGCTATCGCGGCGAGGCGTCGGCGCCGTCCGTCGTGCTGCTGAAACATCACGGCCTGCATCTCGAAATCGTGATCGACCGTAGCCATCCGATCGGCAAGGACGACGCGGCGGGGGTTGCCGACGTTGTGATGGAAGCGGCGCTGACGACGATCCAGGATTGCGAGGATTCAATCGCGGCGGTGGATGCCGAGGACAAGGTTGTTGCCTATCGCAACTGGCTTGGCCTGATGAGCGGCACGCTGGAGGACACCTTCGAGAAGGGTGGCCAGATGATGACCCGCAAGCTGAACGCCGATCGGCAGTATACCAAGCCGGCGGGCGGCACGTTGTGGCTGGCGGGGCGTAGCGTGATGCTGATCCGCAATGTCGGGCATCACATGTATACCGATGCGGTGCTGGACGCGTCCGGCGCGGAAACGCCGGAAGGCTTCCTGGATGCGGCGGTGACGTCGCTGATCGCGATGCACGACCTGAACGGCAAGGGGCCGATCAAGAACAGCCGCGCGGGTTCGGTTTATATCGTCAAGCCGAAGATGCACGGGCCGGAGGAAGTGGCGCTGACCAACGAGCTGTTCGCTCGAGTGGAGGGCATCCTTGGGCTGGCGCCGAACACGATCAAGATGGGCATCATGGATGAGGAGCGGCGGACGTCGGCCAACCTGAAGGCCTGTATCGCGGCGGCGACGCAGCGGGTGGCGTTCATCAACACCGGGTTCCTGGACCGGACGGGCGACGAGATCCACACCTCGATCGAGGCGGGGCCGATGATCCGCAAGAACGACATGCGCGGGACGGCCTGGATCAAGGCGTACGAGGACCAGAACGTCGATATCGGGCTGGAATGCGGGCTGCGCGGCAAGGCGCAGGTCGGCAAGGGCATGTGGGCGGCGCCGGACCGGATGGCCGACATGCTGGTGCAAAAGGTGGGGCATCCGATGGCGGGTGCGAACACCGCGTGGGTGCCCTCCCCGACCGCGGCGACGCTGCATGCGCTGCATTATCACCAGGTCGACGTGGCGGCGCGGCAGACCGAACTGGCGGCGCGCAAGCGGGCGGCACTGGCCGACCTGCTGACGATCCCGGTGGCGGAGGGGCAGAACTGGTCGCCCGACGACCTGCGGCAGGAACTGGACAACAACTGCCAGGGCATCCTCGGGTACGTGGTGCGCTGGATCGACCAGGGGATTGGATGCTCCAAGGTGCCGGACATCCATGATGTCGGGCTGATGGAGGACCGGGCGACGCTGCGGATTTCGTCGCAGCACATCGCCAACTGGCTGCACCACGGGGTGGTGACGAAGGCGCAGGTGACCGAGGCGTTGCAGCGGATGGCGCTGGTGGTGGATCGGCAGAACGCGGGGGATCCGCTGTACAAGCCGATGGCGCCGGGGTTCGGCGGGGTGGCGTTCGCGGCGGCGTGCGACCTGATCTTCGACGGACGGACGCAGCCGAACGGCTACACCGAGTTCGTTCTGCACCGCCGCCGGCGGGAGGCGAAGGCCGCCGCGTAAACCGTGAGCGGGCGATTCGCGCCTGGGGTTGATTCCCAGGCGGCCGGCCTGACGGGGTCGGCCCGCCTTACTTCAGCGTGGTCAGCAGTTTGCGTGCCGGCCGCGCCGAAGATGTCGCTACGGTGACAAAATAGACGGCGATTGAAACAGGAACGGGGTCGCATCGAGGATGTGGCCCTGTTTTTGTTTGGGCCGGACCGTCCGTTCCGACAGCCGGGGCTGGCGGTGGGATCACGCGATCGGCGACAATAGCTTTCTCCGTTGCACCAAACTGGCGTAGTTTGCGCGGTATGTCCCGGCGACTGACAGCGCTTTGCGCATCCGCTTTTCTGGTCGTGGGTGTATCCGCCGCTGTCTGGTGGCTTGCTGCGCCGGCGGCTGCTCCGGACGACGATACGACGGCGCTGCCGGTGCCGCCGTTTCCGCCGCGCATCACCGAAGGCAGCACCTATGAGGCCTGCCTGGCCATGCTGGCGAGCGACCCCGGCAGCGCGCTGTCGATGGCGGAGGGCTGGCAGGAGAAAGGCGGCGGAGAGGGCGCGCAACATTGCCGCGGACTGGCGCTGATCGCCATCGGCCAGCCTGCCGACGGCGCGGCGCTGCTGGAACAGCTGGCACGGCAGAGCACGGCCCCGCCGCTGGCGCGGGCGCTGGTGCTGGGCCAGGCCGCGCAGGCCCGATTGATGGTGGCACAGGCGGATCCGGCGGCCAGCGATGCGACGATGGGGCTCGGTCTGTCCCCCACCGATACCGAATTGCTGATCATGCGGGCCTCGGCGGAAGGCATGCTGAACCAGTTTCAGGCGGCGGTGAACGATCTGAGCGCGGCCTTGCGGCTGGATGCCACGCGTCCCGACGCCCTGGTGGCGCGGGCGGTGATGCGGCGGAAATTGAACCAGCTGGATCTGGCGCAGGCCGACGTGACGCGGGCGTTGACGCTGGATCCCGATGACGCGGATGCGTTGCTGGAGCGCGGGATCCTGCGCCAGCGCATGGGCGATGCGGCGGGCGCTCGGGCGGACTGGGAGCATGCGCGCGGCGTCGATCCGAACAGCACGACGGCTGACCTGGCGCAACAGAACCTGTCGCTTCTGGAGGCCGGTCCGCAGCGGCAATAGTGCCGCCGCGTTGCCATTCGCGGCATTCCGCGCTCCTATACCGGCGAAGCGCTCGGTGAAGCGTTCGGGGTCCAAGAGAGAAAGCGCGCATGATCGATAAATTCGTGCCCGACGTGGCGGCCGCTTTGGCTGGTATCGCGGATGGGTCGGTTATTCTGCTGGCCGGTTTTGGCAATGGCATGCCGGAAGCGCTGATGGAGGGCCTGGTGGCCCAGGGGGCCAGGGATCTGACCTTGGTGGCGAACTCCGGCGGGCGCGACGACGGGCCTGTGGCCGAGCTTCTGGGCTCCGGGCGGGTCCGCAGGCTGGTGTGCAGTTTCGTGCGGGCGGCGAGCGTGGCCGGACGCCAGTTCGCCGCCGGCAAGCTGGAACTGGAGATCGTGCCGCAGGGCACCCTGGCGGAGCGCATACGCGCGGCGGGGGCGGGCGTGCAGGGGTTCTACACGCCGACCGGCGCGGACACGCTGCTGGCGGAGGGGCGCGAAACGCGGGTGATCAACGGGCGCAATTGCCTGCTGGAATATCCGCTGCAGGGCGACGTCGCGCTGATCGATGCGTGGGAGGCCGATCGCTGGGGCAACCTGACGCACCGGGAGAGCGCGCGGAACTACAATCCGGTCATGGCGATGGCCGCGAGGCTGACCATCGTGCAGACGCGGCATGTCGTTTCGCTTGGGGATATACCGCCGGAGCATGTCCATACATCCGGCGTGTTCGTGCACCGTGTCGTGCACGTGCCAGCGTGAAGGAAGCCGCCATGACATTCAAGCCGTTGGACCGAGCCGGCATCGCCGCGCGGATTGCGCGGGACATCCCGGAAGGCTGGTTCGTGAACCTGGGGATCGGCATTCCGACCGGGGTGTCCGATTACGTGCCGCTGTACCGCGAGGTGATCTTTCATTCCGAGAACGGTGTGATCGGCGCCGGACCGGCACCGGATGCGGATCGGGTGGATCCATATCTTCTCAATGCTGGGACGCAACATATTACCCTGCGTACCGGCGGTTCGTTCGTCCACCATGCCGACAGCTTTGCCATCGCGCGGGGCGGGCATCTGGACCTTTGCGTGCTGGGGGCGTTCGAGGTGGCGGAGAACGGCGACCTCGCGAACTGGGCGCGGTCACAAGATGAGCCGGTGAAGCAGGTTGGTGGGGCGATGGACCTGGCGATCGGCGCCAAGCGGCTGTGGGTGGCGATGGAGCACAATACCAAAGCCAACGGCGAGTCGCGGATCCGGCTTGCGTGTTCCTATCCGTTGACGGCGAAGGGCGTGGTGCGGCGTGTCTATACCGATATCGCGGTGCTGGACGTGACGCCGCGTGGTTTCGTGGTGCGGGATATGGTGCCGGGCCTGACGCGCCAGGAATTGCAGGAACGTAGTGAAGCGGAGTTGTACTGGGCATGATTACGGATATCGAAATCAAAAGCCGCTCCCCGTTTGTTGGCGGGGCTTCGTTCGGTGAGGTGGGCGGGTATGAGCGCATCGATGGCGTGGCGGTGGGCGCGCTGGACCCGGCGCATCCGGGCAACCGGGGGATCGCGCTGCTGGACCGGGCGCCGCGCGATGCCGATGGAAGGGTGGCGTATCGCTCCGACTTCGTGTTGCTGCGGCCGGCGGATGCGGCGCGGGGCAACGGGCGGCTGTTGTATGAGGTGAACAACCGCGGGCGGATCATGCTGTTCGCCAATCTGTGCGCCGGGGCGATGGGGAACCAGCCGAAGACGCCCGACGATCTGGGGAATGCGTTGCCGCTGCGGCTGGGGTTTTCGCTATTGTGGACGGGGTGGGATCCGGGGGCGCCGAAAGCGACCGGGCTGTCGCTGGATGTACCGGCGATCGAGGGCGTGACGCGGCCGATCCGCGAGGAGTTCGTTTCGGGCACGCGGCTGGGTGTGCATGAGGCGTTCAAGCTGGCGTACGAGGCGGTCGGGCCCGCCGTTGTCACGGTGCGGCGGACGCAGACCGCGCCGCGCGTTGCGGTGCCGTCCGAGATGCTGGACAGCCGAACGGTGCGGCCGTTGGCGCCGATCGAGACGGGTTCGATTTATGAGGTGCGGTACCAGGCGACAAAGCCGCGGGTGCTGGGGATCGGGTTTGCGGCGACGCGGGACATCGTCAGTCATGTGCGGCACCAGGGTGCGGCGCTGCTGGGGCGGCCGGTCGGGCATACGCTGGCGTTTGGCATTTCCCAGGCCGGGCGGTACCTGCGGGATCATATCGTGCAGGGGTTCAACGGCGACGAGGATGGTCGGCGGGTGTTCGACGGGGTGTTCACCCATGTCGCGGGGATCGGGCGGGTGTTCTTCAATACGCCGTTCGGGCAGCCGTTCCGGACGCGCACGTGGCATGAGGATCATGACTTTCCTGAACTGGAGTTTCCGCATTCGTCGGCTGCTATGGACGATCCGGTGACCGGGCGCAGCGGAGCGTTGATGCGGGGGGATGCGACCGATCCGTTGCTGATCGAGACCAATACCGCGACGGAGTATTGGCAGAAGGGGGCGTCGCTGCTGCACACCGATCCGCTGGGGACCCGGGATGTGGCGTTGCCGGCAAATGTGCGGACATATTTCGTGCCGGGCACCCAGCATGGCGGCAAGGCGGGGATGCCGCGGGACAACGGCCCGTGCATCAATCCGCGCAACTGGCATGACCCGATGCCGGCGATCCGCGCGCTGCTGGTGGCGCTGGATGAGTGGGTGGTGTCGGGGCGGGCGCCGCCGGATAGCCGCGTGCCGCGGATCGATGACGGGACGCTGGTGCCGGCGGACAAGGTGGCGTTCCCGGCGATACCGGGGCTGGTGCGGCCTCGGGCGGCGAATGATGCGGCGCCGTTGGCGGATTGGACCGATCCGGCGCCGGCGGGGCCTGGGTATCGGACGCTGGTGCCTCAGGTCGATGCGGACGGCAATGAGGTCGCGGGGATCAGGCTGCCGGATATCGCGGTGCCGCGGGGGACGTTCATGGGGTGGAATCTCTATAAAGCCCCCTACCCTGACGGTGAGCTGGCGGATCGGGACGGTACGTTCCTGGCGTTCGCAACGACGCAGGCGGAACGGGGTGCGGATCCGCGGGCTTCGCTGGCGGAACGCTACCCGGGGACGAAACATGGGGAAGCAGTGCGTGCGGTGGTTGCGGAACTGCTGAAACAGCGATTGCTGCTGGCGGCGGATGCGGAGGGGTTTTTGGGATAATTCCGGGTGGCGCTCCGGTCAGCCTGCGCCACGTCGTTTTCCAAAGGCGTATAAGGGGACCAGAGGCAACGTCGCGATGAGCGAAACGAGCGCCCAATACCACGACAGCGGGAGAACCCCTTGCGCATGCAGTGCGGCAGAGGCGATACCGAGCGCGAAGAACAGATCCCATAGCGGTGCGGCGAAGGTGAAAAAGAGTGCCTGCTGTTGCGGCGCCAGACGTTCCTGTATCGCCGTGAACCAGGCGGACGCGGATATGATTTCCGGGATGCCGGCCAATGCGAGAATGACGATCGCCTGGACAGATGTCTGGGCCCACAGCAGCAGCAGATGGACGGCGCCCTCAAGAATCCCGGTGAGCAGGGATAGGGTATAGGCGGTCATGCGGGTCAGCATGCGGTTGACGAACACG
>DATARX010000164.1:0-4553 GCA_036263955.1 Rhodopila sp.
CGAACATGTTCTGAACCATGATCGCGCCGAGTTGCTTTTTGAAGTGGGTCGGCTCCCAGAACCAGTTCGTCTTGGTCCGTCGGTCCCCGGCCGCCGGGATCGATTCCGTATTGAAATCGCTGTAGTCCATGAAGTCCCACAGGGAGACACCTCCGCCCTGTTCGGCGACAATCGTCGCCAATTCGAGTTTTAGTTGCTCCAACCGTAACCAGAGACCCATTCGCCAATAAATCTCCAGGGTATCGCCATGATGTGGCGTGATCGCCAGCGTCAGCGCCACGTTGTGGGCGCGGGCCAATGCGATGATGCCGCGAATGATGTCCAGATTGGGCAACTCACCCCGCCAGCCGGCCATCACCCGCCGCAGACCGGCCGCTCGTTCGGCCTCGAAATCGTCTTTTTGCGCGAACAGAGCGTGCATGCCGTCGGCATGGGCGGCATCGATGAAGTCAGATTCGGTCGAGGACCCGTTCGGCGCGAGGTTCAGCAGGCCGGGGTCCTCTTGACCGGCTATGGTCTTCACGCTGTCGATCAGCGCGCCCATCGTCGCCAGCGACAGGAACATATCGTCCATTCTCTTTAGCAGGCGGTCCGGATTAGGGGTCCCGTCGGGCAGGGTGCGAAAGCGCCGGTCGTCTTCACTCCGGCTGCCGGCGGGGCCTTCCGCTATAAAGAAGTTCTGGAAATCGAGGAAAACCACGGCATATTTCACGCCGCCCGCGGTCAACGCCTCGCGCAGGGTGGAGAGGCTGGTCGAGGTCGCATAGCCCCCGGGAATGCCGTAATTGTAGACGCCGCGCATGGATGCCGGCCACGCCGAACCGCCCGCATCGATCCCGATATGCGTGGACGATGAGCCTATCAGCACGGTGATCGGATGGGCCCGCGCTTCCTGATAGGTCTTGGCGAGCAGCGCGTGGTTCTTCGGGCCGGGTTTCAGCAGGCTGATGCCTTGGATCCGTGGTGTTCCAAAGACATCATAGGGGTCAACAAGCAGGTTCAAACCCACGACCAGCAACCCAAGGCCCAGCAGTGCGATGACCCAGATCCGGAGAAACCACGCCATCAGAACTGCCAGTACAGAAATTCGCTGAGTTCCCCCAGCGACAGGATGCCCGCCAATGCGACGCAGGCCAGCCCGACCGCCCACGTGCCGCTCGGTGCCCAGGTCAGCGCCCGCTCCAGCCGCGATGGGGCCTTCGCCGGCTTGACGCCGAGCGCCGGCTCGAACGCCGCGAGCATTTGCAGCGTATTCGGCATCAGCAGTGCGATACCCAGGAGTAATCCGATTCGGATGGTCGCTGCCATCAATAGTGACCCGCTGGTCCACGCCGGCCGCACGCCGATCGCCGTCAGCCAGGCGGCGATGGACCCAAGCCTGGAAAACACCGCCTGCGGCAATGTTGCGCCGTAGACCCCGATCATACCCTTCCAAAGCATCAGCGCGGCGCTAAAGGAAGGCGCACGAAACAGCACCATCGCGCCGACGACCGAAACGAACGTCAGGACGAACCCGATCGGTGCCACGCGCCGATTGTACTGCTTGGTGTTCGACCAGATGCGCGACCGGACCGATCGCCAAGCGTGGTTGATACACAGCAGCACACCATGCAGCGATCCCCACAGGATGTAGGTATAGCCGGCCCCATGCCAGATGCCGGAAATCAGCATCGTCAGCATCGTTGGCATAGCGAGCAGGTTGATGAACGCCGGAAAATTCGTGTTGCGGCCGCCGAAGATAGGCTTGCCCTGCGCCATGCGTTTGCGGGTCAGGCTCAGGGTCAGCGGGTTGTAGATATAGGCTGTCAGGAAGCGCGTCAGGCTGACATGCCAGCGCAGCCAGAAGTCGATGATGCTGGTCGCCTTCAGCGGCGAGTTGAAATTGACCGGCAGCTTGATGCCGAAGAAACGTGCGAGACCCAGCGCCATATCGGAATAGCCGGAGAAATCGAAATAGATTTGCAACGTGAACCCAAGGGCGGCGATCCAGGCCTCGGTTATTGATTGCGGCACGCCGGCGGCGGCCTGGCCGTAAATCGGCGCCACCAGATGACTGAGCGGATCGGCCAGCACCAGTTTTTTGGCCAGACCGAAAAAGAACAAACTGACGCCAACAGCGACATTCTCGGCATCAAACCGGCAGGGTGCGGCCCGGAATTGTGGCATCATCTCCCGGTAGTGCACGATCGGGCCGGCAATCAGTTGCGGAAAGAACAGGACGAAAAGGCCGTAATCCGCCAGGGAATATCGGCTTACCCGCCCACCGTGCACATCCACCAGGAAGGCGATCTTCTGAAACGTAATGAATGAAATGCCCAGCGGAAGGATAAGCTGCGTCAGGGTAAAGCCGACGCCGAACGCATCGTTGAGCGCGCCTTCGACAAAGTTCAGATATTTGAAATAGCCGAGGAAACTCAGGTTGAAGACGATGCCCGCCACGAGGATTGCCCGAGCCATGGCGGGCCTGGCTTCGCCGGTTCGTTCCAGGCAGCGGGCCAAGCCGTAATTGATCAGAATAGATGGCGCGATCAGCAGCACGTTGATCGGTCGCCACCACGCATAAAACAGCAGCGAGACCGCCGTAAGCCAGAGCAGCGCCCATTCGCGCCGGCGGGCGCCGAGGACATAAAAGCCCGCAAGCACAATCGGCAGAAAGCCGAACAGGAATGTGTAGGAGTTGAACAGCATGGCTGTTGGCCGGATGTCAGCCGGCGCGGGCGGCGATCGCCCTCACGATCGAACCGACATCAGGGAATGATTCCACTTCGGCGATGCGAAACTTAATCCGGAATTCAGCCTCGATAGCAACGATAAAATTAATATAGGCGAACGAATCCCATCCGGCCACGTCTTCGCGGACGGTGTTCATCGTAAGTTCAATAGACTCGTCGCCCAACAGATCGCGCAGAATCTGGGCCAGCGCAGTCAGGCGTTCCTGATCGGTCATCGGTCCCGCTGAAACATCGTTTCGGGCGTCATGCCACACGAAACCTCGTCATGTCATCATCAATCGTTTCGCTACGAATGTTTCGGCATCGCCTGCGACAACCGCCCGCCGACCCGGACCGGTTCGATCCGCCGCGCCAGGCCGGTCTGGTCGTCGGTCTCGACAAATACGCCGCAAACCGTCGCCTCGCCCTCCGCGGGACCAAGCTTCTCCCCCGGCATCTTTCGCCAGAAGCGCATGGTCGCGCCATCCTTCACCATGCCGATGACGCTGTCATAGTCGCCGCACATACCGGCATCGGATTGAAACGCCGTGCCGCCCGGCAGGATCTGGGCATCCGCGGTCGGGCAATGCGTGTGCGTACCGACGACGAACGACATCTGGCCATCGAATGTGTGAGCATAGGCCATCTTCTCGCTGCTCGCCTCGGCATGGATGTCGGCAACGATGGCCTGGACCGAAGCACCCAACCGGTATTTCGACAGCACCTCGGCGGTGCCGCGGAACGGACAATCCAGCGGATCCATGTACAGCCGCCCCATAGCCTGCAGCACCAATGCCTTCCGCCCGTCCTGCAGGGTCACCAGCACAGACCCGTTGCCGGGCGTGCCGGGCGGAAAATTCAGCGGCCGGATCAATCGCGGCGTTTCGGCAATATACGGAATAATCTCCTTCCGGTCCCAGGCATGGTTGCCAAGGGAAATCACGTCCGCCCCGGCAGCGAACAGCGCCCTCGCCATATCGGGCGCCAGGCCGAACCCGTGTGAGGCGTTCTCCGCGTTCACCACCGCAAGATCGACCCGCAGGTCGTTGCGCAGCCCCGGCAACCGCGCCGCGACCGTATCGCGGCCGGTGCGCCCCAGAACGTCACCCAGAAACAGAATCCTCACATCGGCCCCCGCAGCGGATGATGCCGCTTTCCGTCGCCACGGCATCGAGCCGGATGTCGTAAGGGCCAACCGGCACGGCGTCCACCTGTTGCGCCGCGAACGCACAGCCAAGCCGGAGCCGGTTCGGCAACGCCGGCAGCGTCCGGTCGTAGAACCCGCCGCCATAGCCCAGCCGCCCGCCCGCGGCATCGAACGCCAGCAGCGGGATCAACAACATGTCGGGCACCAGAACATCGCCGATCGGCCGCATCGTGCCAAAACGCTCCGGCACCAGCACATCGCCGGGCTTCCAGCCGCGGAACGTGAGCGGCTCGCCGCGCCGCGGCGTCACCGGCAAGGCGACCCGGTTACCGCGTTCGTGCAACGCGTGCAGCAGGGGCCGCAAATCGATCTCCTCGCCCATCGGCCAGAAGCCGGCAACCACCGCGTCCAGGGGTGGCGCGCATTCGCGCAAGACGTGACCCGCCAGCGCCCGACCGGCCGCCATCGCGTCCAGGCCCCGCCGGCGCGCCAGCACCACCTGGCGCACCTCCCGTTTCGCCGCCTCAAGATCTGCTGTCATGGGATAAAATGCGATGTGCGGAGCCGCCCTGGCCGTTGGCGTACCATCCTCCCAGAGCCTGCGTGTGCAGGTGGGTGCCAGATACCGAGACCAAGATCCCGACAGCGCCAGCCCCCGAGGGAGATGCTTACTGGCCCCGGGGATGAATTACCTG
>DATARX010000180.1:0-1889 GCA_036263955.1 Rhodopila sp.
TCAACCCGGCCGGCAAGGTGTTAAAAACCGAACTGCGCCAGCCCTATTGGGCCGGACGGCAGCGCAATGTCTGACGGAGGCTTCAGTGTCACCCAATGAACCCGCCACCGGTGAAGCAGTGATCCTCACCGAGGTCAGCGCAGAAAACATTCTGCTCATCACAATGAACCGCCCACACCGGCGCAACGCGTTCGACGGCGCCACCGCACGCGCCCTGGAAGCCGTCATCGACTCCTACGAACGCGACGACGCATTGCGCTGCGCCGTGCTGACCGGATCAGATGCTGTGTTCAGCGCCGGCCAGGACCTCATCGCCGCCGCCGGCGGCGACATGGCCGTAGGAGCGCGCCGCGGTGGTTTCGGCATCATGGCGCAACCACCGACCAAACCCATCATCGCCGCGGTCGAGGGCCACGCCCTGGCCGGCGGGCTGGAACTGTGCCTGGCCTGTGACCTCATCGTGTCGTCGCGCACCGCCACAATGGGCTTGCCGGAAGCGGCCCGATCCCTGGTCGCCATGGGTGGTGGATGCTTTCGGCTGCCTCGGCGCATCCCATACCACCTGGCGATGGAGCTGATCCTCACCGGAAAACCATGGCCAGCAACCCGATTCGCTGAACTCGGACTGGTCAACAAGATCACAGAACCCGGCGAGGCATTACGCGCGGCCCTCGAGCTTGCCGCCGAGGTCACGGCCGCGGGTCCGCTTGCTGTGCTGGCAAGCAAACAAATAGCAACCCACGCCCACGAGTGGACCGACGCCGAAGGCTGGCGCAACCAGATGGACTACGTCAGCCCGGTCATGGCCTCTGAAGACCTCCAAGAAGGCTTGCGCGCCTTCGCCGACAAGCGCGACCCGATCTGGAAAGGACGCTGAACATGCTCATCACACCCAGCGTGCGCACCGATCTGCTGGCCGGACAGGTTGCGATCGTGACCGGCGGTTCACGCGGCATCGGCGGGGCGACGGCAACCATGTTGGCCGCCAACGCCGCACGCATCGTCATCGCCGAAGTCGACGAGGCCAAGGCCAAACAGGCTGCTGCCGAACTCAACCAAGCCTTCGGCCCCGATACCGCATCGGCGTTCGTCGCCGACCTCGTCGCCCCGGAGTCGTGCGATCAGTTGGTCGCCCACGCGCTCGACCACTACGGCGCGCTGGACATCGTCGTCAACAACGCCGGCTACGCGTGGGACAGCCGCATACACGCCATGACCGACGAACAGTTCCAAGCCATGCTCGACATCCACCTCGTGGTGCCGTTTCGGCTTGCGCGGGCCTGCGCGCCAGTGTTCCGCGCTGCCGCCAAAGCCGAAGCTAGCGACGGCGTGGTGCGGCACCGCAAAACCGTGATGGTGTCCTCGATGGCCGCCGTGTGGGGGCTCGACGGCGGCGCCAACTACGCCGCCGCCAAAGCCGGGATGCTCGGCCTGATGCGTTCGCTGGCCCAGGAATGGGGAAGTATCCATGTGAACGTCAACGCTGTTGCGTTCGGCATCATCCAGACCCGCTTCGGGCTGCCCCAGTCCGACCGCGAAGTCATCCAAACCGGCGGCCGGACAATCCATGTCGGCATGCCCGCCAAACAAGCCGAACGCCTCGGCGTCACCATCGACCCCGACAAGCCACCCACCGAAGCCGAAATCTACGCACCCAAGCCGATGCCCCTGACAGTCCTCGGTCGCACCGGCACCATCACCGAAGCCGCCGACGCGATCTTCTGGTTATGCTCACCGCTGTCGAACTACGTCACCGGCCAACTCATCCCCGTCAACGGCGGCACCCGCGGCGGCATGAACTGACAATGTGATGATTGTGGGTCTCAAAACTTGGTATCGGCTTCAGAGTCTGATCGCATGTCCCTGGCGGAGGAACTCGCCGCCATAAG
>DATARX010000196.1:0-3967 GCA_036263955.1 Rhodopila sp.
GGCCTTGGTCGGGACAAGCATGCCGGCGGACACGCCGGCCCGCATGGCGGGGGGCACGCCGGCCTCCATCGTGGGCGCCCCCTCCGCCGCGGCGAAACCGCCACCGAGCGCCCGGAATAGGCCGACGATCGCCTGCAGCCGGAGCAAGCGCAGTTGCAGCAGCGCATCCTGGGTCTGGTACAGCGTCTGCTCCATGGTCAGCACGGTCAGGTAGTCGGCGCTGCCCAGCCTGTACTGGACTTGCGCGAGATCGGCGGCCTTGCGAGCCGCCGCTTCCGCCACGGCCTCGACCGCCTCCTGATCGCGCAGATGCTTCAGTTCGCTGAGGGCATCCTCGACGTCCTGAAAGGCGGCGATAACGGTCTGACGGTAGGTTGCCACCAGCTCCACTTGGCGGGCGCGGCTGAAACGCAGCTGACCTTCGAGTTGACCGCCCTGGAACAGCGGTTGCAGCAGGCTGGCGCCCATATCGGTCACCGCGGCGGGTGGAAAGAAATGCGACAGGGACGTCGCGCCGATACCGGCGGCCCCGGTCAAGGAAACGGTGGGAAAGAAGGCCGCGCGGGCCACGCCGATATCGAAATTCGCGGCGATCAGCCGTGCCTCCGCCGCCCTGATGTCGGGCCGCCGTTCCAGCAGCGCGGCCGGCAGGTCGGGCAGAACGTCCGGCCGCGCCACATCGTCAAGGTCGGCGGCATCGACGACGAAGCCCTCCGGTGCGCGGCCGGTCAGCACCGCCAGCAGATGCGTCGCCTGCTCCATCTGCTGTTGCAGCATCGGCACCGCGGCGTCGAACGTCGCCACCGCCGCGCGCTGCTGCTCCACCTGCAGGTCCGTCGCCGAACCAAGGCCCCGCTGGACCTGCACCAGCGCCAGCACGCGACGCGCGTCGCCGGCGATCTGCCGGGCCAGGCGCACACGTTGGCCCAGCGACAGGATCTGGAAATACGTGTCGGCGATCGAGGCGGACAGCGTCATGGCGACCGTGTCGGCATCGAATGCCGAGGCATGCGCCAGTGCCGCACCCGAAGCCGCCGCAGCGCGGTTCTTCCCCCAAAAGTCAAGTTCGTAGGTCGCTTGTGCATAAATCGCGTGCGTCCCGCTGTTATTGGCGCCATTTGCCTGATCCTGGGTGCCGACCACAGCGAGCGATGGCAACAGCGGTGCCCCGTCGATCTCCGCCGTGCCATCGGCTTCCGCCACGCGCGCCACCGCGGCCCGCAGATTGAAATTGCTGGAAAGGCTGCGCGCCATCAGCCAGTCCAGTTCAGGGCTGGCGAAGCTCCGCCACCAGGCACGTCGGGCCGCGACCGCCGTGGCGGATGTGGTGACGGTGCCGGCGTTCCAGGCGGCGGCCGGATCGGTCTGAGGCCGATGGTAGTCGGGCACCAGGGAGCAGCCGGCCGATAAGAGGCAGAGCACCAGCGTCAGTGCGATCGAGATGTTCCCGTCGGGTTGCTGCATAGGCGAACGGCACCATCAAGTTGTCGGATGGGGGGATGACGAAATGTAAAAAGGATCAAGCGACGACCCGGCGACCCGTGTGATTATGTGGCCATGGCGACGTCGACGACCTTGGCCCAAAGCATGAACGCCGACCCACGAGCAGAACGAAATCTGGCGGCAGTGTCTCGACTTGAATGGCTAGCGAAGACGTTGGCGATCCGATCGTGGGTCGAAAGCAACCAGTGTGTCCGCTGCGGCGACCTGAACTGCTTGATGGTCCGTTCTCGCCGTCGGATCGGTTGATGGGAATTCTCGGCCCGACTGTTGAGGCGTTTTTGCTGCCGGTGCTGGACGCCCGGCATAATCTCCCTCCTGGCAATCGCACCGACTTCCAGCTTATCGGTGATCAACACAAGAGGCGCTCGTCCCTGCTTTTTAAGTCGTTTGCCGAACAGGCGCTTGGCCGCCTTCAGGTCGCACCGGCTCTGGACGCGGACGTCGAGCACGAAGCCCTCCTGGTCAACCGCGCGCCCAGAGCCAACGTTTCTTGCAGGTGGGGGTGATGACGACCGCCAAAAAATATGTGCGCTGGAACCGGCAGCGGCCCGGGAACGGGACAACGTAATTAGCGAGCGGATCGCCTCGCAGGGGCTGGGGTTCCACGCCTGAGTTGTCCCGAACCCGGCGACAAGAGGCAGATTAGCCCCGGCGCCCTGGGGATTGGGCAGCGGCCCGGCTTGCAGCCCTTTAGTCTGCGCCACGCCATTGCGCGCGCGAACCCTCTGCTGGACCGGATTCCGGCGCGCCGCCGGCAGGGCGACCCGCGATACGGTCAGCGACGACGCCAGATCGATCCCGTCGCGATCCAGATCAGCCGCGCTGTCGGCCAAACCCGCCTTTGTCGGAAGCGCCGTATCGCCCGGCGCGGCCGACGCAACCAGCGCCGGGCCGAGAACGGCCGGGATCAACGGACCGAGGAACATGCCCGGTCTAACGTCTGCATGCTGTAACGGTGGCGCAAGCCACCTTGGCGGAGGCTGGCGAGAACCTTCGTAATCGACAAGTTGACGCCCATGATCGGAGCTCCTTTGGTCAATTTTCTGGCGATGGCCGCGCAATTCAGCCGGTGTTCGGTCCGGTGCCGTTGCCATGCCGATTACCGAGGGTGAGGCCGATCAACACCGGCATCACCAGCAACACCAAGGGGAACTGCAGGAGCAGGCCCGCGATAATGGAAATCGCCAACGGTTGCTGGATAGCGGCCCCCTGGCCCAGCGCGAGCGCCAGCGGCATCAAGGTCAGAATCGCCGCCAGCGTTGTCATAGTGATCGGCCGTAGCCGGTTGCGGCTCGCCTCCCGAAGCGCTCGCTGCGGTTCCATGTAGTGCGCCAGTTCGGCGTATTCCGAGACGTAGAAGATCGCCATCTCGGTGCCGATGCCGATGATCATGGTCATCCCCATCAGCGCGGTGATGTTGAGCTCCACGCCTGTCAGCCAAAGCGCGGTGAAGACGGCGGTGGTGGACAGCAGCGAGCAGACGATGATGATCACCGGCAACCACAGCCGTTCGTACAGGAACAGCAGCAGAATGAACTCGGCAACAAGGGCCGCCGCGAACACCCGCGCGAGCCCGGCGAACGCGATCTGCTGCTGCTGATACAAACCGCCCAGTTCATAGCGCACACCCGCCCCGAGCATGCCGGGCTGGTTGAGGACGTGCTGCACGTCGCCGACTGCGGCGCCGATCCCGCGCCCTTCGATCCGTCCCGTCACGGCGATCATCGGTTGTAGATTATCGCGAGAGATTTCGGGCTGACCGGTCACCGGCACCAGGCTGGCAACGCGCCGTAGCGGAAAGACATGGCCGTCAGCGGCTCGGATCGGCAGATCGGCCAGGGCCGTCTCTCGCAGCCGTAGCGCATCGGGCAGGCGAACACGCACCCCAATGGTCTTCGTCGCCTGCGGAACCTGGGTCGCCACCGTCCCGGTCAATGCGCCATCCACCGCGCGGGAAATGTCGTCCGGCGTCACTCCTTCGATCCCGGCACGCACCGGGTCGATCCGCAGATCAAGCGCATCGCCGGCTAGCTTGACGCCGCTTTTCACTTCCGTCACGCCGTCGACCTTGCTGATCGCGGCGGCGACTTTCTCCGCCTGTGGGATCAGTGCGGCCAGGTCCGTGGCGTACAGCTTGATCTCGATCGGCTGCGGCACGGCCGTCAGGTCGCCGATCAGGTACTCCATCAGTTGCGCCAGTTCGACGTCCACCCCTGGCACCTTGGCCTGGACCTCGGCCAGTATCGCGGCCATGACGTCGGGGGTGGAGCGGGCGTGGTTCGGCTTCAGCCGGACGAAGTAGTCGCCGTGGTAGCTTTCCCCAAGATCGCCGCCGAGGCCGGTGCCAAGCCGGCGCGAAAACGTGGCGACTTCCGGCGTCGCCTTCAGCATGGCGTCGATTTCGGCCACCTCGCGGCTGGTTTCGGTCAGCGAGGTGCCGGGCGGGGTGTAATAGTCCATCACG